>CAZTQX010000024.1:0-23331 GCA_964615985.1 uncultured Gammaproteobacteria bacterium | reverse complement strand
TCATCCAAATATTATCATTTAAAATCAATTACTTGTATGGCTGAGTAGTTACTCTATAACAATGATAATAGGAATGTGAGAAGTATACGGAATTACATTAGGAGGATAAGAGGATGAACCATTACAACAATGAGGGAGCTAAGCTCTCCACCAGCAACACCGCTTATACCAATAAAATCAAAACCTCTCCGGCACTGCGCTGGTTAGAGAACACTCGAATTCCCTCTCGACGTGTTGAACAACTCAACACACCGAAAGGGCCAATGGCCTTGCCACTGCAAAACGATTGGCAAGCACTGCTGCGCCAACTGTACACTCTCGCTGGCGTCAGTGTGATCACACGCAATCCACACGCCACCATTGAACAAAAAACGGACTTTACCGAGATCACGTTTAATCAAGGACAAGCGACCCTGAACGACAAAAACCTCTCTCTGCGTTTCTGTTTTGATCAGTGGCAGAGCGGTTTTGCCATCAGTGAAGCCACCCCTCAAGGGATCAGTCACGGTTTTCGTTTTTACGACCAAAAAGGCAATGAAACACATCAAATTAATCTCACCTCAGAGAGTAATTTTGCTGCCTACGAAGCCCTCAAGGTCACCTTCGCCGATCACAACAACGCCTTAACCAACGTGAATCAGTACACGGAAGCGACACGCCTCACCAACGACCAAGATCGTCAAGAGCTTTGTCAACGCTGGCTAAAACTGCAAAACCCATTGGAGCTGGACAAAACCATCCGTCAATTGGGGCTGCAACGGTTGCAAGCCTTCCAGTTAGCGGGAGCCGATTTTGCCTACCAGGTGGACATCAGCGAAATAGGCAGTCTGCTGCATGTGGTCAACGATGCCGATCTACATCTCTGTCTCGGGGTGCGTAATCCAGGAGCGTTGCAAATTCATTGCGGTCACATTGAGGTTATCCAAGAGACCGATCAAGGTCACCTGCTACGCAACAACCGCTTTAAAATGAACATCAATCTAAACAAAACAAACTCGGCTTGGGTGGTACGCACGCCTCATCCCCAAGGTGAAACCATCGCCTTGGAGTTATATGGCAGCCATGAAGAGCACATCGCGCTGATTTACGCCGACCCCTCCCGTCCCAAAGCCCACCACTGGCAACAACTGATGGCACACCTCACCCCGCTGAAAAATAGCTAAAAAGAACGCCAACCTGACCTTGTAGCCCACAAGGTCAGATCCTTTATCTCAAAAAAAACAGCCACACCGCCTATTTATTACTGGCGTAATGGCCCCAAATTAGCAATAATTCGCGGTTTTCCGATCAGCAGGTAGAAAGATGGCAAATCCTATTGTGGGTGTCGTTATGGGTAGCAACAGTGACTGGCCTGTTATGCAGCACGCTGTAGAACAGCTGGAAGCGTTTGGTATTCCTTACGAGGCCAAAGTGGTCTCCGCGCATCGTACCCCCGATCTTCTGTTTGATTACGCTCAAAACGCCCGTCAACGGGGTCTCAAGTGCATTATCGCCGGAGCCGGTGGCGCAGCGCATCTGCCTGGCATGTTGGCGGCCAAAACCACCTTGCCTATTTTGGGTGTGCCGGTGAACTCCCGTTACCTCAAAGGCCAAGACTCGCTGCTCTCCATTGTGCAGATGCCCAAAGGCATTCCGGTGGCCACCTTTGCCATCGGCGAAGCGGGTGCCGCCAACGCAGCTCTCTATGCAGTCAGTCTGCTGGCCAACAACGACCCAACACTGGAAGCCGCTTTAGAAGCCTTCCGCGAACGGCAAAAACAGACCGTTTTTGCGATGGAGCTGCCCCCCAAATCATGATTCTTCCTGGCGCAACACTCGGTATGCTTGGCGGTGGGCAGCTGGGACGCATGTTTGTCGTCGCCGCTCGCACCATGGGTTATCACGTCATTGTTCTTGATCCCGATCCCAACAGCCCCGCCGGTCAAATTGCCGATGAACATCTGCACGCCGCCTATAACGATGAGTGGGCGCTGCAACAACTGGCCAAATCCTGTGATGCAATCACCACCGAATTTGAAAACGTCCCCTCTGCCACCCTGCGTACCTTGGAACCGCTCTGCCCCGTACGCCCCGCTGCTTACGCGGTGGAGCTAACCCAAGACCGCATTCGTGAAAAGACCTTTCTGCGTGATGCTGGACTGCCCACCGCTCCCTTCCACACCATTCTCAGCACAGAGGATATTGCGACTGCTTTCAATGATCTTGAAGCACCCGTGGTGTTAAAAAGAGCCGCGTTTGGTTACGATGGCAAAGGTCAAGCGATCTGCCACACTGTTGAAGAGGTCACTAAAGCCTTTCTCTCAATGGGTGAAGTGGCTTGTGTGCTGGAGAAAAAAATCGAGCTGGCCATCGAACTGTCGGTGGTCTTAGCACGCAGCGTCGATGGCACCACCACCCCCTACCCCGTGGCCGAAAACATTCATGACAACGGCATTCTGGATGTCACCTTGGTACCCGCACGCATCGATGACAATCTGCAAACGCGAGCCTACGCGATGGCAGAGCAGATCTCCACGGAGCTGGAGTACTGCGGCATTATGGCGGTGGAATTTTTTGTCACTCACGACGATGAAATCATGGTCAATGAGATTGCCCCACGACCTCACAACAGCGGTCACTACACCCTTGATGCCTGCATCAGCTCACAGTTCGAGCAACAGGTACGGATGATGTGTGGTCTAGCAGCGGCAGAGACCCGCCTGCTGACCCCCGTGGTGATGGTGAATTTGCTCGGTGAAACGTGGGGGGACGATCAACCAGAGTGGCAACAATTGCTGCAACATCCCAATATCAAACTGCACCTGTACGGCAAACAAGAGGCTCGTCCTGGTCGAAAAATGGGACACTTCACCGTCCTGCATCAAGACCTTAGCCAAGCCGAAGCCTTGGCGGAACAGCTTAAACAGCACCTTCAGTCACCTCTGCTCGCTGCCGCGCCAGTTTCTGGCTGATCATTTGACGTTGCCGCCGCTGTGAACGGCGGCGCTTCAGCCACATCGCCCAGCCACTGAACGCCATCAACATCAGCAATAACGCCACAGCATCAATCACATAACCACCCAGCAAACGACCACTGTGCAGATCCAATAGAAAACGCTCCCATTGAATGGCTTGATAACGCTCCACACTCTGTAATTTCACTTGCAGAGCTTCTGGCAACCGTTTCGCCTCTGGCCAAACCGTCTGCTGTTCCGCCGCCTGCCAATTCAACCACTCGTTATCCACTTGCCAAACCCGAAAACGCCCCTTCAATAACAACGCGCCGTTAGCCAAAGTTTGAATCCCCAATGGCACATCGGGCAACCCCGCACCGGGCAACAACTGCTCCAGCATCTCACCCTCGCGGTTCAATAGCATCAGGCCCTCTTCGCACGCCAACACCCATTCACCACCGCTGCGAGCCACCCCATGCAAGCGGCACGAGTCCGCCACTCTCTGTTGATCAAGATAAACCGAAGTCCCCAAAGAGGAAAACCAATGACCTTCAAGCGGGAAACCATAAATTGCCTTAGCCTGAATACCGTACCAATTCAGCACCCAATCATTTTTGACATACTGTTTATCCAACTCAAAATCATCGCCATGCGAGAGAACCCAACCACTCACCACCATAAACAGCATTAAAAATGCCGCGCTTAAACCAAAATAACGATGCACCTTAATCACCATCACATGCCCAGAGGCCGGAGATCTTGCTGACTTACGCCTATCTCTCATAAACCCACCCTTTTATCCAACAGCAGTGCTAAACGCGCCAATTTACTCACCGCTCGCACCGACAAAGTCGCACCGGAAATATTATCCACACCTTGATTCAAACGGTTTTCCACACTCAATACACGACCTTTAAATTGATCGGTAAAAAAGCTGTGACGCACTTCCCAGCCACGATTTTCACGAAACACCAACACCTGCAGGCGTTCAATCTGCTGACCTTTCACCACCACCCCAACGGTGATTGGCTTCTCTTTACCAATTTCATCCAAAATCCAAGCCGAACGCTGAACGCTTTTCCAGTACCGCACTCGAGCTTTTTTATAACGATGCCCCAAAATTTCCCGTGCTTCATCGGCTAAAGCCCCACTTAACCAAATCACCTTCGATTTAGGAACATTTTTTGGTAAGAAAGTCTGCTGCAAAAAATCTTGTGGAGAAAGATAGACCTCAGCCACACTTTGCAAAGAGAACAGCAGCAAACCAACAAAAACAAACATGGGGGTTTTCATCACTCTCTCCACTAAAATTGGTATCCAAAACCGATGTTAAACGCTTGCAGATCACCTGCTGGCTGATTGCTCTGCTGATAATCCATCTTCAACACCACGTCTTCATGCAACCACCAGTTAACGCCTAAATCCAATTGCTCTTTATCAACATTCTGCACCGTCTGCCAACGATTTTCGCGGATGAATACCCCCCATTGAGGATTAAACTTATAAGCAACTTCTAGGTATCCACCTTGCTGTTGATCCTTTTTTAACAACACGGCTTGATCACCTTCAATATTCCAACCCGCATACAGAGCTTTGATGTTGAACGCTCCTAGCTGCCAAATCAGATGGGTTTCATACAGTTGTGCAGCACCAATTGAGTCATCGGCAGATTGGTTCAAATCTGACTGATGTTGCAATGCCGCAGAGTAGAATAGACCAGGAATGCCACTGTAATTCAGACGCCCAGTTACTGCCCAAGCATTGCCATTGGCTTTGGCCGAACGCTGCCGTCCTTTACGCAGAACGAGATTATTTCCTACCTTCAAACCGCTGTGCAGGGCAATATCATACGAAAATCCATTGGCAAACTGCTGCGACAACATGGCACCACTTTCCCACCAGGTGGCAGGAATAATCTCTTTTTCTACTGGATTACGCTCCACACCGTAAAAACGCGGTGGCTCATGGATCTCGTTGATAATGCCGATGGGCAATAGGAATAGACCCAGTTTCACTTCCGTCCCTGATTCAGGGGTTATACTGATATAAGCCTGCTCCAGCTCTACTGCTCCGGCCTCTGACTCAGCCGCAATAGCGTGCTCCACCTCTAACTCGGAAAACATCCGTATCTGCTCACTGAACTCATGGCTCATAAAGAGCACCCAGCGATGAAAATCGATCTTGTTATCAGCCTCTTTATTGGCTTGGTAGTGCAGCTCACCGTAAGCGCCAAAATGAGTCTTCTGCTCAGCTCCCGCAGCACCGACCTCATCCAGCATATCTGCCAACACTTCCAGTTGCGCTTCCAGCCGCTCAATGCGCTCTTCGTCAACAGCAGCCCACAACAGTTGCGGTGCCATCAATAGCAACAGTAAAACTCGATTTATCATTCAAACAATCCAATCATAAAAACTCGGACAAGACTCTAATGCAAATGATAATGATTTGCAATTAGATTCAGTAAAACAGTACTTTTAGTCTCTGTTAATATCGAATTTTCGGCAGATTGAATGATTTCTTGAAGAAAAAAAAAGATTAAGCTAGCGGCGAGATGAGGGCGATAATGGTGCAGTTCCCGGCATGGTCAACTCTTCAGCCTCCGTGTCCCGATGCAACTCACCAATACCACCACCAAAGTTGATTTTCCACTCCAGATCACTACGCGAGTCGGCGTAATCCAGAGCCGTATGCAGCTCCACTTTACCCGCCTTAAACAGAGCATAAAGAGACTGATCAAAGGTCAACATGCTCTCATGGCCACCACCCTTGGCCATCGCCTCCTTAACCTTATGAAAATCACCGCTACGAATCAGGTCGGAAATATAAGGAGTAACAATCATCACCTCCATCGCCGGAACTCGTTTACCACTTTTGCTCGGTAACAGACGCTGCGAGACAATCGCATTCAAATTCAAAGAGAGATCCATCAAAATCTGATCACGCATCTCGTGCGGAAACAGATTAATAATCCGATCCATTGCCTGATAAGCGTTGACCGCATGTAACGTCGTCACACAGAGGTGACCGGTATCAGCATAGGTGATCGCCGCCTCCATCGTATCCCGATCCCGTGCCTCGCCAATCACCACCACATCCGGCGACTCCCGCACCACCTCACGCAAGGCACTGCGATAAGAGTGAGTATCCAAACCCACCTCGCGCTGATCTACAATCGATTTTTTGTGTTCAAAACAGTACTCGATGGGGTCTTCAATGGTCAAAATATGACCGGCATGATGAATATTACGATGATCCAGCATCGAAGCCAAAGTGGTGGATTTCCCTGCTCCCGAGGAACCGACCACCAGCAACAAGCCTTTTTTGACTAAAATCAACTCTTCCAACACAGCCGGTAAGTGCAACTCTCGCACGGTGGGAATATTCGCCTTAATAAAGCGAATCACCATCGAAACCTCACCCTTCTGCTTAAAAACATTGATACGAAAGCGACCAATATCGGGCTGAGTCAGCCCCAAATTGCACTCCAGATCCCGCTCAAAATCGCGGCGCTGTTCCACACTCATCAGACCGTGCGCCAGCTTTGCCACCACCCCTGGTTCCAGACGGTTTTTATGCACCGCCAGCATCTCACCCTCAATTTTCAAACTGGGCGGTGCGCCCGTTGAAAAGAGCAGATCGGTGGCACTTTTATCCACCATCAACTGCAAATACGACTCCAAGGTACTCATAACGCCTCCCTCTCTTCAAATCCATTGAGAAACAACACCCCGTCCAACCTCACTCATCATTCTCTTTAATTGAAAGCTGCACATTGCTTGTCATTAAACTGTCGCTGTATGAACTTTCCAGTTTCAGGCGCAAACGCAAATCATTAACTGACTCAGCATTACGCAAACCGTCCTCTAAACTGATCGCCTGATTAACAATCAGATCAAATATCGCTTGATCAAAACTCTGCATCCCCATTTCGGTGGATTTTGACATCAACAGCTTCATGCCCGAAATATCGCCCTTCAAAATTAGATCGCTCATCAATGGCGTATTGATCAAAATCTCCACTGCGGCACGTAAACCATTACCATCAACCGCTCGAATCAAGCGCTGTGAAATCACCGCACGCAGATTCAAAGAGAGATCAAGCAACAACTGTTGACGACGCTCTTCGGGGAAAAAGTTAATAACCCGATCCATTGCCTGACTGCTGCTGTTGGCATGCAAGGTTGCCAGACAAAGATGCCCTGTCTCTGCAAACGCAATCGCATGTTCCATCGTGTCACGATCCCGAATCTCACCGATCAAAATCACATCCGGTGCTTGGCGCAGGGAATTTTTCAAAGCAATTTCAAACGATTCGGTATCGGTACCGACTTCTCGCTGGCTGACCACACAGCCTTTATGCTGATGGACAAACTCAACCGGATCTTCAATGGTAATGATGTGACCAAAACTGTTCTCATTACGATAATCAATCATCGCCGCCAGACTGGTGGACTTACCAGAACCGGTACCCCCCACCACAATCACCAAACCTCGTTTGGCCATCACCACCCCTTTCAAAATGGGCGGTAAAAACAGCTCATCAAAATTAGGAATATCGGTGGCAATCACCCGCAAGACCATCGCCACACTGCCCCGCTGCACATACGCACTGATACGAAAACGAGAGATCCCTGGCAAACTGATGGCAAAGTTACACTCATTGCTGCCATCAAACTCTTTTGCTTGGCGATCATTCATAATCGAACGGGTTAACAACTGGGTATGCGCCGGTTTCAGACGCTGATTGGCCAGCGGTTCCAACTTCCCGTTCAACTTCATCAACGGCATGGCACCAGCAGTAATGTAGAGATCAGAACCGCCTTTCTTCTTCAACAGACGTAACATGTCATGCATGTATTTAATCGCAGAATCACGATTCATAAAATAGCTCCGACTTCGGCTTTAAACTACAGCGTATCTGGATTCGCAGCCTTTCTCTGCGCCTCTTCTCGACTTACTTCGCCTTTTTGCAACATGCGTTTCAAGTTCTGATCCAATGTCTGCATGCCTATTCCCTGACCGGTCTGAATGGCCGAGTACATCTGCGCCACTTTATCCTCACGAATCAAGTTACGAATCGCGGGAGTACCGATCATGATTTCATGGGCTGCCGTCCGACCACCGCCGATTTTTTTCAGCAGACTCTGAGAAATCACCGCTCGCAACGACTCCGACAGCATGGAACGCACCATCGACTTCTCCGCCGCCGGAAAAACATCCACAATCCGGTCAATGGTTTTGGCCGCCGAACTGGTGTGCAAAGTTCCTAACACCAGATGCCCTGTTTCGGCAGCGGAGAGTGCCAAGCGAATCGTCTCCAGATCGCGCATCTCACCGACCAAAATCACATCGGGATCTTCACGCAACGCCGAACGCAGAGCCTCGTTAAAGCCCAAGGTATCCCGATGCACTTCACGCTGATTGATCAAACATTTTTTGCTGACATGAACAAACTCAATCGGATCTTCAACAGTGAGAATATGCGCCATCTGAGTATCATTAATGTGATTGACCATCGCCGCCAAAGTGGTGGATTTACCCGAACCTGTGGGTCCTGTGACCAACACCAAGCCACGCGGATAATCGGCAATTTTTTTAAAGATTTCTGGCGTGTTCAGCTGCTCCAAGGTTAAAATTTTTGAAGGAATGGTACGAAAAACCGCTCCTGCACCCCGATTATGATTAAAGGCGTTAACACGAAAACGCGCCAAACCAGGAATCTCAAAGGAGAAATCGGTCTCCATAAACTCTTCATAGGTTTTACGTTGTTTATCGTTCATGATGTCGTAAATCATGGCATGAACGTATTTGTGATCCATTTTTGGGGCATTGATCTTCCGCACATCACCGTCAACCCGAATCATCGGCGGCTCACCCGCCGACAGATGCAGATCTGAGGCGTTGTGTTTTACTCCAAATTCCAGCAATTGCCGAATCTCCATATACTCTCCCTACAGAATAGATAAAAAAATCCCGACCAAATTCAGCCATAATGGAGCAGTTACCTTGCGTGACGCAAGTCTTGATTTCAGAAGTATAATCGGCACAATGGCAACCATTGCCCCAGTTGATCAAGAACGAAGCCTTTTTATGAACACTCTGAAAACTCGCTTACAAAATATTCAGCAACAGATTCAAGCGGCCAGGCAAAAATACCAACGACAGAAAGTAGAGTTACTGGCGGTAAGCAAACGTCATCCCGCCAGCGCCATCCGCGAACTGCACAGCTTAGGACAGCACCATTTTGGCGAAAGTTATCTGCAAGAGGCCCTAACAAAAATAACTCAATTAAGTGACTTGCGTTGCCACTGGCACTTTATCGGCCCGATTCAATCCAACAAAACCCAGCAAATTGCCCAACAGTTTGACTGGGTACACAGCGTTGACCGAGTTAAAATCGCCCAACGCCTCAATCAGCAAAGGCTCGCCGATCAACCGCCACTGCAAATTTGTCTGCAGGTCAATATCAGTGCAGAGAACAGCAAATCCGGCTGCACTCCAGAACAGCTCCCCGAACTGCTGGCCGCCGTCAGCGAACTGCCCAATCTGCAACTGCGCGGTTTGATGGCCATTCCCGCACCCCAAGCGACGTTTGACAAACAGCGCGCCGAACTGGGTAAACTGGCGCAGATCCAGCAACAGTGCCTCCAACAAGGCTATCCTCTCGACACCCTCTCAATGGGGATGAGCAATGATCTGGAAGCAGCGATTGCCGAAGGAGCCACCGTAGTGCGCATCGGTACCGCCCTGTTTGGCCAACGCCAAACCTAAAAACCCCTTTTTATTTTTTCACAGAAGAAGACTCGTTTTATGCCAAAACAGAGAGTGACCTTTATCGGTGGCGGTAACATGGCTCGCAGCCTGATCGGTGGTTTAATCGGCGAAGGTTTTACAGCCAACGACATCACCGTTGCCGACCCTGACAGCAGCAGTCTCGATGACTTACAAACACATTTTGCCATCAATATTGCCTCCGATAACCTCAGCGCACTGCAAAATGCCGACACCGTGGTACTGGCGGTCAAACCCCAACTGCTGCACGAGGTCATCGAACAACTGCGCCCCGCGCTGCAAAGTCAGCAACCTCTGCTGATCTCCATCGCCGCTGGCGTACGGGAAAAGAGCATCGCCCACTGGCTCGGTTTTAAACTGCCCATCGTTCGCAGTATGCCCAACACCGCAGCACTGGTGCAGAGCGGTGCCACCGGCCTGTTTGCCAATGCTGCGGTCACGGCCCAACAGAGAGATCAAGCTGAATCCATTCTGCGCGCTGTTGGCCTCACCCTCTGGGTCAAAGAGGAAGCACAACTGGATGCCGTCACCGCGCTCTCCGGCAGTGGTCCTGCTTACTTTTTCCGCGTCATGGAGATCATGCAGCAGAGCGCCGAAGGTCTCGGTCTGAGCCAAGATCAAGCCCGTTTGCTCACGTTGCAGACCGCCTTTGGGGCGGCCAAATTGGCACTGGAGTCCAGCGACGACCTCACCACTCTGCGTCAAAACGTCACTTCCAAAGGCGGTACCACCGCCGCCGCCTTGCAGCATCTGCAACAAGGCGGCTTAGAGGAGCTCTTCGATGGCGCACTCAAAGCCGCTCACGCTCGCTCCATTGAGTTAGGCCACATGTTGGGAGAAAAATAATGGATGCCAACTACGGCAGCAATGCCCTTAGCTTTCTGCTCAATACCTTGGTGGATATTTACGTCACCATCGTGGCGGTACGTTTTTTAATGCAGATGGTACGCGCCGACTACTACAGTCCGGTGGCGCAATTTGTGGTCAAAGTAACCAATCCGCTGCTACTACCGTTGCGCCGCATCGTGCCAGGTTTTGGTGGCCAAGACATCGCCGCCCTGCTGCTCTGTTGGCTGCTGCTGCTGGCCAAACTGGCGTTGCTCAGCAGCATGGCGCTGGCGGTTTCGGTGGCCGGTTATCAGCTCATCGTGCCAGAGGGGGCGCTGGGCAGCTTAATGATCGTGGCCGCTGTCAATCTGCTCGGGCTGTTTTTCAGCATCTTTTTCTTCTCAATCATCGTTCAAGCGGTGATCAGTTGGATCAATCCAGGCAGCCACAACCCCGTCACCCAACTGCTGTATCAGATCAACGAACCCTTGCTAAAACCGGTGCAGCGAATGATACCCAACATCAGCGGCATTGATCTCTCGCCGATGGTGCTGTTACTGGGGTTGCAACTGCTGAAGATGCTGTTGATCCCACCTCTGCTCAGCTTGGCTTAAGGGTGCGACTCAATGCCACATTTGTTAGACTGCGCGCCACAGCAAAAACGCCGCTCTCAGTTCGTGGATAATTGATTATGCCCAACCCCTTGCCTGCCGACTCCATTGGCTTGGTTCAACCTCAAACGGCTCATTTTTCTGAGCCATTGCCCCTCGATGGCGGCAAGGAGCTACCGCAATACGACCTCGTCTATGAGAGCTACGGCCAGCTCAATGCGGACAAATCCAACGCCATTTTGATCTGTCACGCCCTCTCAGGGGATCATCATGCCGCCGGTTATCACCGCCTTGAAGATAAAAAACCCGGTTGGTGGGAGAGCGCCATCGGCCCTGGCAAAGCAATCAACACCGATCATTTTTTCGTGGTGGTGGTGAACAACCTCGGCGGCTGCAAAGGCTCCAGCGGTCCTTCCAGCCTCAACCCCGCCACCGGCAAACACTACGGCCCCGATTTCCCCATCGTCACCGTGCGCGACTGGGTCAACAGCCAGCAGCGTTTTATGTACTACTTGGGCATCAAAAGCTGGGCGGCGGTGATCGGTGGCAGTTTGGGTGGCATGCAGGTGTTGCAATGGTCGATGGATTACCCCGAACAAATTAAAAATGCGGTGGTGATCGCCGCCGC
Source organism: uncultured Gammaproteobacteria bacterium (assembly GCA_964615985.1). Classification (GTDB taxonomy): domain Bacteria; phylum Pseudomonadota; class Gammaproteobacteria; order JAUZRS01; family JAUZRS01; genus JAUZRS01. The sequence continues at coordinate 11,539 of CAZTQX010000024.1, read as the reverse complement.
TCCCAAACTCAGCGCTCAGAACATCGCCTTCAACGAAGTGGCGCGCCAAGCGATCATCTCCGACCCCGATTTTTACGAAGGGCGCTACTACGAACACGATGCCAAACCCCGCCGAGGAGTGATGCTGGCGCGCATGTTGGGACACATCACCTACCTCTCCGACGAAGCGATGCGCGCCAAATTTGGCCGTGAACTGCGTTCAGGCAAGATCAATTACGGTTTTGATGTGGAATTTCAGGTGGAGAGTTACCTGCGCTACCAAGGCCGCTCCTTTGTGGATCGTTTTGATGCCAACACCTACTTGCTGATGACCAAGGCACTGGACTATTTCGATCCTGCTGCCGAGTTCAACGACAACTTCGCAGCCGCTCTGCAACCGGCCACGGCCAAATTCTTGGTGTTGTCCTTCACCTCCGATTGGCGTTTTGCTCCCAGCCGCTCCCAAGAAATTGTGCAAGCGTTGGTGGCAGCGGGCAAATCCGTCAGCAGCGCCACCATCACCGCCAACCACGGCCACGATGCCTTTTTGATGCCGATTCCTGACTACCTCAACATTCTCAGCGCCTACCTGCAACGCATCGCCGACGAGCTACCCGCATGAAGCAGAACAACAACGACCTCCAAGATCGCCCTGATCTACAGATCATCAGCCAGTGGATTGAACCCGGAGCGCGCATTCTCGATCTGGGCTGCGGCGATGGCACCCTGCTCGCCTACTTACAGCGCGAAAAACAGGTCAGCGGCTACGGGCTGGAGATTGATCCCGACAACATCGCCGAGTGCATCCGCAAGGATGTCAACGTGATTCAGATTGATCTGGACAAAGAGGGCTTGGAGATTTTTGCCGATAACCGCTTTGATTATGTGGTCATGACCCAATCGTTGCAGACCATGCACGTCCCCGACCGACTCATGGATGAGATGTTACGCATTGGCCAGCAAGCGGTGATCTCGTTTCCGAACATGGGGCATTGGAAGAGCCGTTTTTATCTCGGTCTGCTGGGGCAGATGCCGAAAACCCGCGCCCTGCCTCACGAGTGGTACAACACCCCCAATATCCATCTCTGCACCCTGCACGATTTTGAGCAGCTCTGTGAGCAGCACAACGCCAAGGTGCTGAAACGGGCGGTGCTGGACAACCGTCACCGCTCCACCCTGCGTACCCGCTTGCTGCCCAACTTGTTTGGTCAGATCGCGCTCTATCGTTTTCAGAAAAACCGCTAACGAAGATCCCATTTTATGCTCATTGTCATCTCCCCCGCCAAGACCCTTGATGAAAAACCCAGCGAATACCAGACCCACAGCCTGCCAACGCTATTAGAACACTCGCAGCAGCTCAACAACCGTCTGCGGCAACTCTCGGCGCTGGACATCAGCGAACTGATGAAGGTCAGCAGCAAAATCGCGGAACTCAATTTTGAGCGCAATCTCGCGTGGCAAACCCCCTTTGATCTCGACAACGCCAAACAGGCCGTGCTGACGTTTAAGGGCGATGTCTATACCGGTCTGGATGTGGCCACCTTGAGCGAAGCCGATTTGGATTACGTCCAGCAACATCTGCGTATTCTGTCTGGTCTTTACGGTCTGCTAAGACCGCTGGATCTGATGCAAGCCTACCGTTTGGAGATGGGCAGCCGCCTCGACACCAGCCGTGGCAAGAATCTTTATCAGTTTTGGGATAAGATCGTCACTCAAAAATTGAACGGCGTTTTGCAGCAACAAGAAAACCCGATCCTGATTAACCTTGCTTCCCAAGAATATTTTAAGGTGGTCAAGCCTTCCCTATTGAAAGCAAAAATCATCACCCCTATTTTCAAAGAGTATAAAAACGGCCAATACAAAATCATCGGCATCTACGCCAAACGGGCACGAGGTTTGATGAGCCGTTTTATCATTCAAAACCGCATTGAAGAGAGCGACGAGCTAAAGAGGTTCTGTGACGAGGGTTATGCCTTCAATGCCAGCCTCTCCACCGAATCCGAGTGGGTCTTTAGCCGCAACCGAGAGCAGAATTAAAGATGAAACCAAAGTTAATTGTGGTCGTGAATGGCGATCCAATTTTAGATTACGACCGCAACAACGTCACCATCCCCCTGCGCCAACAGGAGTATCTGCTCTCTCTGGATGGCAAAATGTCTCAGGGCATTGAAGTAGAAGGGGAGTTTTTTCGTGATCCCAATGCACTGCAACGAGGGCGGTTTATCGCCAATCACATGATCCAATCGCTGCTGTATGAAAACGATCAAATCGCTTCGGCCTGCTGTGCTTATTTGGCCGAACGGCTACCACAACTGCAACAGGTGGTCGCCACCGAAGCAGATAAACAGGTGGCCATCGAGCTGATCTTTGATCATCCTTATCAAACCCAGCAAGAGGTGCAGTTTGTGCGCCCCGAACAACTTAACTGAGATCCGATGATTCCAACCAAAAACGCACCTTCTCAGTCAGTTGGTTGCGTTTAAACGGTTTGGCCAAATAATCGTTCATACCCGACTCAAAACAACGCTCAATGTCTTTTGGCATAACATTGGCGGTCAGTGCCACAATCGGCACCGCTTCGCGTTTGTTGGCCGCTTCTTGGGCACGAATCTGCTCCGTGGCATCATAACCATCCATTTCCGGCATCAAACAATCCATTAAAATCAAATCGTACACTTTGATTTTAAACTCTTGCAGCGCTTCACGACCGTTGTTGACCACCGTCACGCTCAAACCTTTGGCTTGCAAAATTTTACGGGTGGTCATCTGATTGATAATCACATCCTCCACCACCAGCACCTCACCGCTCAGCGCATTCTGATCAACCTTCACCATCGGTGGCGGTAACAACTCCATGTTTGGATCAATGGAAAGCGGCACGCTGAACCAAAAACGGCTCCCCACCCCCACCTGACTGGAGACTCCGATTTCGCCCCGCATCAAACCCACCAATTCTTTGCAAATCGCCAAACCCAAGCCGGTGCCACCATAAACTCGCGTGGTGGAGCTGTCCACCTGGGTAAAACGTTGAAACAGCACATCCTGAGCGCTGGCTTCAATGCCGATGCCTTGATCAACCACCTCAAACAGCAACACCAACTCGCGTCCATGTCTGGCCTGCAACGAGACCAACAGCGAGACCTCACCTTCACCGGTAAATTTAATCGCATTACTGAGCAGATTATTCACCACCTGACGCAAACGTGCCGAATCACCCACCACGCGGCTGGGCAATTTCTCATCCAGCTGATAATTTAAAATCAGCCCCTTCTTCATCGCCAGAGGCACCATCACCCCAGCCACACCCTCACACAGCTCACTGAGATCGAAAGAGAGTTTTTCCAGCTCAACTTTATCCACCTCCAAGCGGGAGAGATCCAGAATGTCATCCAGCAGTTTTAACAGCGACTCCGCCGAGTTTTGCGCCAAAGTGACATAAGCTTGTTGCTGCTCTTCCAATGGTGAAGCATCCAACAACTGCAAGGTACCCAACACCCCGTTCATCGGTGTGCGCACTTCATGACTCATATTGGCCAAAAATTGCGTTTTAGCTCGGTTGGCCGCCAGCGCCTCATCTCGCGAACGACGCAAACCTTCCACCAGAGCATCATTTTGAAATTGCAGCCGCAGAGAATTGTCCAGAGCCTTATGCAGATGTTCGGTGCCACTGACAATAATCAACACCAGCAGCCAAGTCATCACCCCCAGACTGATGCCCACTTGATCACCCTGAAAGAAAAACATCGCTCCCAGTGGCACAATCACCGGCAGGGAAAAGGCATAAAATACTTTTGGTACCGGCGACATCAACGGCATCCCACCCACCGCCATCCCCACCAACACAAACGCCACAAAAACCATATGCTGGGGCGAATCCAGAATAAACAGCAACACTCCAGCGGCGCTCCACGACAGGCCCATCAAAAAAGCACCCCAAGTGGCGCGCCGCAGCCAAACCTCCACCGAACAAGAATTAGGTCGATAAAAGTGCATCAACCAAAAAATAATTCGCATACCACTGACCAACAACACATAACCCAACCAAAGTGACACCCAAAGGTGATCCACTTGATCCCACACCACAAACACCAACAACAGCGCATCAATCAAGGCAATCAGGTAACCGGCCAAACCCTGTTTGTAGAGCATGCCAATCTTGGTTGCATGGATGTCACGTTCTTGCACTGCACTGAGCAGTGTCGTTGTCATTGGTAAAACATCTCAATCAAACCTTATCTAAACCGAACCATAACGTTCAGCCCCTCTTATCCAGCGTTGCACCAACGGTTCCACCCACTGGGGGAACTCCGCTCGCATCCGCTCTGCCCATTGCTTGATCTCTGGCAACAACAGCGCATCTCGTTGCAGATCGGCAATAACAAACTCTACCAGCCCTGTCTGACGGGTTCCTAATAGCTCACCGGGTCCACGCAAACGCAGATCCTCTTCGGCGATCTCAAAACCGTCATTACTAGCCCGCATCACCGCCAAACGCGCCCGCGCCGACTGGCTCAGGGGGGCTTGATAGAGCAGCAAACAACTGCTGGCCACCGAACCTCTCCCCACTCGACCTCGCAGTTGATGCAGCTGCGATAACCCCAAACGCTCGGCATTTTCAATGATCATCAACGAGGCATTGGGCACATCCACCCCCACCTCGATCACCGTGGTGGCCACCAGCAAATCCAGCTTAGCAGCCTTAAACTGCGCCATCAAAGCGGTTTTTTCCTTAGCCTTCATGCGCCCATGAATCAGACCGATACGACAACCCAACAACGCCTCACGCAAATACTCCGCAATCGACTCCGCTGCCTGACACTGTAACAGTTCCGATTCCTCAATCAGGGTGCAAACCCAGTAGACCTGTCGCCCCTGCAAGCACGCCTGCGCCACTCGAGCCATCACCTCATCACGCCTCTGGTCACTGATCGCCACGGTTTTAATCGCCGTGCGTCCAGGGGGCAGCTCATCAATAATGGAACAGTCCAGATCGGCGTAAGCGGTCATCGCCAAGGTTCTTGGAATCGGCGTGGCAGTCATGATCAACTGATGGGGAGCCAGACCATTATGAAGCCCCTTCTCTCTTAATGCCAGCCGTTGATGCACCCCAAAACGGTGCTGCTCATCGACAATGGTCAACGCGAGACGTGAAAACTGCACCGACTCTTGAAACAGAGCGTGAGTTCCCACCACCAACGACACCTCTCCGCTGGCAATCTGCTGCTGCACCTCACGGCGCGCTTTTACGCCCAAACGCCCCCCAACAAAGGCAACTTTCAGACCCAGCGGCAGCAACCAGTCGCTACAATTTTTAGCGTGTTGCTCCGCCAACAGCTCCGTCGGTGCCATCAAAGCCACCTGATAACCCAGCTCAATGGCCAACAACGCAGCGGCCACCGCCACCACCGTTTTACCCGAGCCGACATCCCCTTGCAGCAGACGCAGCATCGGCTGACTCAGATTCAAATCGTCACGCAACTCAGCGATCACCCGCTGCTGAGCCAAGGTTAGACTAAAACTCAACGAGTCCAGAAACGCCGCAAGCAATTTCCCTTCACTCTTTAAAACCGGTGCTTGCTGTTGCTGAGCCACCACCCGAAACGCGGTTAAACTCAAGTGATGCGCCAACAACTCTTCGATCACCAAACGCCGCCGCGCAGGCAGCTCCGGCAACATCAAGACTCTCGGATCGCTCTCCGCCGGAGGCTGATGCAGAAACAAGAGCGCCTGTTGCAAGGTCGGCAACGAAAGAGAATCCAGCAAAGTCGGAGGCAGATAATCTGGCAATTGGCTTACTCCCTCTTGCTGCAACCAGCACAAGGCCTGCTGCATCAAACGGCGTAACGCCGCCTGACTGAGACCTTCGGTGGCCGGATAAAGCGGTGTGAACGCCGATTCCAGCGAGCCATTTTGTGACGACTGCACACGGTACTCTGGATGCACCATCTCCAACTGTCCGCCACTGAGTTTGACCTCACCAAAACAGCGCAGAGACTGACCCGAATAGAGCTGTTTCACCTGACCTGGGGCAAAGTGAAAAAAACGCAGCAGCAACTCACCACTGTCATCTTTGACCCGACAGAGCAACATGGCACGACGACGATGCACCACCTCGCTGTGAACCACCTGCACCTCGATCAGCGCCTCATCACCCAGTCGCAACTGCGCCAACGGTTTGATATGGCTGCGATCTTGATAACGCAGTGGCAGATGAAACAGAAGATCGACAAGAGTGAAGAGGTTCAGGCGAGCCAGTTTGGCCGTCAGCGCCGGCCCGACCCCTTTTAGAGTGCTGAGAAGCGGCGCGTCAATCGCAGACAATCACCGCATCCATCTCAACCCCAGCATCTTTCGGTAGCGCAGCCACACCCAGCGCCGCCCGTGCGGGATAAGGTTGCTGAAAATACTCCGCCATCACTTCGTTAACCACGGGAAAATGGCTTAAATCGGTCAGGAAAACATTCAACTTAACGATCTCTGCCAAGCTGGCATTGGCCGCTTCAGCAACCGCTTGCAGATTCTTAAACACCTGATGAATCTGCAAGCGAATATCATCCGAGACCATCTCCATCGTCTCTGGAACCAAGGGGATTTGCCCCGAAATATAGACCGTATCGCCGACCTTAACCGCTTGTGAATAGGTACCGATGGCCTGTGGGGCGCGATCTGTTTGAATGATGCTGAGTTTTGTCATAGTTCAATCTCTAAAATAAATTCGTTAAAAAATGTCGAAAAATTAACCTCGGCGCACTCGCAACACCACCGGATGTTTGCGCAGCCGCCGAATCACACGAGCCAAATGAGTTCGACCGTGAACCCCCAAGACAAAGTTGATCAGAGTGGTATTGCCATCACGATATTCCAACCCCAAGTTTTCAATGTTGGCATCCGCCTCAGACACGGCAAAAGTGATCTTGGCCAACACCCCTTGCCGACTCTCCACTTCCACCACCACATTGACCAAAAACTCACCCCGACACTCCGTTGCCCAAGCCACCGGCACCCATTTTTCTCCTTGCTGGCGATACTCGGTGATATTACGGCAACTGTCGCGATGCACCACCACCCCTCGGCCTTTACTCAAAAAACCTCGAATCAGATCACCAGGAATCGGCGAGCAGCAGCGCGCAAACGTCACCACCACGCCTTCACTGCCCTCAATCATCAGCGGCTTCAGCTCGCTGCCCGACGTGGGTGTCTCATCAGACTGCCCTTCAGCATTCAACAATTGCAGCACCACCAAACTGGCAGGACGATTGCCTAAACCAATCTCCACAAACAGTTCATCCAACTGCGCATAACCGTACTCTTTGGCGCAAGCCAACAGACGCTCAGTGGCAAAATCTTCCAAAGAACAGAATTCAGCAGCCAAAGCCCGCTCCAGCAGACGACGACCAAAACTGATCGCCTCCTCTGTTTTCATGTTTTTCAGATAGTGCAGAATTGAGGTACGCGCTTTGGCGGTAACGGTAAAATTGAGCCACAACGGGCTGGGACGTGAACCGGCAGCGGTAATGATCTCCACCGTCTGGCCGTTTTGCAATTTTGAACGCAACGGTGCCAGACGATGCTCGATTTTGGCTGCCACACAACGATGCCCCACGTCGGAGTGAATCGCGTAAGCAAAATCCACTACGGTGGCGTTGCGTGGCAGCTGATAAATATCGCCTTTTGGAGAAAAGATGTAAACCTCGTCAGGAAACAGATCAACTTTGACGTTTTCCAAAAATTCCAACGAGCTGTCCGCATTGCGCTGCATGTCCAGCAGACCACTGAGCCATTCACGGGTATTGATGCGAATATCGCCGTCGTTATTGGCTTTGTACATCCAGTGAGCGGCGATGCCCGAGTCAGCAAAATGATTCATCTCTTCGGTACGAATCTGTACCTCTAATGGCGTGCCATTGGGGCCAAACAGCACCGTATGCAACGACTGATAACCGTTGGCTTTGGAGATCGCAATGTAATCTTTAAAGCGTCCTGGCAGCGGTTTACGCCAACCGTGCAACACCCCCAAGGTGCGATAACAGGCATCAACACTGTCCACCACCACCCGCATGGCAAACATGTCGTAAATCTCCTTGAAAGAGAGCTGCTTGAGGCGCATTTTTTGATAGATGCTGTAGGTGTGTTTTTCACGGCCTGTGACACGCGCGACAATGCCTACCTCAGCTAAGTGAGCACCGACTTGCTCTTCAACCTGCTGAATCAAGGCACTGCGATTACCACGCACGCGCTTGACCGCTTTTTTGATCACCCGATAACGCAGCGGATTCATGGCTGCAAAACCCAGCTCTTCCAGCTCGTTTTTAAGGCTGTAAATCCCCAAACGATTGGCAATCGGCGCGTAAATTTCGAGGGTTTCCAAGGCAATACGGCGTTTTTTCTCAGCGGGCATCACCCCCAAGGTACGCATGTTGTGTAGGCGATCCGCCAACTTGATCAACACCACGCGAATGTCGTCCACCATCGCCAAGACCATTTTGCGGAAATTGGCCGCTTGCGCTTCGAGACGAGATTCAAATTTAAGGTGGGTTAACTTGCTGACCCCATCGACCAAATTAGCTACTTCAGCACCAAAGGCTTCCGCTAATTCCTCTTTGCTGGTGGGGGTATCTTCCAAGACATCGTGCAAAATCGCAGCAATAATACTGCTGTGATCCATATTCAGCTCGGCCAGAATGCGAGCTACCGCCAAAGGGTGGTAAATATAGGGCTCACCGGAAACACGAAATTGGCCATCGTGAGCCTGATCGGCCAACAGATAAGCGCGATAGACCTCGCTCACCTGATCCGAATGCAGACGTTTTTCCAGTAGGCTGCACAGATCGCTGACCAAAAAACGTTCCGTGTGAGTCTCACCTTCCGTTGCCGCTGTTTTTAAAACAGTGAGCTGTTCATCTGCATCCGTAGACGCCATAAAATTACAACTCCTGACGAACCTCGTCTTCGGTGGTGACCGCTTCGGTCGCATGAACTTGCGCCGAAACGCCGTTCAAAACGTCGATGCTGGTTTTGCCTTCGGCAATTTCACGCAGCGCCAACACGGTTGGCTTGTCGTTATCTTCTTCCACCATCGGTTCTGCACCCATGGCAATTTGCCGCGCTCGTTTAGCCGCTGCCATCACCAAGTGAAAGCGATTATCTACGTTGTCCAAACAATCTTGTACCGTTACCCGTGCCATCCACAACTCTCCTCAAAAAAACCGTAAAAAAATCTAACCCCGATTCTATGCAATCGTTAGGCACTACGCCAGCAGTGAAAGCAATAAGTCACGATGTTGTTCACACTGAGGCACACAACGCAGCCGTTCGGCGGCCACAATCTGCTGTAATTCACTCAATGCCTGCTCAAAATCGTCGTTGATCACCAGATAATCCGCTTCATGGTAATGGCTCATTTCACTCAAAGCCTGTGCCATGCGTCCCGCGATAACCGCCGCGTCATCCTGACCTCGCGCCGTCAGGCGCTCTTCCAACGCCTCTTTTGAGGGCGGGAGAATAAAGATCGAACGAGTCTCGGGCATCTGTTGACGCACCTGCGCCGCACCCTGCCAATCAATCTCCAGCAACACATCAATGCCCTGCTCCAGCAGATCCAACACCGCCTGCTTGGAAGTGCCGTAAAAATTGCCAAAGACCTCGGCGTGTTCCAAAAAGTGACCTTCTCTCAACATGCGACTGAACTCAGCCTGTTCGGTAAAGAAGTAATCCACCCCTTGTTGTTCACCCGAACGCTGCTCGCGAGTGGTGTGCGAGACCGAGACCTGCAACCCCTCAAGACTGGGTAAAAGCGCCTTGACCAGACTGGTTTTACCCGCACCCGAAGGGGCAGACATCGTATAAAGCCGACCTTGTGCCATCGCCAAAACTCCTCGTTTCAATTCAATCAGCGCAAAAAAGTTGAGAATAACACAGCCCAAGCTGCCATCACTTATGAACTGTTGTACCATTGGCAGCCCTAAAATTAGCCACTGCCCCTAGATAACCCTATTACTTTTTTTTATGAAAATTCAAGTCAGTGAATTCATTGTTCAATATCTGCAACGCTTGGGCATCAAGTGCATCTTCGGTATGCCTGGCGCGCACATCTTGCCCGTCTACGACCAGCTCTACGACTCCGACATTGAAGCGGTGCTGGCCAAACACGAACAGGGAGCCGCCTTTATGGCCTGCGGTTACGCTCGTGCCTCCGGCAAAATCAGCGCCTGCATCACCACCGCTGGGCCTGGTGCCACCAATCTGATCACCGGCATCGCCAACGCCAACGCCGATCAACAACCGATCTTGATCCTCACCGGCGAAACCTCCACCCACATCTTTGGCAAAGGTGGCCTGCAAGAGAGTTCTGGCGAGGGCGGCAGCATCGACCAAGGGGCGCTGTTTCAAGGCATCACCCGTTATCACAAGGTCATTGAACGCACCGACTATCTACCGCAAGTGCTAAATCACGTCAGCACCATTTTGCTCTCGGAGAAACCAGGGCCTGTGCTGCTCAGCTTTCCGTTTAACATTCAGACCGAGGCTGCTCGAACAGAGCCTGTTGGATGGCATCAAAACCCACAACAAGCCGCAAAAAAACCATCACCACCCCGAACTCAACACCCTACACACGCTGCTAAAACAGGCCAAACAACCGGTGATCGTTGCCGGTTACGGCTGTGTTAAAGCCGGAGCACAATCGCTGGTGGCCGAACTGAGCGAACGCCTCAATATTCCAGTCACCACCAGTTTGAAAGGCAAAGGCATTGTCTGCGAAAACTCGCCACTGTCGCTGGGCAGTTTGGGCGTCACCTCCAGCGGCCATGCCCATCAATATCTGATGCAACACGCCGATTTGATCCTGTTCCTCGGTGCCAGTTTTAATGAACGCACCAGTTATCTTTGGAAACCGGAGCTGCTGGCCAATAAAATCCTGATTCAAGTGGATCGCAACAGCGAGCAATTAGAGAAAGTCTTTCAAGCGGATCTGGCCATCGGCAGCGACATCAAACCTCTGCTCAGCGGCTTGTTAAAACAACTGGAAAACAAACCACACACCGGCAAACAAGTCGACAACAATGAACTCACCAGCACCATCCAAAATCTGAAAAAATCCAGCGATTCCAAGCAGGCCATTTTTCAACAGGGTTTTGATTTGATCGCTGATTTTTACCAAAAATTAGCCCAGCACTTTCCTGCCGAAAGCGTGATTTTTGATGACAACATCATCTACGCACAGAACTTTTTCAATGTCTCCAGTAAAAATCACTACTACCCCAACTTCGGAATCTCCTCGCTGGGACACGCCATCCCCGCCGCCATCGGCGCGCAATTTTTCCAACAACGCGCTACCTTTGCCATTTTAGGCGATGGCGGTTTTCAGATGTGCTGCATGGAGATCATGACGGCGGTCAACTACCAAAAACCGCTCAATATCGTTATCTTTAATAACGCCACGATGGGGCTGATTCGTAAAAACCAACATCAACAGTATCAAGATCGTTTTATTAACTGCGATTTTATTAACCCTGATTATCAACTGTTGGCCAAATCATTTGGCATTGAGTATAAAAAAATC
>CAZTQX010000023.1:0-23848 GCA_964615985.1 uncultured Gammaproteobacteria bacterium | reverse complement strand
GAAACCCTCATCTACACCGCATATCAATACCCCAACATTCTCAACAAAACAAAAAATACATTTTTTTCAAATAGTTACAACATCCCTCAAAATTCACAACAGAGCAAACACAGCGCAAATAGAAATCCACGCCCCAAAACCCAACACTACACCCCGACCCCAAGAGCTTGTTACAATTCGCCCCATTCAGCTCAACACCCGCCGTCAGGAAGCAACATCATGTCTAAACAGTACAAAGCCGTCTCACTGGTCTCCGGTGGACTGGACTCTATGCTCGCCAGCCAAGTCATCATGGATCAAGGCATCCATGTGGAAGGCATCAACTTCTTCACTGGCTTCTGCGTCGAAGGCCACACCCACGCCATCCGCAAACAGGACGAGAAGAAACCCAAGCGCAACAACGCTCTCTGGGTGGCCGAACAGCTCGGCATGAAACTGCACATCGTTGACATCGTTGAAGAGTACAAAGAGGTGCTGATCAACCCCAAACACGGCTACGGGGCAAACATGAACCCCTGCCTTGACTGCAAAATCTTCATGGTCAAAAAAGCCCATCAATGGATTCAAGAGAACGACTTTGACTTCATCATCACCGGCGAAGTGGTGGGACAACGCCCGATGTCACAACGCAAACAGACCATGCCCATCATCGCCCATCAATCGGGAGCCGACGAACTGCTGCTGCGCCCCCTGAGCGCCAAAAACCTACCCGAAACCCTGCCCGAACGCGAAGGCTGGGTGGATCGAGAGCAGTTGTTCGACTTCTCCGGCCGCTCGCGCAAACCGCAGATCGCCTTGGCGAATAAACTCGGCATCGAAGATTACGCCCAACCGGCGGGCGGCTGCTGCTTCCTCACCGATGCCAGCTACTCCAACAAACTGGTGGATCTGTGGCAGAACCGCAACGACAAAAATTACGAGATGGACGACATCATGTTGCTCAAGGTCGGTCGCCACATCCGCCCCAACAGCCGCTTCAAACTGATCATCGCCCGTGAAGAGGGCGAGTGCCGTTTTATGGAGGGTTATCGCAAACAGTTTGATCATCTGCACTGCACCAGCCACACAGGCCCAATGGCGCTCATCGACGGCAAACCCAACGCCGAAGATCTGGAGCTGGCGGCGCGCATCTTGGCGCGCTTTGGCAAAGGCCGAAATGAAGAGCAAGTCAATGTGGAGCTGGGGCTGAAAAACGGGGTCAAACGCGCCTACCCCGTCAAACCGATGGGCAGCGACGACATCCCCAAGGAGTGGTACCTGTGAGCCATCATGAATTGGACGCACGCCGCCTGCTCTGCCCGATGCCGGTGATTCGCCTGCAAGACCGGATTAAAACCCTGCCAGCGGGCGACACCATCACCGTCAGCTGCACCGACCCGGGGGTGATGAACGACATCCCCGCCTGGAGTCGCATTAACGGCCACCGCGTTATCGAAAGCAGCGAACAAGATCACCTCTACAGCCTCACCATCGAAGTCGGCTCCGAGAGCTAAACCAAGGAGCCAGCCATGAGCAAACCGAACTACAGCGAAACCGAACGCTATCAACAGAGCCGCACCGTCACCCTTGTCGGCGTGGTGCTCAACCTGCTGCTGGCGGCGGTGAAGATCATCATCGGTCTGTTGGGCCACTCCTACTCATTGGTGGCCGACGGCATCCACTCGCTGGCGGATCTGATCAGCGACGGCGTGGTGCTGTTCGCCGCCAAACACGCTTCCAAAGAGGCCGATGCGGAACACCCCTACGGTCACGCCCGTTTCGAGACCATCGCCACCGTGATTCTGGGGCTGTTTCTGTTGGCGGTGGCCATCGGCCTGGCCTACGATGCCGCCCTGCGCCTCAGCACCCCGCAAACCCTCACCACCCCCGAAATCATCACCCTTTATATTGCCGCTCTCTCGGTGGCCAGCAAAGAGTGGCTGTTTCGTTACACCCAAAAAGTCGCGCTGCGGATTCGCTCCAAACTGCTGGAAGCCAATGCGTGGCACCACCGCTCCGATGCCATCTCCTCCATCGTGGTGCTGATCGGCATCGCCGGATCACTGCTGGGGTTTGCCAGCTTGGATGCCATCGCCGCCATTTTGGTCGCTCTAATGATCGCCAAAATCGGTTGGGATCTGGGCTGGCAGAGTCTGCAAGAGCTGACCGATGCAGGGCTGGAGCCGGAGACACTGAAGACCATCCGTGAGTTGATCACCCATGTGGACGGCGTGCAGAGCCTGCACCTGCTGCGCACACGACGCATGGCCGCCAACGCGCTGGCGGATGTGCATATTCAAGTGGATCCCAAAATCAGCGTCTCCGAAGGCCACCGCATCAGCGACGAAGTGCGCCTACGGCTGATCGACGAGGTGGAAGAGCTGAGCGATGTGGTGGTTCACATCGACCCCGAAGACGATGAAACAGAACCCAGCTCTGCTCACTTGCCACTGCGCTCAGAGCTGCTGGCCGAGCTGCAATCGCACTTCGAACAGATCCCGTTAACGAAGCAGATCGAAAGCATTCAACTGCACTATTTGCACGGCCAGATTCATCTGGAAATCGTTCTTTCTGCGCTCGGGAGTTGCAATCCACCTGAGATTGAGGCTATAAAGCAAGCTGCTCGAAAAATAACGTGTGTTGGAAGTGTCAATATCTTCCAAAACATCGCACTAAGTTGATGCAACACCAAAGGATCAACGCACCAATAAAGTGCAACCATCCATAAGGCCTGCGATCAACATCCTGTTTTTTAAAACAATTTTTATTGGTATACTAATTGCTGAAAACTGAATTCAGTTCTATTCTTGACTCAGATTCAGCCACACACTTTCTTCCATTTAAGGAGTACTCCATGTCTGCAAGTGACATCGTCAAACAAATCGAACAAGACGGGGTTAAATTCGTCGATTTCCGCTTCACCGATACTCATGGCAAAGAGCAGCACGTCACCGTTCCGACTCACTGCATAGATGAAGAGTACTTAATGCAAGGCCAAATGTTCGATGGCTCCTCCATTGCCGGTTGGAAAAGCATCAACGAATCCGACATGATTCTGATGCCCGATCTCAGCACTGCGGTGATGGATCCCTTCACCGACGAACCCACCATGAACCTGCGCTGCGACATCGTTGAGCCGGACACCATGGCCGGTTACGAACGTGATCCTCGCTCACTGGCGAAACGCGCTGAAGCCTACTTGAAAGAGACCGGCATCGCGGACACCGCTTACTTTGGTCCTGAAAACGAATTCTTCGTTTTTGATGATGTGCGTTGGGGTTCAGATCTGAGCGGCAGCTTCTGCAAAGTGGACTCTGACGAAGCCAGCTGGAACACCGCAAAAACATACGAAGATGGCAATATGGGTCATCGCCCTGGCGTGAAAGGCGGCTACTTCCCAGTACCTCCCGTCGATTCCCTACACGATCTGCGTGGCGCAATGTGCGAAACCTTGACCGAAATGGGCATGAAAGTGGAAGTTCACCATCACGAAGTGGCCACCGCCGGTCAATGTGAAATCGGGGTTGCTTTCAACACCTTGGTGAAAAAAGCCGATGAAGTTCAAATCTTGAAATACATCGTTCACAACGTCTCTCACGCTTACGGCAAAACCGCCACCTTTATGCCCAAGCCCATCGTTGGTGACAACGGCAACGGCATGCACATCAACATGTCTCTCTCCAAAGACGGCGAAAACCTGTTTGCAGGCGATTTGTACGGCAAACTCACTGAAACCGCGCTCTTTTACATCGGCGGTATCATCAAGCACTCACGCGCTCTGAATGCCTTTGCCAACGCTTCAACCAACTCCTACAAACGTCTGGTGCCCGGTTTTGAAGCCCCTGTGCTGCTGACCTACTCGGCTCGTAACCGTTCCGGCTCCATCCGGATTCCTTACTCAGCCAACCCCAAAGGTCGTCGCGTTGAAGTTCGTTACCCTGACTCCACCGCCAACCCTTATCTGGCGTTCTCAGCCATGCTGATGGCAGGCCTCGACGGCATCAAAAACAAAATTCACCCTGGTGATGCCACCGATGACGATCTCTATGATCTCAGCCCTGAAGAAGAAGCCAAAATCTCCAAAGTGGCTCTCTCTTTTGATGAAGCTCTGGCCGCTTTGGATCAAGACCGTGACTTCCTCACCGCCGGTGGCGTTTTCACCGATGAGATGATCGACGGCTACATCGCACTGAAAAACGAAGAAGTACAGCGCCTGCGCATGTCAACCCACCCAGTGGAATTTGATATGTACTACAGCGTTTAAACCTTTTCGGTTTTGCTGCAACAAAAACGCCTCCTTCGGGAGGCGTTTTTTTGTTTGCAGATTATAAAAACAGCGCCTATTCTGGGCAGATGAAATTCAAACAGACTTACACACTCCTTCTGATCCTGCTCAGCACCGTCAGTCAAGCCGCCCTGTATAAATCCATCGATGCCAATGGCAGCGTTACTTACAGTGACCAACCCAACCTGAAAACAGACCAACCGCTGATTCTACCCAGCGAAAACGTCATTCAATCCATTCCCAGCACCCCAACAAAAACCACCAGCAAAACTCCCACAGCAACATCGAATAACTACAAGACTTTGCAGATTCTCACCCCCAGCAATGAGAGCAATCTGCGCAGCAACAACGGCAACATCACGCTCACCCTACAACTGGAACCCGCCCTGCAAACACAACATCAACTGCGGATTTTGCTTGATGGCAACGAAGTCAGACTCAGCAGCACCCTACAAATCACCCTCAACAACATCCCACGCGGCCAACACAATCTCAGCGTGCAAGTCATTGATGCCAATAAGCGCGTCCTGCTGCAAAGCCCCTCACACACGGTTTACCTGCAACGTCATTCCAAATTTTTCTAACGCACCTCATTGGTGCAAACGTGTTATAACAGTGCTTACACAGCATCGAAAATGGATAAAAAAAGCAGAATAAAAATATAAATAATTGTTTTAAAACAATATAAATATATTTATACTCATAAAAAACAACTGGTTTATTTTTTGCTTAGACTCGCTTATGAACGATTACCGCACCCACCAACTTTGCACGCCAGAATCCATACTCGACAACATCGCCACAGCGGTCATCGTCTTAGATGACCAGCTGGAGATTGCATGCCTCAATCCGGCAGCGGAGCATCTCTTTTTTATCAGTGAACGCAAGGCGATTGGTAAATCACTGCACCACCTTTTTAGCGGTTCAAGCAGCATCGTCGAACGACTGCAACAAGCCCTGAGCAGCGACCACCCCTACTCCGATCACACGGTCTCCATTCGGCTCAATAACGGCAGAAAGGTCACCATCAACTACACCGCCACCCCCTATTACGCTGATGATGACCAAACCTATCTACTGATGGAACTGTCACGCATTGATCGCCACATCCGCATCGCTCACGAAGAGACCTTGATGGCACAGCAGCAAGCCAGCACCATTTTGGTTCGTGGCCTCGCCCATGAGATCAAAAATCCCTTGGGGGGCTTGCGTGGCGCAGCGCAGCTGTTGGAACGTGAACTGCCCAGTGCTGAGTTGCGCGAATACACCCAGATCATTATCGGTGAAGCGGATCGGCTGCAAAATTTAATGGATCGGATGCTCGGCCCCCACAAACGTCCCAATATGGGCAGCACCAACATCCACGAAATCACCGAACGGGTACGCCAATTGATGCAAGCGGATCAAGAACAGTACCCTAATATCAGCATCAAGACCGACTACGACCCCAGCATTCCCCCCTTGATGGCAGATCGAGATCGGCTGATTCAAGCCCTGCTCAATGTCGGTAATAACGCCATGCAAGCGATTGGCAAACAAAAAGGTAAAATCAGCATTGTTACCCGCACTTTACGACGCTTCACCATCGGTCAAGCCGCTCACCGCTTGGTGGTTCAGGTGCAGATCCGTGATGACGGCCCTGGCGTCCCAGCAGAGATGCTGCCCAATATTTTCTACCCCATGATCACCGGACGCTCCGATGGCAGTGGTTTAGGGCTCTCCATCGCCCAATCACTGGTCAACCTGCACCACGGCCTGATCGAATGCCACAGTCAACCCGGCGACACCGTCTTTAACATTCTTCTGCCTTTGGAAAACTCTCATGCCGCGTAACGAACTGATCTGGATCATTGACGATGACCCCTCCATTCGCTGGGTATTAGAGCGTGCTCTGCAACAAGCCGACATGGAAGTACGCAGTTTCATCAGCGCCGATCAAGCCCTCAAAGCACTGCCCAGCGGTACGCCCAGTGCCATTATCAGCGACATTCGGATGCCTGGCATGGACGGTCTCAGCTTTATGGAGTACATCAAGCGCGAGCAGCCCAATACTCCAGTGATCATTATGACCGCCCACTCCGATCTGGACAGCGCCGTCTCCGCTTACGAAGGAGGAGCATTCGAGTATCTACCCAAACCTTTTGATATCGATGAAGTGGTCACCGTTGCTCAACGTGCCTGTCAAGCCAACCAAAGTGGTGACAAAGAAGAGACAGCGGAGATCAACGAAACCTCAGCCAACGGCATCATTGGCGCAGCACCCGCCATGCAAGAGGTCTTTCGCGCCATTGGCCGCCTGTCTCGTTCCAACATCACCGTGCTCATCAACGGTGAATCAGGCAGTGGTAAAGAGTTGATCGCTCACGCTCTGCACCGCCACAGCCCCCGCGCCACACACGCCTTTATCGCCCTCAATATGGCCGCCATTCCTCACGATCTGCTGGAGTCCGAGCTGTTTGGTCATGAAAAAGGGGCATTCACCGGCGCTCAGCAGCAGCGTCTTGGCCGCTTTGAACAGGCCAATGACGGCACCCTATTTCTAGATGAAATTGGCGACATGCCCGCCGAGTTGCAAACCCGCCTGCTGCGCGTGCTCTCAGACGGTCGTTTTTATCGTGTCGGTGGCCACAAAGCGATTAAAGTCGATGTACGCATTGTTGCAGCGACCCACCAGAATCTGGAAAATCTGGTCAAAGAGGGACGTTTTCGAGAGGATCTGTTTCACCGCCTCAATGTGATTCGCATCCACAGCCCCGCTCTGCGCGAACGACGAGAAGACATCCCTCTGCTATTAAATCACTTTCTCAGCAGTGCCGCCGTGGAGCTGAAAGTGGATGTCAAAACCCCCCGCCCTGAAGTGGAGCAGTTCCTCTCCCAACAGGAGTGGCCAGGCAATGTACGCCAACTGGAAAACATGTGCCGCTGGTTAACGGTGATGGCCACCGGCAGTGAAATTCACCTGCAAGACCTGCCCAGCGAGCTGCAACAGACAAATCAAGCACAACCTGAAGCGAATAACGGCTGGCAACAAGCATTGCAGACCTGGGCGGAAAAGAGCCTCGATCAAGGCAAGGAAGATCTTCTCTCCCAAACTCTGCCCACCGTTGAACGTATCTTGATCGAAGTGGCGCTGAAAAAAACCCACGGTCGCCGTCAAGAGGCAGCGCAACTGCTCGGCTGGGGGCGTAACACCTTAACGCGCAAAATCAAAGAGCTGGAGATCGGTTAAACACCCCAAAAGGCGACAAAAACGGTACCATAAGCGGATGAAAATCTATCTGGTGGGTGGTGCAGTTCGAGATCGTCTTTTGAAGCGCGAGGTGGTGGAGCGTGACTGGTTGGTGGTCGGCTCCACTCCAGGTGAAATGCTGCAACAAGGCTTTCGTCCGGTGGGTAAAGATTTCCCCGTTTTTCTGCACCCCAAAAGCCACGAAGAGTACGCCCTGGCACGCACCGAGCGCAAAACCGATCGTGGTTATGACGGCTTTCAATGTCATGCCGATGCCAACGTCACTCTGGAAGAAGACCTGCTGCGCCGTGACCTGACCGTCAACGCCATCGCCGAAGACGACAACGGCCAATTGATCGACCCTTACAATGGCTTGGCCGATCTGGAGCAACGAGTGCTGCGCCACGTCTCCCCCGCTTTTGCTGAAGATCCAGTGCGCATTCTGCGCATCGCCCGTTTTACCGCTCGTTACGCCTCTTACGGTTTTAGCATCGCACCTGAAACCATGAGCTTAATGCAGCAGATGGTGGCCGACGGTGAGGTCGATGCGTTGGTGGCTGAGCGGGTCTGGAAGGAGATGAGTCGCGCATTGGAGGAACCTGAACCGCAGCGTTTTTTTGAAGTGCTGCGCCAGTGCGGTGCGCTAAAAATTCTGCTACCGGAGCTGGATCAACTGTTTGGCGTACCACAACCCGAACAACATCACCCCGAGATCGACACCGGCATCCACACTCTGCTGGTGCTGAAACAGGCCGCTCTGCTCAGCGACTCCGGCGAAAGTCGCTTTGCCGCTCTCTGTCACGACTTGGGCAAAGGCCGCACCCCAAGTGAACATTGGCCACGCCATCACGGCCATGAAGAACGCGGTGTAGCACTGATTAAAGCTCTCTGTCAGCGATTGCGCGTACCGCGCGATTATCAAGATCTGGCCATTCTCACGGCTCGTTACCACACTCACGGCCATCGTGCCTTTGAACTGCGCCACACCACCCTGCTGGATACCATCATGGCACTGGACGGTCTGCGTAAACCGACACGCTTCCAGCATTTTCTGGATGCCTGCAAAGCCGACTGTCGAGGCCGCACTGGTTTTGAACAACAAGCCTATCCACAAGCAGATTACTTACAAACAGCGCTGGATATTATTAAAGCGGTGTCGATCAAAGAGCTGATTGAAGCCGGTATCAAGGGCAAACAGATTGCCGAGGGACTGCGCCGCAAGCGCCTCACTGCCCTGCGCCAACAATTAAACAAGGACATCTAATCAGACGTGATTAAATTGCCGCTATTGATTCTGCTCTCAGCTGCCATTTTGGGGTTTGTTGCTCGGCTCTACGCCGCCAACCCAAATGCCTTGGAAACACTGGATCTCTCATCTACCGAAATCATGGCCGATCTGGTTATCTTAAAAAAATCGAGCCGTCGCCTCTATCTGATGAAAGAGGGAAAAATACTCAGACAATACAAAGTGGGGTTGGGTGGCAACCCCGAAGGACACAAACAGCAAGAGGGTGACAGCCGCACTCCCGAGGGGCATTATCTGCTCGATTGGCGCAATCCTGACAGCCTTTACCATCTCTCCCTGCACGTCTCTTATCCCAATACCGAAGACAATCAGAGCGCAAAAAAAAAGGGGATTTCAGCAGGCAGCAATATTATGATTCATGGTCAACCCAACGAGCAGGGCTGGGCGGCAAAATTGATCCAAAAACGGGATTGGACTGAGGGCTGCATTGCGGTGCAGAACACTGAAATCGAAGAGATCTGGAAAATGGTGGGGGAGAATACCCCCATCGATATTGTGCCGTAAGAGCTTACACCCCAGCAAGATAAGTAAAGCTCTTCTCTTTTAACAAGGTATCTTGTTGACGTACTTCAACACGCCATTCACCCATATTTTTTGGATTCATGTTCTTTTTGGAAACTGCGGAAAAGCTCATTTTATCAACGATAAAAAATTCTTCCAATACCAATTCTCCATGATAGAACCAACGATGACTCACCTTTTTTCCAACCATCCCCTCTAATTTCGTATGAAAAAATACAAATGGAACTGGACTGGAAAAACGATCGCTCACTCCCACCGAATCATTGTTGGAATTCACCGCAAGAGCGAGTTCCGCTGATAACACACCCGCGTCACCTTGTGCGGCTGCCTGAATGCTTTGTCCTTCTTGAATGCTTTGCGCCTCCGCTACAGAACCTTCATAGGAAGCCTCATCACTCGCTCCCTCCACCTCAAAACCATCAGCCCACACCGACTGACAAAGAGCTGCCGCAAAAACTGAAACCACCACTATTTTCTTCATAATCTTCCTTAAAAAATACAATTAAATTTTCTCTTCCAAAAAATTTATAGCATAGAAAAATTAATACCATATTAAAAGCAGCCACAAACCCTACCCCTTACCCTTACGTTCAAAATCAAAAAGAGTAAAACCGAAACGCTCAAAACGCAGCAGCAACTCGCTCAACACGGTAAAACCACTCAGCCAAGCCAAAATCACTCCTACGGCATTGGCCAACATATCCCACCAATCAAAATAACGCATTGGGTTTAACCCCTGCAAAAATTCCAACGAGGCACCCATAGCAATAAAAACCAATGCCAACAGCAGACGCACACCACGCCCCGTGTAAAGCTGTAAAAACCAGCCCATCACCACCGCGTAACCCAAACCATGCGCCACTTTATCCCCCATATGAAAACCAATCTGAATCGGCTTGGAGGTCAGGGAGAGAAAAATAATCAACGCCACCAGAGCAAAACCCACCCACAGCCAAAAATTAAACCATTTAAGATCTGCCTTTTGCACCCCAATCACTCCTTACAAAACTACCACACCAAAACCCAAAAACGCCCTGAGTTTACACTCAGAGCGCTGAAGAGCAGCTGAAAAACCGGTTCTTTATTAAGCGGACAAAACCGCTTGTGCTGCCGCCAAAGCCGCGCCAACTTTAATTTTTGCACCCGCTTCCGACAAAACCGCTTCCAGCGTACTCAGGCAGAGGAAAACATTTTCAGCGCGAGCTGAATGTCCCATCAAACCGATACGCCAGACTTTACCGGCAAACTCACCCAGACCAGCACCAATTTCCAAGTTAAATTCATTCAGCAGACGCGCACGTACCGCCGCTTCGTCAATGCCTTCTGGAATCCAAACCGAATTCAGTTGTGGCAAACGATCTTCTTTGGCCACCAAGAAACCAATCCCCATCGCTTCCAGACCGTCACGCAGTGCGTTGTGCATTTTAGCGTGACGTGCCCAAGCGGCTTCCAGACCTTCGTCTTGCAACATCACCAGTGATTCATGCAGCGCATAAAGAGCGTTGACGGGAGCGGTGTGGTGATAAGCGCGTTTCGCCCCTTCACCCCAATAACCCATGACCAAGTTCAGATCCAAGAACCAGCTCTGCACCTTGGTTTTACGTGCTTTAATCGCCTCAATGGCTTTCGGACTGAAACTTACAGGTGACAGACCAGGTGTGCAAGAGAGGCATTTTTGCGTACCAGAGTAGATGGCATCAATGCCCCACTCGTCCACTTTCAAGGGTGTGCCACCCAGAGAAGTGACCGCATCCACAATGGTCAAACAGTCGTGTTCGTGCGCCAAACGACAAAGAGTTTCCGCATCACTGCTGGCACCGGTGGAGGTCTCAGCGTGAACAAACGCCACCACTTTGGCATCGGGGTTGGCTTTCAGAGCCGCCTCTAATTTATCCGCACTGACCACCGTACCCCAGTCATCCAGCACCATCACCGCTTCACCACCACAACGCTCAACGTTCTCTTTCATACGCATGCCAAAAACCCCGTTTTGGCAAACGATGACCTTGTCACCTGGCTCGACCAAATTGGCAAAACAGGTCTCCATCCCAGCAGAACCAGGAGCCGAAACCGGAATGGTCAACTCATTGGAAGTCTGAAAAGCGTATTGCAGTAGAGATTTGACCTCATCCATCATGCCCACAAACAGGGGATCAAGATGGCCGATGGTCGGACGGCTCATCGCCTCCAAAATGCGCGGATGAACATCAGAAGGGCCAGGCCCCATCAAAGTACGAACAGGAGGACGAAATGAGGTGATGGACATAATCAAATTCCTTAAAAATCAGAGAAAACAAAGGCCATAGTATAAGTGAGTTCTGTTGCGCTTCAACCGCACTCTTTTTAGGGATAATGGTCTCTAAAATGCGGAGGCCACCCGCCACACTCCTAACAACCCAAAAACAATCACCAGCAGACCAGCCAAACGCCGCACCCAAAGGATCTGCACCCAACGACGCAAACGATTGGCAAACAAGCCCATCGCCAGCAAATTAGGCAACGTCCCCAAACCAAAACTGAGCAGCAGCAACGCACCGGTTTGCGGATCACCCGCCGCCAGCGCCCAGATCAACACACTGTAGACCAGACCACAGGGCAACCAGCCCCACAAACTGCCCAGCAGCAGCGCCCGCAGCGGCGTTTTCACCGGCAATAAACCTCGCCCCAGCGGTTCGATCAAAGACCAAACCTTGCCGCCCCAGCGCTCCAAACGACTCAAACCAAACCACCAACCGGCCAAATACAGCCCCAAAGCGATCATCATCATGGCCGCCAGCAACTGCAAGCCCAACTGCACTTGATGCAGGTCACTGAGCTGCACTGCCAGTAGCCCGACACCACCCATCATCGCCCCCGCCAAGCTGTAACTGGAGATTCGCCCCAGGTTATAACCCAATAACAGCGGCCAAGAATTTCGCCCTCCCTGCTCAGGCAAACCCAAACTCAAGGCCGCCACAACACCACCACACATCCCCACACAGTGCACCCCGCCCAGCAAGCCCACCAAAAAAGCACTCAGATAGCCGCTCTCTATCAACATAGAAAAACCTTATTTTTCAAACCACATCGTAAAATTAACCAGCCGTACCGCTCTTCCCAAACAGACTATTTATGCTATCGTTCGCCAGCAGTGGAACTCATCCATAATCCCATAATAGAGTCTCAAGGAGATGCACAACATGGCTGTAAAGAAAAAAGTTGCGAAAAAAAGCGCCGTCAAAAAAGCTGCACCGGCAGTGAAACGTCCACCCACCAAAACCCAGATTATGGCCCATATCGCCGAAGACATTAATATGCCGCGTCAAGATGTGCAGGCGGTGTTTGACTCTCTCAACGAACTGATCGAAAAGAACTTACGCCCTCGTGCCGCCGGTTATTTCAATATGCCCGGCCTGCTGAAAATCAAAGTGGTGAAAAAACCCGCCACCAAAGCACGCAAAGGCATCAACCCCTTCAATGGCGAAGAGATGATGTTCAAGGCCAAACCAGCCCGCAAAGTGGTTAAAGTGACCCCACTCAAGGGTCTGAAGGATATGGTGTAAGCCATTTCAACACGGTGGCCAGCACAATCACCGCCGCTGCCGCCGTTTTTTGGTATCATTCCGTCATGAAAAATTTATCCTCTTATTCTTACTTGGTCGTCATCGTATGAACCTTGCGCAACTGCAAAGCGCCCTACTGACCCGTTTACCCCTGCTGGCCACACTCCTCTTCACCGTGTTGCTAGGCAGCCACGCCGCTCAACTGAGTTGGCAATTTTTCCCCGCTGCCGAAACCAGTAGCAGCACAAAAATCAGCAACACTATTGGCCGTCGTCCAGCCACGCAAAGCAATCCCGCCAACCAAATCACTCCTTACAATCTGTTTGGCAGCTCAAAAACCATCACCAATACTCGACCAACAGCATCACAAAACGCCCCAGAAACACGTCTCAACCTCACTCTCAAAGGGGTGCTGGCCTTCGAGCCACAAGAATTTGCGATGGCGATTATCAGCCAAAATGGCCGTGACGAGCAGGTCTTCGCCGTCGGCGACACCCTACCGGGCAACTCCAAACTAAAAGAGGTCTACAGCGACCGGATTATTTTGCAGCGTGGTAACCGACTCGAAACCCTCAAGCTGCCGGAAAAAGGCGCTAATATTCAATTCAAGCAGCCCAGAAAACCGGCTCAAGCCAGCCGTATTTTGCAAGAGTCACAATCCGCCAAACAACTGCGAGACCAGATCGTTGCCAACCCCAGAGTACTGGCGCAGATGGTCAGCACCCAGCCGGTGCGACGGGGCGGCAAGCTGATCGGCTATCGACTCAGACCGAAACAAGATACCGGCACCTTGGAACAATATGGCTTAATGCCGCAAGACATCATTACCCAAGTCAACGGCGTACAACTCGACAGCCCCAAAAAAGGTCTGCGAGTCTTACGACAACTGATGAAGGCCAAAAACATCGATTTGGTAGTACAGCGTAATGGCATCGCCACTCCCATCGCCATCTCTTTAGAATAGAACCGAAAACCATAGGATACGTCTGCTTAGCATGAGTAAGAAGCCCATATTTAAACGCCCTCGCAGTTGGGCAAAAGCCGTGCTGATCGCACTCCTAGCCAGCCTGCTCAGCACACCCAGCTGGGCCGGTAGCTTTAAACTTAACCTGAAAAACACCGACATTCACTCACTGATTGCCACCGTCTCCAAAGTGACCGGTAAAAACTTTGTCGTCGATCCACGGGTCAAGGCCAAGGTCACGGTGGTCTCCTCCCACGACATGGACGGCGATGAACTCTATAAAGTCTTTCTCTCCGTATTGCAGGTTCACGGCTACGCCGCCGTGCGCGCGGGCAATGTGATTAAAATCGTCCCAGAGACCAACGCCAAACAAGGCCCTGTGCCGCAGATCCGGCCCGGTATGGGCGGCGATGAGCTGGTCACCCAAGTGATCGCGCTGGCCAACGTACCCGCCGCGCAGCTGGTACCGATTCTACGTCCACTGGTGCCCCAACAGGGACATCTGGCCGCTTACCCCTCCACCAATATGCTCATTATCACCGACCGCGCAGGCAACATTAATCGCCTCACCCAGATCATCAAACGCATCGACCGTCCCGACAACGAAGAGGTGGAGCTGATCCGGCTGCAACACGCCTCCGCCTCCGAAGTGGTGCGCATTCTCGGCACTCTGCAACAGAGCGCCAATAAAGGCGGCATTCAGAGCAAAGGCAAAGCCCGACTGGCCGCCGACGAACGCACCAACAGCGTCCTCATTAGCGGCGACAAAGCCAATCGACTGCGCATTCGTGGCCTGATTGCCCATCTGGACACCCCGCTGGAGAGCGAAGGCAATACCCGCGTCGTCTATCTGCGTTACGCCAATGCCAAAGATCTGGCCGCCATTCTCAAAGGGGTCAGCGCCGGTCAAGCTCGTGCCGGTGTCAGCGCCAGCAAAGGCAAACCGGCCGCTGCCAGCAGCAGTGGCCGCAGCGACATCGACATTCAAGCCGACGAACACACCAACTCGCTGATCATCACCGCCGCCCCCAACGAAATGCGCAGCCTGCAAGGGGTGATTCGTCAACTGGACATCCGTCGCGCCCAAGTGCTGATCGAAGCGATCATCACCGAAATATCCGAAGACAAAAACCGTG
Organism: uncultured Gammaproteobacteria bacterium; assembly: GCA_964615985.1. GTDB lineage: Bacteria > Pseudomonadota > Gammaproteobacteria > JAUZRS01 > JAUZRS01 > JAUZRS01. The sequence continues at coordinate 8,885 of CAZTQX010000023.1, read as the reverse complement.
AGCTGGGGATTCAACTGGCCGGAGGCAGCAGCAATAACAACCAACCACTGGGTTTCACCAATTTTGGCGGTGACAGCAGCCTCACTGGTTTGGTCGCCAGCAGCGGCACCTCGGCGGCAGGCTTGGCTGGGCTGACCCTCGGTTTTGGTGCTGCCACCGGCTCGGTGTTGGACTTTGTTGGTCTGGTTCGCGCGCTGGCCTCCGATGCCAACAACAACATTCTCTCTACTCCCAGCCTCGTGACCCTCGACAATCAAGAAGCCGAGATTATCGTTGGTGAAAACGTGCCCTTCGTCACCGGTCAATACAGCAGCGCCGCCGGAGCCACCGCTGGCACTGCCAACCCATTCCAGACCATTGAACGCCAAGACATCGGCCTGACCCTGAGAGTCAAACCGCAGATCAACGAAGGCAACACGATCAAAATGGAGATTCATCAAGAGGTCTCCAATGTCAAAAGCTCCTCCCAATCGAGCGCCGACATCACCACCACCAAACGCTCCATCAACACCACGGTGATGGTGGAAGACGGCCAGACCATCGTCCTCGGCGGTCTGATCAGCGACACCCAACGAGACACCAACGAAAAAGTGCCGCTGCTGGGTGACATTCCGCTGCTGGGGCAGTTGTTCCAATACCGCAAAACCGCCACGGTGAAGCAGAACTTAATGGTCTTTATTCACCCGACTATTTTACGTGATGCCGCCACCGAGAATCATCACACCAGCCGCAAGTACAGCTTTTTACGCGCCCAGCAGCTGCAAGCCCGCGAGGAAGGCAGCAGTTTGATGAGCGACGACATTCCGGTGTTACCCAAACTGGAGCTGAGCTTCTCACCCAAAACCCGCAGCACCACTGCCCCATGAGCGACGACAATTCCAATCCCGAACTCGCACCGCTAAACCTGCCCTACAGCTTTGCCAAACGTCACGGCGTGCTGATCGAGTCGAGCGAAGAAGATCTGCTCAAAGTCATCCACCGCGAGAAATTAAACCCCCTCTCGCTGCTGGAGCTGCGTCGCAAAGCGGGGCGTGCCATCCAACCCCGCTCGGTGAGCAACGAAGAGTTTGATCGGCTGCTGACCCAGCGTTACGAAGGCGGCTCTGGTGAGGCGATGGAGATGATGGACGATCTCGGCGCGGTGGATCTGGCGCATCTGGCCGACTCGCTGCCTGAACCGGAAGATCTAATGGAGTCCTCCGATGATGCCCCCATTATTCGTCTCATCAACGCCATCTTGAGCGAATCAATTCGCAAAAATGCCTCTGACATCCATATCGAACCGTTTGAAAAACGCCTCACGGTACGTTTTCGTATTGATGGGGTAATGCAACCGATGTTGGAGCCACCACGCCATCTGGCCCCCCTGCTGATCTCCCGTATCAAGGTAATGGCCAAACTGGACATCGCCGAAAAACGTCTGCCCCAAGATGGACGTATTTCTCTGCGGGTCGCCGGTCGCCCCGTCGATGTACGTGTCTCCACCTTGCCAGGCGGTCACGGCGAACGAGTGGTGATGCGTCTGCTGGACAAACAGGCCGGACGGCTGGATCTGGAACACCTCGGCATGGCCTCTGAGCTGCGCGATCAACTGGACAGACAGATCCATCTGCCGCACGGAATTTTGCTGGTCACCGGCCCCACCGGCTCCGGTAAAACCACCACCCTCTATGCCTCTTTGACCCGTCTCAATGATGCCAGTCGCACCATTTTAACCGTTGAAGACCCCATTGAGTACTACCTCGACGGCATCGGCCAGACCCAAGTCAACGCCAAAGTAGAGCTGACCTTCGCCCGTGGTCTGCGCGCCATTTTGCGCCAAGATCCCGATATCGTCATGGTGGGTGAAATTCGTGATTTGGAGACCGCCGAGATCGCGGTGCAGGCCAGTCTCACCGGCCATTTGGTGCTCTCCACTCTGCACACCAACAGCGCCATCGGCGCGGTCACTCGACTGCGCGACATGGGAGTAGAACCGTTCCTGCTCTCCTCCAGTCTGGTGGGCGTGGTGGCTCAGCGGCTGGTGCGAATGCTCTGCACCCACTGCAAGCAACCTCACGCCCTCAAAGGAGCCGAGTTCACTGCCTTGGGACTCAACCCCAACGAAACACAACCCATCGTCTACAACGCCCCAGGTTGCTCCGAATGCAATCACAGTGGTTACAACGGCCGTAACGGCATCTACGAGTTGATTACTCTGGACGACACCTTGCGACGCATGATTCATGACGGAGCCAGTGAGCAGGAGATGGAACGCTACGCCCGCACAATCAGCCCAGGCATTCGTGATGACGGTCGCCGCTTGGTGCTCGCCGGTCAGACCTCGGTCGAAGAGTTAATGCGCGTCACCCACGAAGGATAACGATTCATGGCCGCGTTTGATTACATCGCCCTCAACAGCAGTGGCAAAGAAGAGAAAGGCGTTTTGGAGGGCGATAATCCGCGCCAAATTCGTCAACAACTGCGCGACAAAGGCCTCACGCCACTGGAAGTTTCCGAGTCCAGCGGCGGTGGCAAGAGCAGCAACTCAGAAAAGAAATCCCTCTTCACGGTCGACCGTGGCATCAGCGCCTCTGAACTGGCGCTGATCACCCGTCAGCTCTCCACTTTGATCAACTCCGGCCTGCCGCTGGAGGAATCGTTGCAAGCGGTCTCGCAGCAGTCAGAGAAGCAGCGCATCAAAAGTTTGATCCTCTCGGTGCGCAGCAAAGTGCTGGAGGGTCACACCCTCGCCGACGGTTTTGCTGAATTCCCCAAGGTCTTTCCTGAAATCTATCTGGCCACCGTGGCTGCCGGTGAGCAGTCGGGGCATCTGGATGGCGTCTTGGATCGCCTCGCCGACTACACCGAAAACCGCCAAGCCACACGGCAAAAGGTCAGCATGGCGCTGATCTACCCCGTTATCTTGGTGATGATGGCGCTGTTGATCGTCACCGGTCTGTTGGCTTACGTGGTTCCACAGGTGGTGCAGGTGTTCGACAGTCTCGATCAAGAGCTGCCGACCCTAACCACCAGCTTGATCGCCGTGAGTGATTTTATCCGCAGTTGGGGGATCTATGTCGCCATCGCCATCGTCGCTGGGGTGTCGCTGTTCAAACGCCACATCCGCGACGAGGCGGCGCTGTTTCGTTTCCATAAACTGCTGTTGAAACTGCCGATGATCGCCAAGCTGATCAAAGGCTACAACACGGGACGCTTTGCCCGCACTCTGAGCATTCTGGCCGCCAGTGGCGTGCCGGTCATGGAAGCGTTGAAGATCAGCTCGGCGGTGGTCACCAATCGCCCCATGCGCAAAGCGGTGGAAGCCGCCACTCTGCAAGTACGCGAAGGCAGCAGCCTCAGCCGTGCGCTAGAGAACAGCAAACTCTTCCCACCGATGATGCTCAATTTGATCGCCAGTGGCGAATCCTCTGGCCAGTTAGAAGACATGTTGGAACGCGCTGCCGAACATCAGGAACGCGAAATGGAGAGCACAATGGCGGTCTTTCTCGGCCTGTTCGAGCCGTTGGTGATTCTGTTTATGGGGATCGCGGTGTTGATTATTGTGCTGGCGATTTTGTTGCCGATCTTTGAGTTGAATCAGATGGTGGGGTAGAGTGAAAAGACGTTTATCTCGCCATCTTTGGTTTTCAATAAGTCTATTCACTACTTTTCTTACCTGGATTGTTTTGGGTGCGCTGACAGGGGTAGTCAGTGTCATCCTTAGCGCCCTCATTCCTGCCTTTATTCTTGGCCTAATCTTGGGTATTTGTGGGGCGTTGATCCATTCTATATCTCAGTTTCAAAGTCAGAGGCCAAAGTGGTGGATTATGAGCGGTATAATTTCCGGTTTATCCACTTCTGTAACATTGGCTCTTATGACACAGCTTAGAGACCCTATTGCTCTGTTAATGCTGTTACTCTATTTCATAATATTCGGTACAATTTTATATTCAATTATAGAAAGATACATTGTAAAAGAGTAGTTTTCTACTGGATAACCACCCTGAAACAGAGGCTTATAGATAAAGCATTTTCATTGTTCAGCCCCATCGGCCAAAGCCCGATCTCTAACCCCACTCAACTCATCCACACCCCGCTCATTCAACCAACCGGCCATATTGCCCTCCACCAGCTCGGCCAAAAACTCAATGTGTTCGGGGCGATCATTCAAGGCCGGAATGTAGCTCAGCTCCTCACCACCCGCCTCGATAAAGATCTCACGATTTTCCATCGCAATCTCCTCCAAAGTCTCCAGACAATCTGCGGCAAAGCCGGGACAGACCACATCCACGGTTTTCACGCCCTCTTTGGCCAGCTCCTGCAACCTCAAACTGGCGTAGGGTTTTAACCACTCCTCACGACCAAAACGAGACTGAAACACCAACTGCCACTGCTCTGGCTGCAACTTCAGTTCCTGCGCCAGCAGATGCCCGGTCGCCTGACAGTGACAATAATAAGGATCACCGGCCAAATGCATCTTTTTCGGGATACCGTGAAACGACAACAACAACTTATCCGCCTGCCCCTTTTCCACCCACCGCTGCTTGATCGAAGCCGCCAACGCCTTGATGTAATGGGGCTGCTGATAATATTGATTGATAAAACGCAACTCTGGAATCCAGCGCTGTTTTTGCAACACCTTGGCAATACCATCAAACACCGAAGCGGTGGTGGTGGCGGAATATTGCGGATAAAGCGGCAACACCACCACGCGGCGCACATTGGCTGCTTGAAAGGCTTGCAACGCCGATTTAATAGAAGGCTGACCATAACGCATCGCCAACTGCACCTTGACCGGATGCGCGAGCCGTTCATCTAGGGTCTGTTGTAAAGCAGCGGCCTGCCGCTTAGAGATCGCCAATAACGGCGAACCCTCCTCTGTCCAGACCTTCTTGTAGGACTTGGCAGAACGACCAGGGCGCAAACGCAAAATCACCCCATGCAGAATCGGCAACCAGAGCAGACGGGGCAGCTCCACCACCCGTGGGTCAGCGAGAAACTCTCCCAAGTAGTTTTGCAGGGCTTTTTTAGTGGGAGCCTCTGGAGTGCCTAAATTGACCAACAAGACCCCCAACGGCTCTGCTTGACCGTGTTGATAATCCGCTTCGCCGCTGTAGTGAGTCATAACTGTTCCTGCTTGGTTTTAGGGTCTGGCAAACGTGCCGCCAGCCAGACCAACAACAGCGCCGGTAAACCCAATGCTGCGGTGATTAAAAAGAAACTCTGGTAATTGACCGCATCCACCATCACCCCCGAAAAGCCGCCCATAAATTTCGGCAACAGCAGCATCATCGAGCTAAACAGAGCGTATTGCGTCGCCGAGTAGGAGACATTGGTCAAACTGGAGAGATAAGCCACAAACGCCGCTGTCGCCAGACCAGCGCTGAGATTGTCCACCGAGACCACCACAATCAACATATTAAGGTCGTTGCCCATGCCTGCCAGCAACGCGAACAGCAGATTGGTGCTTGCGGTCAACGCCGCGCCCAGAAAGAGGATCGGCATCACTCGATAACGGTTTACCAACACCCCACCCAGCACCGCTCCCAGCAGGGTCATGATAATACCAAAAACCTTGGTGACATTGGCCACCTCGGCCTTGCTGAAACCCATGTCCACATAAAAGACATTGGCCATCACCCCCAAAACAATGTCCGCCATCCGGTAGCTGGCAATGAGCGCCAAAATCAGCGCCGCCTGCCAACGGTAACGGAGAATAAAATCCACAAACGGGTTGATCACCGCATTCCAAAAGCTCAGAGCAAAACGCCGCACAAAAACAGGCAGAAAACCCCACTGCGCGACTTTCAGCGCATTCTCCTCTTCCAACTGCCGCACCGCCTGACTCTCTGGCCGATCAGGCTCACGAATCAACAAGGTGGTCAGAATACCCACCCCCATCAACAGCGCCATGCTGCCATAAGCCATTGTCCACGGCAGCAGTTGGTAGCTGCTCTCATCGGGATCAAAATAGGCCGCCAGCCACAACACCCCCGCCGAAGCGAAGATCATGGCGATGCGATAACCAATCATATAGGTCGAAGCCAATACCCCTTGCAAAGTCTCATCGGAGGACTCAATACGATAAGCATCAATAACAATGTCTTGGGTGGCGGAGAAAAAGGCGGTCAACAGCGCCAACCAAACCAGTCGCTCCAGATTCAGCAATGGATCGGTCAAGGCCATCAACAAAATCAACACCAACAGCACCACTTGGGTCAGCAACAACCAAGCACGGCGACGACCCAGCCAGCGACTCAGCAACGGCAGCGAGAGACGATCCACCAGCGGCGACCAGAGCCACTTAAACCCATACGCCAGCGCCACCCAACTGATAAAACCGATGCTAGAACGCGCCACCCCTGCCTCACGCAACCAGAATGAAAAGGTGCCAAAGACCAGTAAAATCGGCAACCCACTGGAAAACCCCAGACAGAGCAACGCCAACGCACGGGGATTTTTATAGGCGGCCAGATTCTCACGCCAAGAGTGTGCGGCTTTATTGGAATTCATGATATTTCATAATCTTGTGGTTCGCCCTCTTCAAACATGCGTGTATCATACCGGAGTTTTTAGTCGCAACCGAAAGGGTCAGCCCATGCAAGAGTTCCAACGCCAATTTCTCGATTTTGCCATTCAACAAGGAGTGTTGAAGTTTGGTCAGTTTGAACTGAAATCGGGGCGCACCAGCCCCTACTTCTTCAATGCCGGTTTGTTCAAAAGCGGCGCAGCACTGGCCAAGCTGGGACGCTTCTACGCCCAAGCGATCATCGACAGCGGCGTTGAGTACGACCTGGTCTTTGGTCCCGCTTACAAAGGCATCCCACTGGCCACCGCCACCACCATCGCCCTCTTCGATCAACATCAACAAGACAAACCCTACTGTTTCAATCGCAAAGAGGCCAAAAGCCACGGCGAGGGTGGCTCACTGGTGGGCGCACCTTTAGAGGGCAAAGTACTGATTGTGGATGATGTGATCACCGCTGGCACCGCCATCCGCGAAGCAGTTGGAATCATTCACAGCTCAGGAGCAGAGCTAGCAGGAGTGGTGATTGCATTGGATCGCCAAGAAACAGGCCAAGCCACTCAATCCGCCATCCAAGAGGTGGAACAACAGTATAATATTCCGGTTATCAGTATCGTAAAGCTTGCTGATATGATGAGTTATCTGGAAAATAGTGACTCATTACAGTCCCATTTGGCCGCTGTTGCAGCCTATCGGCAATCCTACGGCATCGAATAGCCAGTTTTTTAGTAAATGTTGCGATGAAAAAGAGTAAAGTGATTACCTGAAATGCAACTTTAATGGTGACAAGGCACTCTGGTCTGCTAAGTGCTTAATTAGAAAAAACAGACCTTATTTCCATAAGCTGTAATAAAACGAACCGTTTAACCGATTTAGAGACCTAAGCTGTATGCCAAAGCCGCTCAAAAGGAGGTTAGGATGAACGTCACTACCCTGACTGTTGCTCTTTTTATCTTACTCACAACAACGGGAGCGAGTGCTTCCGAGCGGGTCTTTAAGTGGATCGATTCAAACGGTGTGATCCACTACGGTGACACCCTAACCAACCGCGCTAATCAAGGTCGCCATGCGGTACTGAACAATCAAGGCCTGACCATCAAACAAATTGATGCTGTCGCCACTCCCGCTCAACGAGCCGCAGCCCAAGAGGCGAAAAAGCGTCAGCAGATGCAGCTTGCCCTGCAAGAGCAGCAACGCCGTAGCGATCAAATTCTACTCAAGACCTTCACCACCGAGCGAGACCTACTGCTGGCGCGTGACGACCGTTTGGATGCCATCAACAACACCATCCAGCTCAACCAACGCCGCCTCGATAGCATCGAACGGCAACTGCACGATCTGCGTAAACATCTGATTCGTCTGGATGTCAAAGAGCAGAGCAGCACCCAGCATCTACTCAAGCAGCAAGCGCATTTGGAAAAGCAGCAAGGGAAGTTGGAGCAGACACTAAGCGACAAACAGCATGAGCGCAATAATCTGGCACGTAAATTTGATCGTGATCTGGTGCGTTTTCGGGAGCTTCAGGTTCAGAGGTGATCTTTGATGAGTTCAAACCACTTTTGTTATATTTTTGTTCATCGGCTACAATGTGTATATAAAACAAAACTTATACACAAGGAATAAAGATGAGAACAAATATTGTAATAGACGACGAGCTAATGAACAGCGCTTTAAAGGCTACTGGCTTTAGGACGAAAAAAGAAGCCGTTGAAGAAGGCCTCAAGCTACTGATTAACAAGAACGAACAGAATTCAATTCGTAATCTGAGAGGCAAATTAAAGTGGGAAGGTGATCTGGATAAAATGAGGGGTGGCTAGTGATCATAGCCGACACCAGTGTATGGATTGATTACTTTAGTGGTGTCGAGTCTGCCGAGACCAATGTTTTAGACGCAGAACTTGAAAGTGGGACAGTCGCCATCGGCGATATTATATTCCTTGAAATTCTTCAAGGTTTTCGCAGTGACAAAGACTACAACATCGCTCAAACCAAATTGAATTTTTTAGATCATCACGAAATGTTTGGGAAAAACATGGTCATAAAGTGTGCTGAGAACTACCGATCTCTTAGAAAAAAAGGCATTACCATCAGGAAGACAAATGATGTCATCATCGCCACATTCTGCATAGAAAATGAAATTTCACTCCTGTTTTCCGATAGGGATTTTCTGCCCTTTGTTAAACATCTTAAATTGATCTCAGCTCTGTAACCTGTGATGTAGCCTAGCGGAATTCAGGATTACATTTGATTCTATTCAGGCTACGTCTTATTGGTTCTGTTTTTTTCGCGGATAATCACTGGAGCGTTGATCAAGCCATCTTTGGTAGTGGGTCAAACCTGAATTTATTCATAAATATCGATTCCAAATTCGACTTTA
>CAZTQX010000022.1:1830-25054 GCA_964615985.1 uncultured Gammaproteobacteria bacterium | reverse complement strand
ACCAGACAAACGAATACCCCACCTGCAACAGCAGCGCAGAGGTATCTGCAAACAGGTCAAACTGTTTCTGCGCGCCGATGGCATCACTGGGAGAACTGTCACCACGCTGTTCAATCCACTCCAGTCGAATCGAAACCAGCTCGCCCTTCACCCCTTGGTGACCGTATTTCAACCCCAACGTCTGACTGTCAAACTCAGCCAAACGATAATCGGCACTGATCAACGCCGGTGAAAGACCGGTATAGAGTGAGTGTCGGTAAAAATTCGCTGCACTCTGATGGTAATAACGCAGATGCGGCTGTAAAAAATGACCAGCGCCCAACTCAAAGCGGTATTTAAGATCCGCCGTCTGCGATGCAATTCCCCAATCATCTTGGTAATAACGGTAACTGATCTTGAGCACATCCTCGTTTAGATGTCGTACCGCCTTCCAGTAAAGTGTTTGACGCAGACGCTGATCGGGACGCTGCTCATAAAAATAACGCCCAGTGGCAATCCCACTCAGCGCATCCACTTGCGAAATAATCTTATAAGGATCATTGTGATACCCCGAAGAGAGGCTGGCACTGTAATTAAGCTGCATCAGAGTCTTACGATTCAAAACTTGAGTCACACCCAGCAACAGATCCGCAGTAATACGACTCTCGCCTTCAGATTCATCGCCGACAACCACAGACTGAAACTGCATCTCGCTCAGCGGCACCGGCAAGGCCACCTCCTCCGCGCCGATGCTGTCCAGATTCAGAGCCACTCCGGCTGCCAAGGTGGTATTACGCCGATTTAGATCACGTCGGTAGTTGGCACTCGCACCCAAAGAACGATAATCACTCTCAATGGAAACGTTGCTGCCCAAGATCAAACGCTGTCCTCGATCCAAACCACGGTCCCACTCCGCTGACACCGCCAGTCGTGTATCGGAAAAGGTACTGTCCAACGGAATTTCACCGGCTGGCGTGGTGTAGCGACTCTCTCCAGAAGGCGAGGTGAAGGTCTGCGCTTGAGCACTGGCTTGAGCGCCATTGGGTGACGCACCGCTCAAAGTATCAAAGGCCACTTGCAGAGTAACCCGCTCATCATCCGCAATTTCACGACTGGCCTTCACCACCGGCTCCAACAGCGCAACACGACCATCGCCTTCGGCATAAATCATCACTGCTGATTGCACATCCCACGGTTCTGCCTGCAGTGGCGTTTGTAACAGAGCACAACTGGCCAAACTCAAAGCATGACGCAGGCTGCTGATTTTTTTAGCTGGTTTTTTCAATTGCATCCGCAGCCTCCTCCACCCACACCTTGACCACCCGTAGAGGCTTCTTTGCTAAAATAGGTGTGTTCATCGAGAAAATTTTCCAACTCATCGCTAACCAGTTGCATTGATGGTTTAGCCAGCGTTCCCTTCTGCCACGGCTGCACCGGCTCCAAAGCACAGCCAGAAAGAAACAGCATTAAAATCATCACTCTCACTCTTTCGTCTCCTCACCTTGTGACGGTTGAGACAACCAATATCGAATCGACTTCTCAACCATCTCTTTATCCCGTTCTCGAAAACCCACATGGGTCAACTGCAACCGACCTTGGCGATCAATAATGTAACTGCTCGGCATCCCCATCACCTTGTACCTCTCTGCGCTCTGACCACTGGCATCAAAGGCCACGGTAAAGCTGACAGGCAAATTCTTTAAAAACTGCTCAGCCGCAACACGATCTTCATCAAGATTAATCGCAATCACTTTCAGACCCTGTTCTTGATAACGAGCTTGAAGTTCACTCATCCAAGGAAACGATTTGCGACAGGGCAGACACCATGACGCCCAAAAATCGAGATAGACCACTTCCCCCTTTAAATCGGACAAACTGACACTGCCCGTACGGGTTGGCAGTTGAAAATCCGGCGCCAATGGCGCAGCAATAACCTCTGTCACTCCAATCACCCATAATCCGAAGGCAAAACAGACCTTTTTAATTTGCTCAAACATCATTATCCCCGCTGACAAAATTCTGCAAATCATAACCGCCAATCTCCCAATAGAAAACAAGCAGAGCAGTAATTTGCTATCATCAGTCACCATTTAGGCTACCCTAGGATTCCTAGGTGATGCACAATCACAGAATACCGTACGGACTAAAGTAGAGGTGTTTCACAATGCGTGTTTTATTGGTTGAGGATGATGTTCTGTTGGGCGACGGTATCCACACGGGGCTGCGTAACGACGGTTACGCCGTTGATTGGGTCAAAGACGGTGAAACCGCCCGTAGAGCACTGCAAGACAACGAGTTCCATGCCGTCATTTTGGATCTGGGACTGCCCAAGCTGCCAGGTCTAACGGTTCTGAAAGAGTTTCGTGAACAAGGCCATTCCACTCCGGTACTGATACTCACCGCTCAAGATGGCATTAATGATCGCATTGGCGGCTTGGATGCCGGTGCCGACGACTATCTGGTCAAGCCCTTTGATTTAGAAGAACTCTGCGCCCGCTTACGCGCTCTGATCCGTCGTGCTCACGGGCGCACCGACAGCGTCTTGCAACACGGAGATCTTATTCTTGATCCCGCCGCCCACACCTTGCGCGATAAAGACCAAAATGTGATGCTATCAAGACGGGAATTTGCCGTACTGCAAAACTTGCTCGAAAACCGAGGTCGCGTCCTCTCCCGTGAACGGCTAGAACAAAGCCTCTACGGCTGGAGTGACGAGGTGGAAAGCAACGCCGTTGAGGTCTATGTACACCACATCCGCAAAAAGTTGGGCAGCAAATTGATCCGCACCATTCGCGGTGTTGGCTATATGATCGATAAACCTGAACATACGGATGACACTGAGTAAGCATGTCTCTACGCCGTCGCCTACTGCTTCTGTTGCTGCTCACCGTCACCGCCACCGGAGCCATCAGCCTCTGGAGTGCTTACGAAGGCGCAGAACACGAAACCCTAGAGCTGTTCGATGCTCAACTGGCCAGCTCCACCCGTCTCATGCGCTCTCTTATCGTCCCCACCCTTAAACAGAAAAAAAATATTGAACACCTCAACAACATTCTACTAGAAGATCGTTTTACCGTTGAAGGCGAAGAGCACGGCCATAATCACGATTTTAATATCACTCTCGTTTTCCAAGTATTCAACCGCCAAGGCCAACTCCTTCTGCATTCAATCCACAGTCCAGACAAACCCATGCAGAAACTAAATCACGACTACAGCAATACGTTTGGCTTCAGCGACTTTCTTTTTGGTGATGAAAAGTGGCGCGTCTATGGCATTTGGGACGAAAAAAAGGAATATTTTGTCGTCACAGCACAATCCTACACTCTGCGCGACAAACTCACTCGCGACATTCTTCGTGAGATTTTATTTCCTTTTATGCTCCTACTCCCCGTGCTCTCCGTCTTACTCTGGGTGATGGTCACTCAAGGCCTAAAACCCCTAAAACAGGTGGCCATTCAGCTCTCTCAACGGGATGGCAACAACCTCACCCCGTTGCAGCTCACCAAAACCCCCAAAGAAATTCGGCCACTGGGAGATGCACTCAATCGACTCTTCTCCCGCCTGCAACATTCATTGCAAAAAGAGAGACGCTTCACTTCCGATGCCGCCCACGAGCTACGCACCCCACTTGCCGGACTGCGTACCCACGCCCAATTAGCCTTAAAGGCCAAAGAAGAAAAACCTCGAAAACACGCCTTAAGACAGTTGCTCCAAGGCGTTGATCGTGCCAGCCATCTGATTGACCAACTGCTCACCATGGCACGTTTGGAACCGGAAAATCAGACCCAACAACACGGCCCGCTGAATCTGCACACACTGGCAGTGGATGCCATTGTGCAATCCACCCCAATGGCACTAAAAAAAGAGATCGATCTTGGCCTCGCCGACGACAGTGACCGCCATTATCTCTTTGGCAGCTCCCCCGCTCTGCGGATTTTACTGCGTAATTTAATCGACAACGCCCTGCGTTACACTCCCAGTCACGGCCAAGTACAGGTCAGCATCATCAAAACAGACAGTCACCTGCGCTTGAGCGTCTGTGATAGCGGCCCTGGAATCCCTGAAGAAGAACGCAACCAAGTCTTTAGCCGCTTCTATCGGGGTGAAGGCCATCAAGCCATCGGCTGTGGCATCGGCCTCTCCATCGTCAAACGCATCTGTGATCTGCATAACGCCCAAATTGAGCTACACCAAGCCGAGTTGGGCGGCTTACGAATCGACGTTAATTTTCCCAGCATTAACCCAACCACAAGCTAACAACCACAAAAACACCTGCAAAACCGTCCAAACCTTAAACAGCTCGCCGCAATATCGCCACACTCTCAAGGTGATGGGTCTGCGGAAACAGATCAAAGGTCTGCAATCGCTCCAACAACCAACCTTGCACCAGCAACTCTTTTAGATCGCGCGCCAAAGTGACCGAATCACAAGAGATGTAAGCCATGCGCTCAATATCCAAAGCTGTTATGGAAGACAACATCTGCGCCGCTCCCTGACGCGGTGGGTCGATCACCAAGTGACTGAACGCCTCCCCAGATTCAACCAACGCCTGCGCCACCAATCCCGCATTACCTTTTTGAAAACGGCAATTATCCAGACCAGCAGATTGGGCATTGAGACGCGCCATCCGCATCGCTCCCCCCTGAGAGTCCACCCCCACCAGCTCCCGACACTGCGCTGCCAGCGGCAAGGAAAAATTACCCACCCCACAGTAGAGATCCAGCACGCGGCTCTGCCGAGTCACGGCCAGATGCTGCGCCACAAACTGCAACATCTTCTCGTTTTGTGGCAAATTGACCTGAAAAAAACGTCCCGTCTCCCAACGCACCTGTCGGCCATCAATCTCCGCACTCAAAACCAACGCCTCACTGCCCTCAGCCCGTTTAGCGTCTGCGGCAAAAACCCCACGATTTTTCACTTCGGCAAAGACCGCCTCAACACCGTCCTGCTCCATCGCCCAACGAGCAAAGGCTTTTAACTCCAAACGCAAAAAATCCGTATCGCAATAGAGCATCAGCTTCACCCCTAAGGTATCAGGGTTCAGTTGCAAGGAGATGGAGTCACACAAACCACGCACTTTTTTCCAGTCGTACGCCACCACCACATTGTGCAAAACGTCGTTCAGTGGCTCGGCGGCCAACAAACAACGCCGGATCGGCACCACCTGTTGCGATTTTTTCATTCGATAACCAAAACCCGCCTTGGAAGCGTGCAAGCGAATTCGTTGCCGATAGAAAAAAGGCATTTCAGAAGCAATGGGGAGCGGCATAGACTCAGCCTTGACCTCAGACAATCTCGCCACCCTCTGTAAGGTATCGCTGAGCATCTGCTGTTTCAGCTGCAATTGAGCCGAGTAATCAGCGTGTTGCAGATTACAGCCCCCGCACCGCCGATAATAACGGCACTCAGGTACGACGCGCTGCTCTGAGGCAGTCAAAATCTGCTCTGGCTCCGCCATTGCGTGATTTTTCTTCTCGCTGAGCAGATTCAGCTGCACCCGCTCTCCACTCAAAACATCGCTGACCAAAACGCTTTTGCCACTCTCCAAATGCGCCAAACCCAGACCACCCGCCACCATCTTTTCGATTACCACCACATGCGAGACATCACTCATAATCTGCAACCTATCCATATTCCATCATAAAAAAAGGCGGCCATTAATGCCCCTGCTTAGCCCTTTCGTCAAGCCAATACTCATCTCCGTTGTGGGATTATGACTTTTATCAGCAAAAGAGGACTATATTATGCTTTTGAGTTCCATTCTTGGCTTTAGAACAAACACCATTATCCACAAGGAGAAACAATGATTATCAAAGGGTTGTTGGCCATCGGGGTCATTCTTACCTATATTTTCATCTATCAGGCCGATCCCAACTACATTGTCGTACTGGGTGATGAAGACCACCCCATCGAGTATATGAGCGCCCTGTTTTTGTTCACCACCTTTGCCACCTTCACCTACCTTTTTATAAAGTCTAAGGGCAAAGAAAACCAATTTTTTGGCAAAAAAACCCAACGTAACGTCTATTTTATCTTGCTGGCACTGTTCTTCTTTGTCTGTTTTGGTGAAGAACTAAGTTGGGGACAACGGATTTTTGGCTGGGAAACGCCGGAAAACTTCAAAGAGCTGAATGCACAAAAAGAGACCAATCTGCACAATATTTGGGTCTTTTTTGATGAAGATGCCGAAGGAGAGAAAAAATCATTCTTAAGCTTGATGCTGAGCATGAACCGTCTATTTGCGCTCTTCTGTCTCATCACCACGGTCTTGATCCCGCTCTCTAATCGCTACCTCAAGCCAATGAAAAACTTCTACCAATACGCAGGCATTCCCATCGCCCCCATCTGGATCGGTGGCCTGTTTGTGCTTAACTACATCGCCTTTAAGATCACCGGCGTTTACGGCGACCCGATACTGGTCTATCCATTGGATGAGTTTAAAGAGTTCTTCTACGCCATGTTCTTTATGGTACTTGGCTTTTGGTTTTTCCTAACGCAAAAAGAGCCAACCTAAGCGACTCTTTCATTCAACTTTCTATGGCCACTGATTCGCAGTGGCCGTAGAACTCTTTACCCCATTCAACCAATCCGCCCCGACTCCAACACCGGAGTCATCCAGTAATGTACTCCCAGACCAGGAAACTCAACGTTCAGCTCCTGCAACAACGCCTGCGCCTCATCATAACGAAGCTCCACTTGAAACATCACTTGGCGACGACGACCCGTGACCTGCTCCGCCAAACTGAGTTGCATGTGATCTCGGCTATGGCCATCGATCTGATGGCTGGAAAAACCACTGATCTCAGAGCGTCCCAGCAACCAATCAACCAAACTCTCCTCCACCTCGGGACGGCTGACCAACACCAAAACACAGTGATCAAACATGAACTTCTCCCTTCTCAACACCAAAGCGACGATACAAAATAGGCAACAAGTAGAGGGTCAACAAGGTTGACGTTACCAAGCCACCAATCACCACCACCGCCAACGGTTTCTGAATTTCAGAGCCAGGCCCAGTTGCAAACAGCAACGGCACCAAACCAAAGGCCGCAATCATGGCGGTCATCAACACCGGCCTTAGCCGACGCTTGGCACCTTCCAAAACCACTTCCGACATTGGCACCCCGCGCGCCAGCAACTGATTAAAATAGGTCAACATCACCACCCCATTCAAGACTGCAATCCCTAATAAGGCAATAAAACCCACCGACGCAGGCACCGACAGATACTCACCGGACACCCAGAGAGCGAACACCCCACCGATCATGGCAAACGGAATGTTGGTCAAGACCAGAGCCGCTTGTCGCGCCGAACCAAAGGTGGAAAAGAGCAGCAGGAAGATCAACCCAATCGCCACCGGCACCACCAACGTCAAGCGCATCGCCGCCCGCTGCTGATTCTCAAACTGCCCGCCCCAAGCCAATTGATACCCCGTTGGCAACTGCACTTGCTGCTGCACCGCCAATTTAGCCTCGTCCACAAACCCCACCAGATCACGACCACGCACATTGGCTGCCACCACCACCAAACGCGCTCCCTGCTCACGATTGACTTGCACCGGTCCCTCGACACGGCTGATCTTCGCGACCAGCGAGATCGGCACATTACGACCATCGGCCAAGGTCAGCAGTAAATTTTTAAACTCAGAGGTCGATTTACGTACCTTGTCACCGCCACGCAACACCAGCGCCGTGCGCCGATCCGGCTCATGGATGGTACCAATAACCGTCCCCTCCAGTTGCACTCTTAAAATGGCCTCAACCGCCTCAACCGAGAGACCCAAACGGCCAATGGCTCCGCGATTCAGCTCCACTTTCAGATATTGAACCCCGTCGTTTTCGGTGTAAAAAACATCCTCAGAACCACGCAGCCCCCGCAACACCTCGGCGATCGGCTGCGCGGCCAGATTCAGCTTATCCAGATCGGTACCAAACAGCTTCACTGCCACATCGCCCCGCACCCCAGTCAACATCTCCGAAACACGCATCTCAATGGGCTGAGTAAAACCAAAGGCAACCCCAGGGAAGTCCTCCATCACCACGCGCAATTTTTCAATCAACGCCTCTTTATTCTCCACTTGCCATTCGTCTTGTGGACGCAAAATCAGAAAGGCATCGGTCTGATTCAGACCCATAGGATCCATACCGATTTCATCGGAACCGGTGCGCGCCACCACACCTGAAACCTCATGCACCGACATCAAACGCTGCTCCACCCGCAGATCCATCGCCAGCGACTCTTCCAGAGTAATGGAGGGCAATTTTTCCATCTGCAAAATAATGCTGCCTTCATCCATCGTCGGCATAAAGGTCTTACCGATCAGACCATAAACCCAACCGGTCATCAGCAACCCCAATAAGGCACTGCCAATCACCACCTTGCTGTTCTGCAACGCCCACCGCAACGACGGCGCATAAATGCGATTCAAACCACGCACCAGCCACGGCTCCTGATGTACCACTTTGGTCATCAAAAACGCACTCAAAACCGGAATCACCGTCAACGACAGCACCAGAGAAGCACCCAGAGCAAAAACAATGGTCAAGGCCACCGGAATAAACAGTTTTCCTTCCAGACCCTGCAAGGTCAGCAGAGGCAAAAAGACCAACATAATAATAATGATGCCAGACGTCACCGGCACTGCCACTTCACGCACCGCACGATAGATCAGATGCAAGCGCGGCAATTTTTTGCGTTTATTCTCATCGGCCAGATAGACCATGATGTTCTCCACCACCACCACCGAAGCATCCACCAACATGCCGATGGCAATGGCCAAGCCCCCCAAGCTCATTAAGTTGGCCGTTAAACCAAACTGAGACATCAAAATAAAGGTCGCCAAGGCCGCCAGTGGCAAGGAGAGCGCCACCACCAAAGAAGCGCGCATGTCACCCAAAAAGAGCAGCAACAGAATCACCACCAAAATAATCGCTTCGGTCAACGCTTTGGCGACCGTGTTCACCGCTCGTGAAACCAAATCACCTCGGTCATAAAAAATATCCGTCGTAATCCCTGCTGGCAACGACGCTTGCAGTTCTTCCAGCTTCAGCCGCACCCCTTTGACCACCTCATTGGCGTTGGCTCCCCGCAGACCCAGCACCAAACCTTCCACCGCCTCACCTTCGCCGTTGCGGGTCACACCGCCGTAACGGGTCATGGAACCGAGATGCACCTGCGCCACATCCTTAACCGTCACCGTCACTCGGCCATCTTGCTTCACCACAATGGCAGCCACATCCGCCAAGGAACGAATGCTGCCCTCACTGCGCACTAACAGTACCTCTTCGCCCTCATTGAGACGACCTGCACCGTCGTTGCGATTGTTCTTTTCCAGCACCCCAATCAGCATCTCATAACTGACCCCACGAGCGGCCATCTGCGCGTTATCTGGCACCACTTCAAAGCTGCGCACCAAACCACCCAAGGAGTTCACATCCGCCACCCCAGGCACACCCCGCAAAGCAGGACGAATGACCCAATCCAGCAACGAACGTTTCTCTTGCAAAGAGAGCGTATCCCCCTCCACGGTAAACATAAACATCTCGCCCAGAGGGGTCGTCAACGGCGCAATGCCACCGCTGATGTCCAATGGCAAATCGCCCCAAATACCGCTCAACCGTTCTGCCACCTGCTGACGCGCCCAGTAAATATCGGTGCTGTCCTCAAAATCCACCGTGATGTCCGTCAAAGCGTATTTGGCCACCGAACGCAACATGGTCTGCTGTGGAATGCCCAACATTTCCACCTCAATGGGAGCAGTAATACGCGCCTCAACCTCTTCTGGGGTCATCCCTGGCGCTTTGATAATGATCTTCACCTGAGTCGAAGAGACATCAGGAAAAGCATCAATGGGGATGTTCTTAACCGCCATCACCCCTACACCCACCATCAACAACACCAACAACACCATCAACAGACGCTGCGTTAACGCAAACTGCACCACTCTGGAGAGCATCTACTCACCTCCTCCCAAACCCAACCAGATCGACTTCAGCGCCGACACGCCACTGACCGCCAGCAGATCATCACGCTTCACATCGCCACTGACCACCGCTTGCTGACCGTTTTGGCTCACCACCACCACTGGGCGCACTTCAAAACCGGAGGCATAACGCACAAACAGATAGGCTTGCCCATCACGTCGTAACAGAGAAGGGCTGCTCACCTCAAGCTGGGATTCTTGAGCCTCGACCGCCAAGCGTGCCTCCACAAACTGCCCAGGACGCAGCTGTTCCACGCCAGCGGAGACCTCGGCACGCAACATCACCGTCTGATTGTTGGCGTTCACTTCACGCCCGATCAAGATCAAACGCGCTTTCACCTCTGGCTCCACCACCTGCACCACGGCACCCACATGAATGTTTTTCAGTTGCGCCAACGGCAGAGACATCTCTACCCATAGCGGTTCCAATTTCGCCAAACGATAAATGGGTGTCATGCGATCCACCTGTTCACCAGAGGTCAGAAAACGTTTCATCACCACCCCACTCTCTGGCGCGTGAATCACCAACTGACTGGAAAGTTTGCGCTGCACTCGCAAGGTTTCAACCTCATCTGCCGACATGCCTGCCAGCTGCAACGCTTGTCGTCTCTCATCCGCCACCGCTTGCAATTCAGAGTAGGCGCTCTGCTTTTGCAACAAACGACGTTTGGCAATCACCCCCTCTTTATAGAGTTTTTGATCACGGCGTTTATCACTGAGCGCCAAGGCCAACTGAGTGACTGCCTGCAAATAATCTCGCTGCAACACCATCAACTCAGGGCTTTCCAAAAGTGCCAAAGGCTGTCCTTTAACCACACTCTCCCCTTCCGCCACCAACATCGCCTGCAACAATCCCGCTTGTGGCGCACTGACAATACGCACCTGCGCCGGTGGGATCACCACTTGACTGGGATAACGTACTCCCAAAGTCGAATCACCCACTGACGGTTTTTGCAACGTCACCCCCAAAGCGGAAAATTGCTGCGGCTGCACTTCAATATATGAAGCGCGCTCATCGGCTTGGACAAATGTGCAAACAAGCACCAACAACACTCTGAAAAAATATTTCATAACGACACTCCTGCTGCTTGATTCAGACGGGAAATTTCCCGTTGCAGCTGTAATTGATGCAGTTGCAAATTACGCTTAACCACAAACGCCTGTGCTTTTACCCGCAGTAACTCCACCAGATCCACCTCACCTGCACGAAAGGCAGAGACCGTCAAACGCACATTTTGTTGTGATAACTCATAACGCTGTCGAGCCACCTTCAATGCCTCACGACTCAATTCCAGTGCGTGTTCCGCATGGTACAATTCCGTTTTCAAAAGCCGTCTCTGCTCCGCCAACCTCCGTTCAGCTTCTGCCACAACAACCCAGCCTTCAGCCGCTATTTGACGCTCCCCAGCTCCGCCACCCAGCGGCAAACTCACACCCACACCAATACTTTTCACCGACGTAGCTTGGTAATCAAACTGTTCTTGACGAAGATTAATCTGTAACTCTGGCCCGCCTTTCGACTCCAACCGATCCAGAGAGGCTTGCGCTTGGGCTTGCCCCCTAGCACTGATCAATAACAACAGTTGCTCATGGTGCAACAGCGGATCATCGTGAAACACCGTTAGCTGCTCCTGAAACTGCTGTGGCACCGTCTTTAAACCCGTCAAGGCCCAGTAGTGATATTGCGCATGCTCAAAAATCTCCAGTGCATGAAACAGCTCACCTTGACGTGCCAAACTCTCTCCCTGTGCCAGCAACAAATCACGATGCGCCAACTCTCCCAGCTCAACTCGCTTCTGCACATCCGCCTCTAAACGCTTGGCCGTCTGCCACGCCGCCGCCACCAACTCATAATCGTTATGACTGATGATCAACGCCCATAAACTCTCCCGCACCTGACCAGAAAGACGCAAACGCAACAGCGCCTGTTTATGCTGCAACACCTGACCTGCCAACAGTAGCAATGTGTTAGCTTTATCGCCTGCCCCCCAACGCTTTAAGGGAATATTCAGTCCCAACTCAAGCTCTTCCAAACCCTGATCAGCCAGCAAACGATCATTTTGATAGTTCACCCCCACACTGATACTGTCGCTCAGCCAAGAGCGCCGATAACCTTCAGCTGCAACTCTCTTTTTAGCCTCAGCAGCCAACAATGACGTTTCAGGTGTGTGCCTCTCAGCGGCATCCACAACCGCCGTTAAACTCAACGTTTTTGAGCGCGACAACGGCGTGATTTCATTGTGACTCTCCGCTAAAGTAGCAGCGGAAACAGAACCAAAAAATAGGGGGAAAAGCAGAACAATCAATACTCTTACATCAAACAACATAACCATTTCACTCAAAAATATATTTTTCAACACAAGCTTAACCATAGAGTAATCAATAACCTAACGGGCTAAAAAAGAGGAGATTAAACTGTTTTTCTTACCCAAAACTGAAAAAAGACCAACGATCAATACACAAAATCAGAAGTGTGAAAGAGGTCTCAGGGAGATCAAAAAGAACAGCTATCCTATCAAGAATAAAAGTGCAGATAAGAGACTGTTCTTATCAAAGCCTCACTAAAAAACCATTTAATCTCGCAAAACACGGCGCAAAATTTTACCCACATTGTTTTTCGGTAGCTCCTGTCGAAATTCAATCTGATGCGGGACTTTATAGGCGGTCAAATTAGTCTTACAATGCTCCAGCAAGACCTCTTCTGAAAGCTCAGAACCCTGTTTAAGCACCACAAAAATCTTTACCGCTTCACCACTTTTACGGTTCGGAACACCGATGCAAGCCACTTCATTGACCCCTTCGCACTCTGACACCACCGCTTCAATTTCATTCGGGTAAACATTAAAACCCGAAACAATAATCAGGTCTTTTTTTCGATCCACAATTTTTACAAAACCTTGTTCATTCAATTGCGCCACATCGCCTGAATAGAGCCAGCCGTCCCGCAACACCTGTTGCGTCTCTTTCTCCCGTTGCCAATAACCCGACATCACTTGTGGGCCTCGGATACAGAGTTCGCCCACCTCACCTTGGGGCAACTCTTCACCTGCCTCATTTCGAATCGAAACCTCAGTAGAAGGCAGAGGCAAACCAATGGAGTCGGTAAAATGATCACCCAAGACCGGATTAACACAGACCACCGGTGAACATTCCGTCAAACCGTAACCCTCCACCATTGTTGCACCGGTCACACGTTGCCACCTCTCCGCCACTGATTTTTGCAACGCCGTGCCGCCCGCCACACTCAGTTTCAGAGCAGAAAAATCCAGCTTTTCAAACTCAGGGTGATTCATTAACGCATTAAAAAGGGTATTCACCCCCGAAATCACGCTAAAAGACCAATGAGACAGCTCTTTAATAAAAGCTGGAATGTCCCGAGGGTTAGTAATCAAGACCAGCAAAGCGCCCTGCTTCATAAAGGTCAGGCAATTGCAGCTCAAACAAAAAATATGATAGAGCGGCAAAGCGGTGATCACCACATCTTGTCCCTCTGTCACCACCGGTTTTACCCATGCCGAGACCTGTTCAATGTTGGCCAACATATTTTTATGGCTCAACACGGCTCCCTTGGCCACTCCCGTCGTGCCGCCGGTGTATTGCAAAAAAGCCATATCTTCACCGCTCACCTCCACCGGCTCCAAACGCTGTTGTTTGCCCAAAGAGAGTACGGTTTTAAAGTCAAGGGTCTGGGCAGCAGGCAGTTGAAAAGCGGGAATAGCACGTTTTACCCAGCGCAAAACAAAATTCACCACACATCCCTTCAGGGGTGGCAGCAAGTCTCCCACCTGAGTCAACACAATGTGTTCAATCTGGCTCTGTGGCAAAACCGACTCTAAAACATGAGCAAAATTGGCCAAAATCAGAATCACCTTGGCACCAGAGTCCTCCAATTGATGTTGTAACTCACGCGGGGTGTAGAGCGGATTGATGTTGGTCACCACCAAACCCAGCCTCAAGGCCGCAAACATGGCCACCGGATACTGCAATAAATTGGGCATCATCAACGCAATTCGATCCCCCTTTTGCAGCTGCAAATCCTGCTGTAGATAAGCCGCGAAATCACGGCTCTGCTGCTCCAACTGTCGATAACTGAGCTGAGCAGAAAAGTTGCTAAAAGCAGGTTTATCTCGATAACGCTGACAAGTGCTCTCTAAAAAATGACCTAAAGAACGATAAACATCCGTTTCGATCTCATTTGGCACTTGTTCTGGATAGTGATCCAACCATATTTTTTTCATCGCCAAAACCCTCAATAAAATGAGAATGAAGCTTGTCACTCTTCGAGTCGGTTTACCCTTAAGAGTTGTGATAAGCCGTCGATAACAGCAGATATAAACCGTTCCCTAAAACCCTTTTATTATGAGTTAAAATCATGAAATTATTTGCTAATACTTGGTTAATGACCATCGCCACCGCATTTTTGTTGCTCTACGCCCTAAGCGATGCCTATTTTGGTCACTTGTTTGTCTCTCATGCTCTGCTTCTCATTTCCATCGTACTGCTTATGTTCGATGTCCATCTACAGTTCAAAACCAAGCAACCGAACTCTATTTCAGCAGAAGAGACAGAACATAATACTGTGGTTCATACTGCTCTCGAAGAGATCGAAAATCAGTGTCATTTTTTTAAGGATGAACTGCAACAAGTACAAAGCATTGTCAGTAGCGCCTCCGACAGCCTTACCGGCAGCGTTTCAGGTCTAGACAATAACAATAAAAACCAGCAGGATATTTTGCAAAAGTTGGTAAATAACTTACGTGATATTATCGTCGATACTGGCAGTACTGTAGAAAACAACAGCGACATCAACACCTTTCCTCATCAGACCGAAGTGATCGTCGAGAGTTTTATCGACACGATTATTCATCTGCAAAAAAACAATCACACCCTGCAAAAACAGATTGATCAGGTCACACTCAAGTTCAACGCAATTCAGCAACTTTTACACCACAACAGCAACGAAATCCCACTGACCGAAGAGGTGTTCAAACATAAGTTCTACCAAATAAACAGCACCGTTAAGGGCATTAACAGCAACATCAACACCGTTCGTTCACTGCTAAAAGAACTGAATCAAACTGATATCACTATCATCAAAAAAGCTCAATTGGATCTCCACAGCATGTGGAATAAAACCAGCCAATTTAATCAAGAAATCACCGCATATTCACAAAATTTGGCCCAACTCTCCGAAGAAATTCAACAACATATTCTTAGCAGTGTCACCTCATTGCAATCAGAGGACGTCATACTGCAATTGACTGAACACATGTTAAAAAGATCCAGCCAGATGGAAGAGGCACTGAGTAATCTACAAAGACTGTATCAAACAACAGAAAAAAATGGCCCTTTTCCTCAGAGCGAAGCCGAACGATTGGCTCGTTTCAAAACGCTGAGCCAAACGCTAAAAGAGAATTTTGCCAACCTGACCAGCAATCCAGTGGCACAGAAAAACATGACCCCAGGAGAAATCGAGCTGTTTTAAACCCCCGCAATGTCACCCCAAAGGTATTTGTGCAGCTGAATTTGAAAGCGCACATTCAAACGATCACGAATAATCCAGTCGGCCAACTGAGTGGCCGACAACTGCTCGGCAGAGGCTGAAAACAGTACCTCGCAACGCTCATGCAAACTTTGTTTTTGCAGCACCTCTTTTGCCCAGCAGTAATCCGACTCACTGCAAATCACAAATTTAACCTGATCGTGCTGAGTCAAATATTCAATATTTTCATAACGATTTTTCGACTCTTCACCGGAATCGGGCGTTTTCAGATCCATCACCCGACTGACACGTTTATCGACGTTGCTAATATCCAACGCTCCGCTGGTTTCCAAAGAGACCACCAAACCCAAATCGGCCAAAGACGTTAAAAAAGGCATGCAATTGGCTTGCGAGAGCGGCTCTCCGCCCGTGACACAAACGTGATTAACTCCGTAAGCGGCCACCTGCTGTAACAACACCTTCAGCTCATACCACTCACCGCCAGTAAATGCGTACTCGGTATCACAATAATTGCAATGCAATGGGCAGCCCGTCAAACGCACAAAGACCGTTGGCAGACCCACACTGCGAGCCTCTCCTTGTAAGGAAAGAAAAATTTCACTGATTTTCAGACGCGGCGGTTTAAGCACCTTAATGACCCGACTCACGAATCATCAGCAGACGCTGCTCCGCCAACCGCACCACCGAAGGCGTGGGTGCATCTTTAATCAACTCACGCAGCCATTTTTCTGCCTCAGCCATATCCTGCATTTCATAATAGGTGTAAGCCACCTTCAGACGTGCATCTGCCACCTTAGGACTATCAGGATAATTTTTAATCACCGCATTAAAATGCTGCAATGCCGCTGAAAAATGACGAATCACATAATTGGTTTCACCCAACCAATATTCAGCATTGTCGGCATACGGCCCTGTTGGATAGTGCTGTAAAAATCCTTGAAAAGCTTCAATGGCACTCTCATAGCGACCGTTTTTCAACTGTTCAAACGCCGCCTTATATTCAATTTTTTGCTTACGTTGTTGTTCTGGAGCTACTCTCATCGCACTTGTTTGGCTCTCCGCCGTAACAGTCTGATTCGCTGACGGCAACAACACCGTTGCACTGGCCGACCCCACCGCCATCGCCGAACTGGCTGCAGACAGCGGCTTCTGCTCGCCCTCTGGCTCACCACCCACAACGGCCAACGGTTCCGCTGGCGCACCCAATTCCAGATCACGTAGGCGACGGTCACTGTCCTGATAGAGTTCACGCTGGCGTTTGCGCATCGACTGTAAAACATGGTCTTGTTTTTCCAGCTCGCCACGCAACGTACGCAGCTCACGTTTTAACAGATCCACATCTTGATTCAGCTCCACCAAAACACGACTCTCTAACAAACGCTCCAAACGCGCCAGACGCTCTTCAACGGTTAACGGTTTTACTTTCTGCTCCGCCAGCAACGGCGCTGAAAAAAATACGCAACAAACCATTAACCCAATCATTTTCTGCATCATAAGTTCTGCCTTCTCAACCTTACGGTTTTTTATACACCAACTCGACCCGACGATTTTGTTGCCACGCTGTTTCATTATGGCCACCGGCCTGCGGCAGCTCTTCACCGTAACTCAAAACCTGCAATTGACGGCTGTTTACCCCTTCCAACAACAACAGTTTACGCACCGATCGCGCCCGTCGTTCCGCCAAAGCAATATTGTACTCTCGTGAACCACGCTCATCTGCATGGCCGTCCAAACGGACTTTAATATCAGGATAACCGGCCAAAAAACGACCATGAACCCGCAGCACTTGCATAAATTCTTCACTCACCGCCGCCCGATCAAACTCAAAATAGATGACTCGTTGCTGCAATAAACTGGCTGGATCACTCAAAGCAGAACGCGGCAGATCACAAGGGGGCAAGCAGCCGCCCGTCACCAACGGTGTGATCACCGCCGAACCCATTGGGCTGTTGTCTTCCAGTGCTTGCCCACTGTCGGGACCAGCATCCAGTGGTTTCAGTTGTTCATTCAGATTCGGTTTAACCGCCTTTTTTCCGCCACACGCTGCCAACGTTGCTAGCAACAGCAGCAATAAAGCCCCTTTGATCATCACTCTCATTTTATATTGTTCCTTATTTTAAGTAGGGCGACCAAACCGGTTCACGCACATCGTTACCCGACAGACTCAGACGCTGTTTCATTCGACCATCCAACGACACGGCTCCCAAAGTACCACGACCGCGATAACTTGAAGCGTACAAAATCATACTGCCATTGGGAGCAAAGCTGGGAGACTCATCCAGTGAACCATCGGTCAAAATACGCAAAAAACCGCTTTTACGTTCCAGCACCGCAATTTGATAGTTGCTCTGCTGACGATGCAACAGTGCAATATGTTGACCGTCGGCGGAAATCGCCGCACTGCTGTTATAATTACCCTCAAAGGTCAAGCGTTTCGCCCTACCACCAGCGACCGCAATTTCATACAACTGCGGGCCACCGCTGCGATCTGAGGTGAAAATAATGGAATGACCATCAGGTGTCCAAACCGGCTCGGTATCAATGGCGCTGTTGCCGGTCAGCTGTTGTAATTTTTTACTCTGCAGATCCAACAGATAAACATCGGGGTTGCCCTTATAAGAGAGCGTTAGCGCCAAACTTTTACCGTCTGGAGACCAAGATGGCGCACCGTTAATGCCCTTAAACGCCGCCACTTGCTCGCGCTTGCCACTGTTAATCTGCTGCACATAAATGGCCGCCTTGGCACTTTCAAACGAAACATACGCCAGTCGGCGACCATCCGGTGACCAAGCTGGAGACATCAACGGCTCTTTAGAGCTGAGAATGGTTTTGGCTGCATGGCCATCAGAATCCGCCACATGCAATTTAAAGCGACGTTTTTCACCGCTGCCGTCAGCGGAGATAAAACAGACCAAGGTATTAAACGCCCCTCGCATACCGGTGATTTTTTCATAGACCAAATCACTGATATTGTGCGCCACCCGCCGCAGTTGCGAGGCTTTTATACTGGAAAAAAGCCGCCCTTCAATCTGTTGACTCTGTTGCACATCGTAAAGACGAAACTCCACTTGATAACGTTTTGTCTCTGCGATAAAACGCAACTTACCAATCAGCAGATAATTCATACCCAAGGCGCGCCAATCATCAAAGCGCACTTCAAAAATCGAATGAGGCTGAGAGAGCATGTCCTCGCGGTGCAGCGGTGAGAACTGGCCACTGCGAGCTAAGTTCGCATCAACAATTTTTGCCAAATCCAGCGGTGTTTCTCCCTCACCCTGCCAAGCAAACGAATTAACCGCAATGGGCAAGCCCTGCACCCCTTGGGTAATATCAATCTCCAATACCGCCCAAGCCTGCGTAGAAAACAGCAGCCATAATAAACAGATCTTACTCAAAGCACGCATCTTCAAACGACACCCTTTAACCCTTAAATTTAAATTTAACTTCACGTTCAAACAACGATCGTTCTGGTGCCAGTGGCAGCGCCATCAAACGCCCCATCGCTGACTCAACAGAGCGACGGAAAGCCGCATCACCGCGACAATTAGCCACTTGAAAGTCGATAATGGTACCACTGGAAAGCTGCACCACGCTAACCTCACAACTCATACCGGCACTGCCTCCGCTGGGCGGCACCCAGTTACGCATCACTCGTTGTTGAATATCACTCATATACTGTAACAGCAAGCGATTACGCCGTGTTTGTTCTGCTGCTGAGGCTGCTTGGCGTTTGGCTGCTGCATCACGTTTGGCTTGTTGTTGACGCGCCAATTCTGCCTGCTGTTTTTTCTCCGCAGCGGCTTTACGAGCCAACTCAGCCTGTTGTTTTTTCTCTGCTTTCGCTTTACGAACCCGTTCAGCTTGACGCTTTTTTTCCGCTTTCGCCTTACGCGCCAGTTCAGCCTGCTGTTTTTTCTCCGCAGCTGCCTTGCGCTTTTGCGCCGCTTTTTTCTTTAACTCAACTTGGCGTTTTAGCTCTACTTTGCGCTGTTTTTCATCCCGTTTTTTCTGCAAAGCGGCTTGATGATCATGCTCTTTTTTGAGCTTCTCTTGACGACGTTGCTCCGCTTGACGCAATTTCACTGCTTTGGCTTTACGCTCTGCCGCTCTTTTTTCTTCGGCCACTCGCTGCTCTTGCTGCTTTAATTGCGCTACGGCTTGATCCAGTTGCCGCGCATCCAGCGCAATGACTTGGATCGGTTTCATTTCAGCACTGACTTTCGGCTTTGGAGGAGTGCCAGCACTGGAAAAAAACCACAGCAGCAACAAAACAAACAGATGAACAAAGAGAGAGATCAACAACGATGAAGGTTTTTGCAGCAACTCTTTCAACATCGCTTACGGCTCCGCCGTGTCTGTCACCAAACCCACCTGTTGAGCACCACCGCGCTGCAATAAGGTCATTGCCCGCACCACCAAACCGTAGGCCACTTTTTTATCGCCACGCACCAAAACTTGACGTTTGGGTTTCAAGCTCAAAGCAGCCTTGGTCAAAGTCAATACAACCTCTTCCGTTAACGCCTGCTTGGGGTTTTTGGCAATGTTCAGGTAGAGCGAACCGTCCACACTGATGGTCAATAACAACGGTTCAGTTTTCGATTCGGGCATGACTCTGGCGCTCGCTTGGGGCAAACTCACTTCAACGCCACTCTGCAACAACGGCGCGGTGATCATAAAAATCACCAACAACACCAGCATCACATCAATGTAAGGCACCACATTGATCTCTGCCATCGGTTTGCGGCGTTTGTGCTGAGGACGCGCCATCTATGCGTTATTCTCATGAGACGTGTTAAGACTCTGACGATGCAGCAAGGTGGCAAATTCCTCGATAAAATTATCGTAACTGTTAAGTAAGCGATCACTTTCGGTCACAAATCGGTTGTAAGCCACTACCGCCGGAATCGCCGCAAACAGCCCCATTGCGGTGGCAATCAACGCCTCAGCAATACCGGGAGCCACCATTGCCAAGGTCGCCTGCTGCACAACCCCCAAGGCTCGAAACGAATTCATAATCCCCCAAACGGTACCAAACAGACCGACATAGGGACTGATCGAACCCACCGTGGCCAAAAAGGGCAGATGCGTTTCCACTCGATCCGTCTCCCGTGACAACACCACCCGCATTGCGCGCATCGCTCCGGCTAGAGTCTGATCTGGATCGTGAGTCTGTTGACGCAAACGCGCAAACTCCGAAAACCCCGCTTCAAAAATACGCTCCAAACCCTGTAACTGCTCACGCCGAGGGGCAAGCTCTTTATAAAGAGGAGCAAGTTCACCACCGGACCAAAAACGATCTTCAAACGCTTCTACTTGGCGTTTATCCTGACCCATTTGCTGCCACTTACGATAGATCAACGCCCAAGAAAAAATGGAAGCAATCAACAACAACATCATCACCAGTTGCACTAAAAAACTGGCACCACTGATAAGATGAAAAAAAGAGAGTTCCGCAGTCACTGGCGAAAAGCCTCCATTAAGGTTTCGGGAATAGGCATAGGACGAAAGGTCTGCTGCGCGATGCTGGCCACTTTCACCTCCGCACGACAATAAACCTGTTCAGCATCGCTGGACAATACCGTTTGCAAAAACGTCATACTCACCCGTTGCAGGCGTTTGACTTCAACTTTGACCTGCAACAGATCGTTAAACCGAGCGGGTTTCAAAAAGTCAATCTGCATCGAACGCACAGCAAACACAAGCCCGAATTGCTCAATCAAATCGGTCTGTTCAAAACCAAATTGACGTAGGTATTCGGTACGCGCACGCTCCATAAAATGCAGGTAATTGGCATGATAAACCACCCCACCGGCATCGGTGTCTTCGTAATAGACCCGCACCGGCCAGACAAAATCTTGCATACGGCAACATCAACTTATTCGTCAAAAGAGCCGCAGTATAAACCGCTCATAAACGAAAAACAGAGAACTACTGTTTATTTTGCTGCAAAGTGGCAATCAAACGGGCGGCAGGTTGATACCCAGAAATCAATGAACCATCTTCCAGCACCAACATCGGCGTACCCCGCAAACCCAATGCACGACCCACTTCCATATGTTTTTTAACCGGATTATCACACTGGCGAGACTCAATTTTACCGCCCAATTTTGCTTTGGTCAGAGCCGCTTTCGGATCATCAGCACACCAAGCACTGACCATCGTACTGTAACTATCCGAACCCACACCGGCACGAGAATAGAGCATGTAACGAACTTTAACCCCCGCCTTATTCAACTCACCAATCTCTTTGTGCAATTTACGACAGTAACCGCAATCCACATCGGTAAAAACGGTGATGGTGTATTTCACCTCTTTGGGAGCAAACACCATCATCTGCTCTTCACCCACTTCAGCCAAAGCGGCCAAACGCCCTTGTGAACGACGCGCCTCAGTCAAATTTTCACTGGAGGTCAGATCCACCAAGTCACCATCAAACATGTAGCGTGCGTCTTGGCTTAAATAGGCCACCTGCGAACCGTAAAGCACTTCATAGATCCCTTTGACCGGAGTCTCACTGATGCTTTTCACCGGCAAATTCGGCATCTTCACCAGCAGTGCGGCACGCAACGTTGCCACCCCCACCCCCACACTCTCACCTTGTCCCTCAGCCGCCGTGCAAGAGAAGGTGAACAACATTAAAAGTGCAGCTAAAACGGATTGCATCATAATTTTTTATCCTATCGATGGAAGAAATAAAGCCTATCAGTCAACACACTCAAACAACTTCTAAGCACGCGGATGGTGCTCTGAGTGAAGACGCTTCAAACGTTCGCCAGCAATGTGGTGATATATTTGCGTCGTCGTCAACGTCCTGTGACCCAATAAAAGCTGAACAGTTCGTAAATCAGCGCCGTGATTGATCAGGTGAGTCGCAAAAGCATGACGCAATGTGTGCGGTGAAAGCGATTTACTAATACCGATCTGCTTTGAGTAGCGCTTGACCAAATACCAAAATGCTTGGCGCGTCATACCCTTGCCTCGACGGGTTACAAATAACACATCTATAGAAGAATCAAAACCGGCCAAAAGCACCTCACGACTCTGCTTCAGATAACAAGCTACTTTTTCAATGGCTTGTTCGCCCATCGGCAACGGACGTGTTTTACCATCCACGCTCTCCACCACAACCACACCCTGCTGCAAATCCAACTGCGATATCTTTAAGCTGATCAACTCAGAAACACGCAAACCACAGGCATACAACAACTCCAACATGGCCAGATCACGCAATCCCAAGAGCGATTCGGGATCAGGTGCGTTCAGCAGTGCCTCAACCTCAGACTCGGTCAAATGGGTCGGCAAGGTCAAATCCATTTTCACACTTTGTAACAGCGCCGTTGGCTCCTCATCCAAGCCCCCTTGAGCAAATTGATAACGGTAAAAGCGCCGCAGTGTTGAAAGCAAGCGTGCCGCACTGCTGGGACGATTCTGCTGCTGTTTTCGCTCGGCCAAGTAGTTTTGCAAATGCTCACGTTTCACCGCCACCAGCTCACAGGGCTGTTTCTCCAGCCAACGAGATAAACCACGCAAATCAGCAGCGTAAGCCAACAACGTATTGCTGCTCAACGTATGTTCAGCTTTGAGGTGTTCGATAAACGCGCCAATCACCGCTTCTTGCCGTACTCTAAAGGACATAGACCCAATCTCTCTGCAAAAAAAAGCGGCCATCAAGGCCGCTTTTTTTCATCAACTTGAACTCAGCTGAAATTACTTTTTAGCACGACGCTTACGACGAGCCGGTTTAGCGGTAATTTTTGCCA
>CAZTQX010000022.1:0-1730 GCA_964615985.1 uncultured Gammaproteobacteria bacterium | reverse complement strand
AGGGGCCTCAGCAACCACGGCGTTTTTCTTACCTGGGGGACGACCGCGTTTTTTCAGCGCTGCCGCAGGGGCCTCAGCAACCACGGCACTTTTCTTACCTGGAGGACGACCGCGTTTTTTTTTAACTACTGGGGTTGTCTCATCAGCACTGCTGACATTGTCTTGCTCTGTCATATCCATAAACTCCTAATCACAAAAAAGTAACCTGAATTATAGGTCTCTATAATCTGTTTGCAATTGTATTTCACAAAAAAATGAAATATTTTTGCATTTTTCTTTATAACGACCGCTTATGGTAACAATTTAACTGTCTGATATGAACCTACTTGGCAAGATTTTGATAAGGCGAGTCAAGGAACAATTGTTTATAATGGCTCAAGAAGAGTGAAATCTAAGCCATAACGGGGAATCATCGTGCACCATTACTGTAAAAAAGCCATATTAAGTCTCGCTCTTGTTTTACCAAACATCGCCTTTTGCACCCCCTTTGGTAATTATGATGCCCGCACAATGGCCATGGGTAACTCTGGGGTGGCTGCGGCCAATCTCAGTGCAGCGGCTTTTTATAACCCCGCCATGCTCGCTCTACAAGGAGAGAATAAGAAAAAATTTCATATTACTCTACCTATGCTGGCAATCAATATTGCCGATCAGCAAGGTGTTATTGATGACTTGAAAAGTTATCAAGCGGCTCCCAGCAACAGTCTACAACGCACCGAAATTGCCAAACAGATACTCAACAAACCTTTTTTTGCCGAAATACAGCTGGGCACCGTGGTGGCCTTTAAAACAAAATCCTACTCATTGGCAATGAATTACAGCCGCCATATCGGTGCCAGCATAAAAACCAGCGCCAATGACCTGCTAACCTATCTCGATACCGAGTTAAACGTCATTGGCCTAGACAGTCAGGAGCTGGGAGTCACTTTTGCAAAAAACTTCCGCAGCAATCAAAACCAATTTTCTATTGGCATTAACCCTAAATTTATCTCTGCCACTACATTTTCCAATTCAACACTGGCAACCAGTGTCAACGCCAGCAACCTAAATTTTCTAAACATCGACAGTAACCAAACCAAACAAGATTTTATCTCCCTTGATTTAGGGCTGGCTTATCAAGTAGGTTCACACTTTCGTGCTGGTTTTAGCATTCGTGACCTCGTCAGTCAGCGCTACACCACCATCAACGGTGATACCATTCGCAGCACTCCCAAAGCACGTTTGGGTCTGGCTTACGAAGGCCGCTTCTACACCCTCGCCGCCGATTACGATCTGAGTAATAACGACCCCATCGCCTTTGAAAATTCCAGTCGGTTTTTTTCACTCGGCGCAGAATTACACGCTTACGATAAGGCTAAACTGCGGTTTGGTTATCTGCATAACAGCGCAGACAGCACTAATCCCGTGCAGATGTTTTCCCTTGGTGCTGGTTTGAACCTCTTTGGAGCCTCTCTGGATTTTACCGTTATCAGCAATCAACAAAGCGTACTTTCAGGAGCCGTGCAGACTGGCTTCTCTTTTTAAACCAACAACGTCACCAATAAACTATGCCCAATCCAACGCCCAACGCCAACTGCACTCCTGCGCCACTGCTGCGCCGCCTAGCAGCCCTGTTTTACGATTTTCTGCTGCTAATCGGTGTACTTTTTTTTGCTTCTGCAATGGCGGTTGCCATCAATCAAGCCCCTATTTCAGAAGACAACCTTTGGTTTAAATTCTATCTTTTGGCG
>CAZTQX010000021.1:0-25399 GCA_964615985.1 uncultured Gammaproteobacteria bacterium | reverse complement strand
TTATTGTTTAATACTAAAATAATCGGCTGTCGCCCAGCGAACGCGCGATTCTAACAGAGCCAAGGGGGTTAGATCACTTTATAAAGCCATTTTCTGCCAATAAACGTTCGGTGATACCGCTTGATTGGCTCTCTTGCTCCCTGCCCCAGAGCAGACGCTCCAGATAACGACCGATCATATCGACTTCCAGATTGACCTTCGTTCCCGCTTGGTAACGGCCAATCAAGGTCTCTTGCACCGTGTGAGGCACAATGTTCAGCTCAAAACGGCTGTTGTTAACCCCATTGACAGTCAAACTGATGCCATCCACGGTGATCGAACCCTTATGCACGATGTATTTAGCCAGCTCTTGCGGTGCTTCAATAATAAATTTGACCGAACGTGCTGAGTCTTGGCGTTCAATCACTTTTCCCAAACCGTCCACATGACCACTGACCATATGACCACCCAAGCGAGTATTCAGGGTCAGGGCTTTTTCCAAATTAACAGAGCTGCCATTTTTCAGCTTTCCCAAGGTGGTCAAAGAGAGCGTTTCCAGTGAGACATCGGCAGCGTAACCGTCACCAGGCAGAGCAATCACGGTCAAACAGACCCCATTGGTGGCGATGCTGTCACCCAGCTCTACGTCACCGAGATCCAACTTACCGCTGTGAATGTGCAGCCGAACATCCCCACCGCGAGGCTCCAGCGCCTTGAGGGTTCCTATTGCTTCGATAATGCCTGTAAACATGTCTTACTCCCAGCAACTGAAAATTAAGGCGGCATCATAAGTGGGAATGAGATAAGAACCAAGTCTTTGCAAGCAACTTAACCACCTCCATACCATGACTTTAAATACTCAATAACTTGAACTGTGAAGCAGTTACGCTGTTTTATCGGAAAAATGAGTGCTTTGGCGAAGAAAGTATTGCGCGCCAATCCATTGCAGGAATAAAATGCACGATTGCCTTCTGTTGCTGGAGTCGCGCGGTGTTTAAAATAAAAATCGAAAATTTACACCCATCTGTGGAAAAATTGATCAATGAGGGCGAGGTAACTCAAGCTCTCTCCCGCTTAGCAAAAGCACAAACAACGAACGAAGATGCCGCACACAGCACTCTCCAGCAGATTGAAAAATTGACTCTGGAGTTTGAAGGCTCAATTCACCTCGCGGCTCATTCGGCGGCGTTACAAAGCGAGCTAAAAGATAAACAAGAAGCCTATTTTGACAGCGAAAATCACGCCCAACAAGCATTGTATTTGATCGAAAAACTTCTAAAACGTCTGCCATCAGAAGGCAACAAAACACTCTTTTTGACTTATTTGGAGCAGGCGGCCGCCGCTTTTCAAAAAACAAAGTCTTATTCCAAGGCAGTTTCCCTACTGGAAAAATCTGTGGCGCTGCATGAACAAGAGTTTGGGCGACACAATCCAAAGTTGGAACGGGTACTCAATAATTTAGCCCTGTTATACCAATTAATGCAGCAGCCGGTGAAAGCATTGCCCCTATTTGAGCAAGTTTTGAAAGTTCGCAAACAGGAAGTAGAAGCCAGCCCCTTATTGGTAGCCGAAACCAAGCTTCATTTGGCTCAGTTGTACGCTGACGCTGACAATGTGACCGAAGCAATTGTTCTCTACAGCGATGCTCTGCATCTTTATCAACAGACTGAGAAAACGGATCCACCCGCCATTATTGGCAAAATATTCTGTTGTTTGGCGAAACTGTATGAATTAAACGGTGAGCTTGACAAAATGCTCTCCTTTTACGAAATGGCTCTCTTGTTTAAAGAGAAACAGTTCAACAACGGCCAGCACTCGATAAAAACCATGTTAAAGACGTTGGCTGACCTACATCAACAAGCCAACTCCTTGTCTGAGATTTATGCTCTACATGATTCCAGTAAAAAGCTACAGCTGCACCGGCGCTGCGTTGATTTTAGAGATAGGGCTTTTGAAAAATACCGTGAAGGCCAGGTTTTTGATGACCACACGGTACTTTACGAACCCCGTTGCGAGCAATATTTACGGATTTATCAGCAAACGGCAGGCAAAGAGTATTCAGCCTCAATGGCAGCCACAACCTTGCAAAACCAGTCGGAATTGTTATGTCATTTGGCAGAAGCTTACGAGGCAGTAGGTAATTTAGACGAAGCGTTACCGCTCTATGAACGTTCATTGGATTTGATGGAAAAAGCTCTGGGCAGTAACAGCGATCAGTTGCACCCTATTTTGAGAAAGCTGGTGACTCTGTACGAATTTATGGCCGAGCCGGATCGCGCCGTGACTCTGTATGAAAAATACGGTGAGCTTTACGAGGTGGCCTTGAGCCATAACGGGTTAACAAAAGATCAACTGTTAAACGATCTGGCAGAACTCTATTTGGAATCCAATAAACCCGATGAAGCGTTGGTATTGTACGAACGTGCATTGAAATTCAGCGAGCGATATTACGGTAAAAACGATCATGCCGTACGCAATATTCTAGAAAAAATGGCTCGTCAATTGGAGTCTATGTTCGAATACGATGAAGCATTACCGCTCTATGAACGTATGCTTAACATTGATGAAAAACGTTTGCCTGCGGATTCTCTAACGGTCATGGCATTGCGAGAAAAGCTAGAGTTTTTATATGAGAATGGCTCAGGAGAAAAATTCCCGCACGATCTGGAGAAAAATCTAGAAACCTATCGTTTGATGCTCACTAATCTGGAAACGACTTTGGGTGAAAATGATCGCTCCGTGCCTGCCGCTCTGGTCAAATTGGCCATGTTATATAAATTGGGCGGGCAATACGAACAGGCGTTACCACTTTACCAACGTGCTTTGAAAATTCGAGAACAGGTTTTTGGCGCAAACTCCCCTTCCGTGGCTTCTGTGTTAAGCAAATTAACAGAGTTGTACATGTTGTTAGGTGAGTACAAAAAAGCTCTGCCACTGGCGAAAAAATATCTGGCCATTCGACACAAACTGTTTTGCAAAAGCAGCCGCACCCTTGCCAGAAGTATGCACAATCTATCCGTTCTCTACCGTGTGATGGGCGAATATGAAAAAGCCATGCCCTTATGCGAAGCGTCTTTGGTTATTAGGGAAGAGGTGTTTGGCAAGAGCGGTAATATGACCGTCACTTCAACATTGACCAACTACGCGTTGTTGTGTCAAGCAACCAAAGAGTACGATAAATCCGCGCGTCTGTTTAAACGCACCTTAACACTGCAAAAATCCATCTCGGGTGCAGAGAGTCCGATGGTGGCTGCAACGTTAAATCATTTGGCAGGCTTACACGGTGAGATGAAACTGTACAACAGCGCTTCTTCTTATCAAAAACAAGCGCTGACCATTTGGTTTGCTTCCTTGGGAAAAGAGAGTCCCCAAACCCGCCAAAGCATGGTCAATTATTTTAGGTGTTTGGTGAAACGATACAACAATGACCGGCAGACGGCGCTTGATGATTTTCTTTTTTTTATGAATCACCACCTCTCAAAAGAAGAGTTGGCTTCGTTTGTAAAAAAATGGCTCCCCCCACAGTTATTGCCTGATTAACCTGAACTCAGCCTCTCAAGAGCAGTGCCAGCAGCACAAAATTGCTCACTAATAAAATCCCTGCCACTCCGCGCCAAAAGGCCAAAGGGTGGCGTTCAATTAGAGGCACACTGACTTTCATAAACAGTGGATTGGGGTTGGAGAGATCGTGTTGGAATTCAGAAAAACTGTCGTAACGTTTGTAGCGGTCGGGATGCAGAGCCTTTTGTAATGCTCCGTCCATCCAGATTGGTACCGTTGAATTGTACTGACGCACAGAGCGGTAGTCGTAATTTTTATGCGCTTTGGCCTGCTCCAACTTTCCGTAGGGCAAGTGGCCACCACTGAGCATTTCATAAATCACCACCCCCAATGAGTACAAATCACTGCGAAAACTGCCTTCAAAACCCTCAAATAGCTCGGGAGCAATGTAGTTTGCGGTACCTTGCAGATCGTTTTCCTGTGCCTGAATCGGCGAATAGACCTCTTTCAGCCCTGCCACCTGAGTGGAACCAAAATCAATGATCTTAATTCGATCATTTTTGTCGATCATAATGTTTTCGGGTTTAATGTCCTGATGCACCATTTCACGACGTTGAAATGCCCGTAAACCAATAATAATCTGTTCGGTTAACTCTCGAACCTTGGCCAGATCCACGTTAGGGTTATCCAACATCCACTGCGCCAGTGAACGCCCCTCCAAAAATTCGGTAACGTAATAGAGGCAACTGCGCTGCTGTTTGATCTGCTTGACTTGATAGATGTGTGGGTTATCCAAGCGTCGACCAACCCAAACCTCATGGAAAAAGCGGTCAATGTAACTAGCATCGTCCTCAAAGTTAACCGAGGGGGTTTTCAATACCACCCGCTCGCCACCATCGATCTCTTCGGCTAGATAAACCTGCACTGTGGTGCTGGCGTGCAATTCTTTGATGATGCGATAACCATCCAGACACATCCCGACTGAGAGCGGAGGTGGAAAAGGTAAAGAGGTCAGTTGACGGTAATACTCCTCCTCATCTTGATTGGGTAGCTGCTGAATCTGTAAAATCTGACAAGTAAGGTTATCATCACTGCCTGCATCCAAAGCCACTTGAATGACCTTTTTTGCCGCCGCTTCGGGTTCGTTGTTTAGTGCCAACTCCAACAGTTGAGCGTCCGTTAAAAACTCATGTACGCCATCACTGCTGAGTAGAAAACGATCTCCCTTCTCCATCGCCAGACTGGCGTAATCGAACTGCACCTCATGTTCACCGCCCATCGCCCGAGACAGATAGGATTTATTACGATCCACCACCAAACGGTGGTCTTTGGTCAAGCATCGAATCTCGCCGTTACGAATGTGGTAAATACGCGAGTCACCCACATGAAACAGATGAGCCGTGGTAGATTTGAGAATCAAACCGGCAAAGGTCGAAGCCAAACTCAACTGTGAAGCGTAACGGCGCTGACCTTGGCTGTAGAGCCAAGAGTTGAGTGAACGCAGAATACGATCTCCTGCTGTTTTTACCTCCCAGGAAATTGGTGTACTGAGGTAGTCGCTGATAAAACCACGCACACAGTGTTCACTGGCCTCTTTGCCCGCTTCGCTGGAACCAACGCCGTCGGCGGTTACCGCGATAATGCCTTTGTGGGTCAGCTCCACATCGTCATCGGGAATACGGATGCCACAGCAGTCCTCATTCTGGCTTTTAAGTCCCGCTTGAGAACACTGCCCAGCAGCAACCATTAATTTATTGGCCATACGCTCTCCTCACTCAGTGAACATCAATTCGCTGCACGGTACCATCGGGCATCACTTCCACCATCGCTTTGGGTTCATCCAAAAAGAAGGCACAAACAGCGGCAAAGGCGATGCCAGCCGAAATGGTGACGAAAAAGACGGCGGGGCTAACAAACGAGAATACGGTCAAAAACAGCACCGCGCCGATGTTGCCATAGGCTCCCACCAACCCCGCGATCTGGCCGGTCAGACGACGTTTGATCAACGGCACCACCGCGAACACAGCCCCGGCAGCGGCTCCCAAGAAAAAAGAAGCAATCACCATCACCAGTACCGCCATCGCAATGTGCCATTCGCCATCAATTTGAGCCATGGCAAAAAAGCCCATCGCCGCACCAGAGAGCAGCAAAACCAGAGAACGTTTGCGACCAAAATTATCGCTAATCCAGCCACCGGAAGGGCAAGAAAGAATATCGGTAATGGCGAAACTGGCACCAAACATTCCTGCCAAGGCAATAGGAATTAAGAAGGTGTCTTTGAAAAACAGCGGCAACATGGAGACCACGGCCAATTCGGCACCAAAGGTGACCGCATAAGCGACGCTTAAAATGGCCACCTGTTTGAATTTGTACTGGTGAATTTCGGGCAGTGGTTTGTGAAATATTTCACGATTGACCTTGATGATTTGGCTGGCTTGAAACAGATAGAGACCCGCCAAAACAGCGTAGATCACATTGGCGGCGAAGATGGAAATCATCTCCAGACTCGCAACTTTCCAAGTCAAGACCGCCAGAGCTAGAAACATCGGAATATTCAATAACAAGTAGAAAAACAGATCAGACTTGCTGGCCACTTCCAAACCACCGGACTTATTTGGGCGGAAATACGTTGAACCTGCTGGTGTGTCGGTTACCGAGACAAAATAGATCACCGAGTAGACTAGCGCGATCACGCCGGTCAATGCGGTGGCGTAACGCCAGCCGTCATCGCCGCCAAACCAAAGTGCCAAGGTGGGCAAGGTGATGGCCGCAGCGGCAGAACCCACATTACCCATGCCTTTGTAGATGCCTTCCGCCAGACCAAGCTGTTTGGCGGGATACCATTCGCTAATCATGCGGATACCAATGACAAAACCGGCACCAACAAAACCCAATAAGAAACGTGCTAAAGCCAGTGTTTCAAAGTCAGGGGCAGTGGCAAAGAAGAAACAGAGCGCGGCGGTCAACAGCAGCATCAACGAGTAACTTTTTCGCGGTCCGTAGACATCGACAATCATGCCGGTGATGATCCGTGCTGGAATGGTCAAGGCAACGTTGAGAATCAGTAAGGTTTTGATCTGTTGATCAGAAAGACTTAAAGATTCTTGAATGGCCAGTAGCAGCGGTGCGTGACTGAACCAGACCAAGAAGGTGACAAAAAAGGCAAACCAAGTCATGTGTAAGATCTTGGCTCGGCCACTAAAGGAGATAAAGTCTCCTTTGCTATCGGATGTGCTCATAGTAGGTATGCTCATGCTTGCAAAGCGGTTTGAATAACAAAGTGAAAAGCAGGTCTGTTCGCACTAAAGCAAATATTATACCTAAACAGTAATTTTTATTTAAAACTATTATTTTACAATAGGTTAAGTCTAATTATAAGAAGTGTATGGCTATTATAGAGTTGCAAATAATGATAAAAAAGTGTGACTGCACTAAATTAGTGCGATCACACTTTGAGCCTGATACGAAAATCTTGGCCAACTTGGCGTATTTCGGCAATGTTAAGGTCAATACGATCTCGCATCGTATCCAATCCAGGAAGATGAAACAGACCTCGTGCATCACTGCCCATAATATGAGGGGCAACGTAAAGTACGATCTCATCCACAATGCCCGCTTGCAGTGCCGCTCCTGCTAAGGTTGGCCCCGCTTCCAGTAACACTTCATTGATCTCTCGTTGTGCTAAACAGTCCATGACGGCAGTGAGATCCACCCTGCCCTGCTGCTGTGCCAGCATTTCAACCTCAATTCGGTCGAGACTTTTCAGCTGCTCCATTTTTTCAGACTGTTGAACGCTGCCAATAATCAATGTCTTCCCAGGCAAGGTCAGCATCTTAGCTTGGGAATCAATAGCAAAATGTGAATCCAGCACCACACGCAGAGGAGGAGGTAATATCGCAGCAGAATCATTTTGGTACAGCGCGGTCAGATCCGCTTCAGAGAGGCGCACATTCATGGATGGATTATCGGCCTGCACGGTACCGATGCCGGTCAAAATGGCATCGCTGCGCGCCCGCAGTCGATGTACATCCGCACGCGAATCAGCCCCCGTGATCCACTGACTTTCACCACTGGCCATCGCCGTGCGCCCATCCAGACTCATGGCCAGCTTGATTCTGAGATAGGGTTTGCCATGACGCATACGCTTAATAAACCCAGGATTCAGCGCTTCGGCCTCACTCTGTAATAAACCAACCTGCGTTTCGATCCCCGCACTTTGCAGCCGTTTTAACCCTTGACCAGAGACCAGAGGGTTGGGGTCTTGCATCGCGGCCACCACTCGTGACACCCCCGCTTTTACCAACGCTTCAGCACAGGGCGGCGTTTTACCAAAGTGTGAACAAGGTTCCAGAGTGACGTATGCCGTTGCCCCTGCTGCTTTTTCAGCGGCTTGACGCAGAGCGTGAACCTCTGCGTGACCTTCACCTGCTCGCTGATGCCAGCCTTCGCCAATAATTTCACTGCCTTGGGTAATGACACAACCAACCCGAGGATTTGGATGCGTTGTGTAGAGTCCACGTTGCGCCAGTTGAATGGCTCGACTCATAATTTCAGCATCGAACAACGGATTCATTGCGAAACATCCTTGGCTAAATGATCTAAGACCTCTCGAAAGGCTTGAATGTCTTCGTAACTTTTATAAACCGAAGCAAAGCGAATGTAGGCCACATGATCCAGTTGGCGTAACTCCTCCATCACCCACTCTCCCAATTGACTTGAAGTGACCTCACGCTGACCACAGGTCAACAGACGATGACGAATGTTTAACACGGTTTTATCCAGCTGCTCGGTTGAGACCGGACGTTTTTGCAGAGCCAGATGCAGCCCTACTTGGAGTTTCTTTTCAGAGAAATTTTGGCGTTCGTGATTGCTTTTAATGATACGAGGTAGAGCGATGTCCGCTCGTTCGTAGGTGGTAAAACGTTCTTTACAATTGAGACACTGCCGCCGCCGCCGTACCTGCGTGCCTTCCTGAGCATCACGAGAGTCAATGACTTTGGTGCTGGTGGCGGAACAGAAGGGGCAGTGCATAAAACAGTGTGACCGTTAAGCGGCGTACACAGGGAAACGAGCACAGAGATCGGCTGCTTTGGTACGCACGCTGTCGATCACTTTTTCATCACCACGGCTGTCGATGATGTCGCACATCCAAGCAGCCAACTCGGCACACTCACTCTCACCAAAACCACGCGTGGTGGCGGCTGGAGTACCCACCCGAATGCCACTGGTGACAAACGGTGATTGTGGGTCGTTTGGCACCGCATTCATATTAACGGTGATGTTTGCAGCGCCGAGCCACTTGTCCACATCACGACCGGTCAAACCCGCTTTGATAAAGCTGACCAAAAAGAGGTGGTCATCGGTGCCGCCAGAAACCACATCGTAACCGCTTTCAATAAAGACATTGGCCATTGTTTGAGCGTTTTTGATCACCTGCGCTTGGTAGGTTTTGAACTCAGGTTCCAGTGCCTCTTTAAAGGCCACGGCCTTAGCAGCGATGACGTGCATTAGAGGACCGCCCTGCCCGCCTGGAAAAACCGCTGAGTTGAATTTCTTTTCCAATTCAGGGTTGGCTTTGGCCAGAATCAGCCCACCGCGAGGACCACGTAGGGTTTTATGGGTGGTGGTGGTGGTGACATCGGCAATCTGCACCGGATTTGGGTAGAGACCTGCCGCAACCAGACCGGCAACGTGTGCCATATCCACAAACAGATAGGCTCCGACTTCGTCGGCAATGTCACGAAAACGCTGCCAATCAACCACTCGTGAGTACGCAGAAAAACCGGCCACAATCATTTTTGGCTGATGTTCTTTGGCCAGACGTTCGACTTCGTCGTAATCAATTTCGCCGGTTTCAGCATTGAGACCGTACTGTACCGCGTTGTATATTTTGCCGGAAAAACTCGGTTTGGCACCGTGGGTTAAGTGGCCACCGTGCGCCAAGCTCATGCCCAAAATGGTGTCACCAGGCTGACAGAGTGCCATGTAAACCGCTGAGTTGGCTTGTGAACCGGAGTGTGGCTGAACATTAACGTAGTCGGCATCAAACAGTTCTTTGGCTCGATTCACAGCTAAGGTTTCAACTTTATCGACAAACTCGCAACCGCCATAATAACGTTTGCCAGGATAACCTTCGGCGTATTTATTGGTCAGCACAGACCCTTGAGCTTCAATCACCCGAGGGCTGGTGTAGTTTTCAGAGGCAATCAGCTCGATGTGCTCTTCTTGGCGCTTGGCCTCGTCTTGAATGGCGGAAAACAGCTCATCGTCGTAACCGGCTATGCCCATCTGGATTGAAAACATGACAGCCCTCTTTTTAGGATGCAAAAGGTGAATTAGAAAGGTTTGAGATTATACGCAAAGGGCTTTGGCTGTACACAGCTTTCTTGTTCGAAGAAGAAGGTTTTCAATAGTTACGTTTTTTGTTGAATTTTCATGGTGAAGGTTACTATGTAATTTAATTAACATAATATACATTATATGATAATTATAATTTTTAGGAACTTCACCGACATTTGAGGCTTCTATCTAAAAAGGGATATGAATAATAGTGGGGGTTCGCTGATGATGAAATTCAATATCAATACATGGATTTGGAACCAAGCCATCTCATGGCTCAACGATGAAAAACCCAACCCACAACCACCGCTGTCAGACTATCAGCGCCTCAGTTATGAGATCCGTCCTGGGGATGTCTTACTGGTCGAAGGACGCAGTCGTGTCAGTGAAGTGATTAAATGCATCACTCTCAGCTCTTGGACGCACTCTGCACTCTACATCGGTCGTCTACACGACATCGACGCACCGGAAATGAGAGGTTTAATCGAGAAACACTACCCCGCCAAACCGGATGAGCAGTTAATTATTGAAGCCTTGTTGGGTGAAGGCACTGTTATTAGACCGCTGAACAGCTATGAAAACGAACATCTACGCATTTGTCGCCCCAAAGGACTCTCTCGGCAAGATTCTCAATACGTGGTCAATCATCTGATTGCCAATTTGGGACTGGATTACGATGTCCGCCAACTGCTGGATCTGGCGCGTTTTTTATTCCCTTACAATGTCCTGCCGCGCCGTTATCGCTCCAGCCTCTTTTCACACCATGCCGGTACTCCGACTCGTACCGTTTGCTCTGCTCTGATTGCCCAAGCCTTTGCTGCCGTGCGCTTTCCAGTGTTGCCCGTACTGCGTAATTCACAGGGAGGCATCACACTTTACCGCAGAAATTTTCGTCTCTTTACCCCCAGAGACTTCGATTACTCGCCCTATTTTGACATCATCAAATACCCCATATTTGAGTTTGATGACCTCGCACTCTATCGCAAACTGCCTTGGAATGAGGAGGGTGTTATTTATAATGACTCAGAAGACTCACTTGAGGAAGTGTTGCTTAAACCAGCGGCAGAAA
The DNA here is from genome assembly GCA_964615985.1 of uncultured Gammaproteobacteria bacterium. Taxonomy (GTDB): domain Bacteria; phylum Pseudomonadota; class Gammaproteobacteria; order JAUZRS01; family JAUZRS01; genus JAUZRS01. Next base: position 14,511 of record CAZTQX010000021.1, on the reverse strand, counting down.
GAGCCGTAAACCATCAATACCAACAAGAAACCGAACAAAGTAGCTGGGAAAAGATCAATCTCTTGGCTAAGCTAAAAGCACTAAAAATCAGTTTATAGGGTATGGGTCGGACGATCTGCACCCAATGCACCGGCTAGATAAGTCTCGATTTTATCTCGAGTTGCGCCACCATCCTGGTCGCTGAACTTCACCCCAATACCAGCAGTTTTATTGCCTTGCGCTCCCACCGGAGTCACCCAAACAATCTTACCTGCAATGGGCAAACGCTCTTTATCATCCATCAAGGTCAGAAGCATAAACACTTCATCGCCTAAACTGTAAAACTTATCCGTTGGCACAAACAGCCCGCCATTTTTAACAAACGGCATGTAGGCCGAATAGAGCGCACTTTTCTCTTTAATGGTCAGAGATAAAATCCCTTGACGACCTTGACTGCTCATTTTTATCTTCCTATTCAGTGTGTTATCTACGGGTCAGCTCTGTGGCAACAATTAATAACTCTTCCAGCACCGTTTGAGGATTCATGCTGCTCTCACCCTCTTTAAAGACCGTCTGTAAACGATCCAAATAGAGACAGAGACGTTTCGAGTCTAACGACTCTGACAGCACAAGCAACTCTCTTTTACAATCCAAATTCTCAATAGGCGCTGAAGCAGACAAACCCAGACGCAACAGATCCGAAACCCAAGAACGCAACTCGCTCACCACCTGCTTGGCTTGCGAAACCTCTTTCCAGAGCATCGCCAGCTGCACCGGATTCTCTCGTCCAGCGAAGAGTCCTTGATAACGCTGTAATCGAGCACGGCGTTCATCAAGATAATCCTTTTGTAACGCCTCTTTTGCCAACAGCGGCGCTCCCAAAGTCAAAGAGAGAGACAACTCTAACTCATTCTGCTTGCCACCCTCCAGCTCTTGAGAAAGCCAAGCCAATGCCTGCGACCTATCGGGCAAAGGCAGAGAGACCCGCTCACAACGACTGACAATGGTTTTTGGCAATCGAGCCGGTTTTGCACAGAGCAGCAGTAACAGCGTGTTTTGACTTGGCTCTTCCAAGGTTTTTAACAGACTGTTAAAGGCCGCAGTTGTCATGCTTTCAGCCGCCTCTATTACAGCAACCTTGTAACCATCAAACTGAGCCGTCAATCCCAGATTGGCACACAATGTTCGAATTTGATCAATTTTAATCGCTTTGCCCTGCTGCTCAGGCTGCACAACATAAGAGTCAGGATGATTACCCGCCTCAAACAGCTGGCAAGAACGACAGCTGCCACACGCTGAAGAGAGGTCATGACTGTTTCGGCACAACAAAGCCTGTGAAAGATGCTTGGCAAACGCATGTTTACCGCAGCCCAGCGGAGCAACCAACAGCAGAGCATGAGGTAAACCAGTGGTCTTATGGCGCTGCCAAAGCTGATCCCAAGGCTGTTGCAACCAAGGATAGAGCGCCGTCATGAAAGCGGCTTTAAAAAAGGCTGCATGACCGCTTTGATCTCCGCTTGCACCGCCGCCAAAGGTTGATCGGCATTGATAACCCGAAACCGTTGTGGCTCTCTCTCCGCCCGCTCCAGATACGCCTCACGCACGCGCTGAAAAAAACTCACCTGCTCTTGCTCAAAACGATCCGAAGCCCCACGTTGACGTACCCGTGCCAAACCCACCTCAGGCGGCGCATCCAGCAACAGAGTCAAATCTGGCTGAAAGCCCTCTTGCAACCACGACTCCAACGCCAAAATGCGTGTTTTGGAGATCCCCCGCCCACCGCCTTGATAAGCGTAACTGGCATCGGTAAAACGATCTGAGATGACCCAATTGCCCTTGCCAAGCTCCGGTTGAATCAGAGCGTGCAGGTGTTCGGCACGGGCGGCGAACATCAACAGCAACTCGGTATTGCTGCCCATGCCCTCTTCGGAAGGAGCCAATAACAGCTCTCGAAGCTGCTCTCCTAAAGAGGTTCCCCCCGGCTCTCGGGTCTGGCGAAACGGAATTTGTGCCTCTGTAAGCAGCTGCAACAGAAAGATCAAATTACTCGATTTTCCAACCCCCTCAATGCCTTCGAGGGTGATAAATTTGGCCTGCGACATAATGATTATTTCTTATTTTTTCGGCGCTTTTGACGCCAGCGTTTCAAGTAGCGAGCAACCGCCTGATTATGTTCAATGAGGTTTTTGGAAAACGAATGTTCACCGCTGCCATCGCCTTTGGCAACAAAATAGAGCGAACCGTCCTCATCGGGGTGCAACACCGCTCGAATGGCATCGCCACTGGGCATGGCAATCGGTGTTGGTGTTAAACCGGAGCGAGTGTAGGTATTGTAAGGCGTATCCTTTTTGAGATCACGGCTGCGAATGTTGCCATCGTAACGCTCCCCCATGCCGTAAATCACCGTTGGGTCGGTTTGCAGGCGCATCTTTTTGCGCAAACGGCGAATAAACACCCCAGCAATTTTGGGTCGCTCCTGAGTCGCAGCAGTCTCTCTTTCCACAATGGAGGCTAAAATCAACGCTGCATAGGCGCTTTTCAGCGGCAATTTTTTCTGTCGTTTTTGCCACTCCTTCGCCAAAGTCGAAGACATTTTTGCGTAGACCCGCTGTAAAAATTTCAGATCAGAGGTGCCGCGAGTAAAAGCGTAGGTATCGGGATAAAAACGCCCCTCAGGATGTTCTCCCTCATGCCCCAAACGCTGCATGATCTCTTGATTGGACAAACCCTGTAACTGATGCTCTAAAACGGCGTTGTTATTCACCGCCTGCATCATCTGCTTAAAATTCCAGCCTTCCACCAAAGTCAGAGTGTATTGAATAGACTTGCCCGACACGAGGAGATCCAGCAGCTGTGGCGGCGTTAAGCCCGTTTCAATCCGATACTCTCCCGCTTTGATTTTGGCCGAGAGCTTTTTATAACGAGCATATGAGGAGAAATAGTAAGGCCGAGAGAGAAGACCACGATCAATAAAATCCCGTTCAATGGAGCGAACACTTGCACCGGACTTCACTTGATAAGAGAACGGCTCTTTCAAGGTCAGTGGTGCTTTTAAAAATTGATCCAGATCCCAGGCTAAATAAGCGAACACAGCAGAAATGAGTAAAAACAAGCCAAGCAATAACCATACGATTTTTTTTAACACGATATTTCCCTCACCAATGATGCTTCATCTGCTGCCAAAGTCGCTGCGTGATCTGTCCCACTTGCGGCCAAAGACGCTCTTCAAACTGCCGAACTCCACGAATGCCTACCACGCTGTTGCACAACAGCAACTCATCAGCCTGATAAAGATCTTCAAGCGTAAGATGAGCAATATGACAAGCCAAATCCATCTCCTTCGCTGCTGCCATCAGGGTTTGTCGCATCACTCCTGCCACGCCGCACTGACTCAGATCGGGTGTTAACAACACCCCCTCTCGCACCACAAACAAGTTGCTGCTAACCCCTTCGATCACCTCACCAGAGAGCGATTGAATAATACCTTCAGCGATCTGATCATCATCCCACTCGGCACGCGCCAACACCTGCTCCAAACGATTGAGGTGTTTGATTCCAGCCAGTTGAGGGTTCATCGACAAACGACTTTGACAGAGTCTGACCCGCACGCTCTCCAGCTCGCTGGCAACGATTCTCGGCTGTTGCGTAAACGAAATGATGCGTGTTGGTTGAGAGTTAGAAGAAGCATAACCTCGACGACCCACGCCTCGGGTAACAATAATTTTTAAAATACCATCACGATTTTGACAAAGTTGATCGACTTCAGAACGAAGTTGATTCAGATCAGAAAAGGGAATATTTAAACGCGAACAACCCAACAGCAGCCGTTCAAAATGCTCAGAGCAGAGCAGAGGCTGACCCGCTCGAACCGAAAGAGTTTCAAACAGGCCATCACCGTACGCCAGACCACGATCCAGAGCCGAAATCGACTCTGTTAACTCACCGTTGACCAGCGTTGTCATGCAGAGTCGCTAGATCTTGCTCATAATCAAGGTGCCATTGGTGCCACCGAAACCAAACGAGTTTGACAACGCATGATCGATTTTCATCTCTCGGGCGGTGTTGGGCACATAATCCAGATCACATTCAGGGTCTTGATTAAAGATGTTGATCGTCGGGGGAGCCACCTGATCTCGAATCGCCAAGACAGTAAAGACCGCCTCAATGCCACCCGCCGCACCCAACAGATGACCGGTCATGGATTTGGTCGAGCTGACCGCCACTTTGTAGGCGTGATCGCCCAATGCACCCTTCATCGCCTGAGTTTCAGCGATGTCACCGGCAGGCGTTGAGGTACCGTGGGCGTTGATGTAATCCACTTGCTCAGGATTCAGCCCTGCGTTTTTCATCGCGTTACGCATGCAACGACGCGCACCATCACCGTTTTTGGCTGGCATGGTCATGTGATACGCATCACCGCTCATGCCGTAACCGGTCACTTCGGCGTAGATTTTCGCCCCACGCGCTTTGGCGTGTTCGTACTCTTCCAACACCAAGACACCGGCACCGTCACCCAAAACAAAACCATCACGGTCTTTGTCCCAAGGGCGACTGGCGGTGGTGGGATCGTCGTTACGGGTCGAAAGCGCCCGCGCGGCGGCAAAACCACCCAAACCCAGAGGTGAACAGGCCATTTCAGCTCCGCCAGCGACCATCACATCCGCATCACCATATTCGATCAGACGTGCCGCATCACCGATGCTGTGAGTGCCAGTGGAACAGGCGGTCACAATAGCAATGTTCGGCCCTTTCAAACCGTAACGAATGGAGAAATTACCGGAGATCATATTGATGATCGTTGCGGGGACAAAGAAAGGCGAGACCTTGCGTGGGCCCTTCTTTTCATACACCGCCCGCTGCGCTTCGATGTAGGGCAGGCCACCGATACCGGAACCCACCGCCACCCCAATGCGCTCGGCATTCTCTTCGGTCACTTCCAGACCCGAATCTTCAAAAGCCTGAATAGAAGCAGCCATACCGTAGTGAATAAAGAGATCCATCTTTTTCATCTCTTTTTTCTGTAGATACTGGGTCACATCAAAATCTTTCACTGGGGCTGAAAAACGCACCGAAAAATCAGTCGCATCAAAGTGGCTGATGGGAGCCGCTCCGGAACACCCTGCCAGAATGTTCTCCCAAGCACTGTCAACCGTACTTCCCACTGGGGAAACAATACCCAGCCCCGTAATCACAACACGTCTGCTCGCCAAAATCTTGTCTCCCCACTAAAAAGTAAATTCAACATCCAAAAGATCAAAACCGCCGTCGTGCAACACACAACGGCGGTTTTAAGCTTTAAATAGCGTACAACACCAACAATCGAACTTAATCTAAGTTTTTAGAAACGTAGTCAATCGCTTGTTGCACGGTGGTGATTTTCTCTGCATCGTCATCAGGAATTTCACACTCAAATTCTTCTTCCAATGCCATGACCAGCTCAACGGTGTCCAGTGAATCTGCACCCAGATCATCAACAAATGACGCAACATTCGTTACTTCGTCTTCTTTCACACCGAGCTGTTCTACAACAATGTTCTTGACTCGCTCTTCAATACTGCTCATTTCAATCAATCTCCAGGATTCTAAAGCTGACAATACAGCTTGGCTATTTTAGAGAGTTCGCGCCCCGCAATCCAATGGATTTACACAGTGACCGAACTCCACAAACAAAATCGTTACTCACTCACCCAACATCAATTCATATGCATGCCGCCGTTGACGTGCAACGTATGGCCTGTAATGTAACCCGCTTGTGGTGAGGCTAAAAAGGTCACCGCATGGGCAATTTCATCGGCTTCTCCCAAGCGCTTGAGTGGGATTTTAACCAACAATGCCTCTTTTTGCGACTCTGACAACGCCCGTGTCATATCCGTATCAATAAAACCAGGCGCAATCGTGTTGACGGTAATGTTACGCGCCCCCACCTCTTGTGCCATCGACTTGGCAAAACCGATCATACCGGCTTTTGCAGCGGCGTAGTTGGCCTGACCAGGATTGCCAGTCACACCCACAATCGAAGCGATGTTAATGATACGTCCTTTACGCGCCTTTATCATCCCTTTCATGCAGGCTTTGCTGACGCGGAAAATGGAACTGAGATTGGTTTGTAAAATATCATCCCACTCGGCCTCTTTCATCCGTAATAACAGATTATCGCGGGTGATACCGGCATTATTGACCAAGATCGTGATGGCACCGTATTGTTTCGTAATCTCAGCAATCAGACTGGTGATGCCTTCCGGCTCGGTGACGTTCAGTTTTTTTCCAATTCCTTCAACGCCCGCATCACGCAAATAGGCGGTAATTGCCTCAGCACCGGCATCAGACGTTGCGGTACCGATCACAAATGCATCTTGCCCAGCAAGAGAGAGGGCAATGGCTTTGCCGATGCCACGACTGGCACCGGTCACCAAGGTAATCTGTTTTTCCAACATCGTTATTCTCCTTTACAGTGAGTTAGAGCCTTCTCTAAGGTGGCGCTGTCTGCCACCGCAAACGAGGCAAAACGACGATCAATGCGTTTCGCTAAACCGGTCAGAACTTTACCTGGCCCCAGCTCCAACAACACATCGGCACCTGCGGCTTTTAAATTTTGCACGCAATTGACCCACTGCACCGGACTAAAGAGCTGCTGTTGCAGCGCACTTTTTAACCCATCAAGATCCGCTGCTGCCGTGGCAGAGACGTTTTGCAATACAGGACTGCTTGGCTCTGAAAACTCAAGCTGTTCAAAACGATCCGCCAATTGCTCCGCCGCACCTTTCATCAAACTGCTGTGCGATGGCACACTGACCGGCAACGGCAAGACACGCTTGGCTCCCGCCTCTTTGGCAGCGCTCATGGCACGTTCAACTGCCGCCTTTTGACCGGCAATCACCACCTGACCACTGGAGTTAAAGTTCACCGCTTCCACCACTTCGCCTTGAGCCGCAGCGCTGCAAACCTCAATCACCTGCTCGTCGCTCAAGCCCAAAATGGCTGCCATTGCCCCTTCACCGGCAGGCACCGCCGCTTGCATCAAACGACCACGCTCAGAAACCAGCCAAGCGGCATCGGCAAGCGACAACACACCTGCCACCACCAAAGCACTGTACTCACCCAAGCTGTGACCGGCCAAAACTTCCGGCTCAGCACCACCGGCTGCCAACCAAACACGATAGGTCGCCACCCCAGCGGCCAACATGGCCGGTTGGGTAAACTCCGTTTGATTCAACTTCTCCACTGGACCCGCTTGCACCAACGCCCAAAGATCGTAATCAAGCCGTTGAGAGGCCTCAGCAAAAGTTGCTTTAACCTCAGGATAGGTTTCAGCCAATTCGACCAACATGGCCACCGATTGGGAGCCTTGCCCCGGAAATACCGCCGCGATTTTCATAAATTAATGACCTATTTTCTGTTCTTGTTTTGTTATAAACCCAACACATCTTGCATGTCGTACAGCCCCGCCGGACGACCTTGCAACCACGCTGCTGCGCGCACCGCACCGTTGGCAAAAGTCATGCGACTGGAGGCTTTATGAGTAATCTCGACCCGCTCACCCAAAGTGGCAAACATCACCGTATGATCACCGACAATATCCCCAGCACGGATGGTCTCAAAACCAATGGTCTTGGCATCACGTTCTTCGCCTCGACCCTCACGACCGTAAACCGCGCAGCTTTTCAAATCACGACCCAGCGCTTCCGCCACCACTTCGCCCATTTTCAGCGCCGTACCCGACGGGGCATCAACTTTATAACGATGATGGGCTTCAATCACCTCAACATCGTAATCGTCGCCCAAAATCTTGGCCGCCATCGCCAACAGTTTCAGGGTGACATTGACCCCAACGCTCATATTGGGAGCAAACACCACAGGGATCTCAGTGGCTGCCTGTTGAATCACAGCTTTTTCCTCATCGGAAAAGCCGGTGGTACCGATCACCATCGCCTTACTCTGCTGGCGACAAAACTCCAGTGTCATCAAGGTGCTTTCAGGGCGAGTGAAATCAATCGCCACCTCAAAGTCACCCGCCCGTGCCAACTCAGCGCAAATCGCCACATCCAGAGGCGCTTGACCCAACAACACACCGGCATCAATACCCAGCGCCGCATGGGATTCATGCTCTGTGGCCACACTCAGTTGAATTTCATCATGCTGTAACGCGGCCTCAATGAGGTTTCGCCCCATTCGTCCCGCAGCACCAATCACGGCAACTCGATTCATCATCTCTTTTTAATTCCTAACAGCGGCAAACTTGCGCGATTATATCGCAAATCGACCCAAAGACGAACGTTACGGGCAATAAAAAGGCAAAGCGGTGAAGTTCACCTACTTTGCCCAAAGTGCCTACGTTCTTAAGAACGTCGCTAGAACCATTACTAGCCCTTTAGATCATCAACAAATTTTTTCACTTTATCAATGAAACCGTGCTCTTGAGGACTGTGTCGATCCCCACCACGACTCAGATGCAACGTATCACCAAATTGACGTAACAACTCTTCCTGTCCAGCGGTGAGATTAACCGGCGTTTCCACCTTCACGCGACAAAGCAGATCTCCTACTTCACCACCACGAATCGGTTTCACGCCCTTGCCACGCACCCGAAAGACCTTACCCGTCTGCGTACCCGCTGGTACTTTCAGCTTGACTTTATTGCTCAAGGTCGGCACATCCAGATCACCACCCAAGGCCGAGGTCACGATGTTAATCGGTACTTCGCAGAGCAGATTGCTGCCATCGCGTTCAAAAATTGCGTGTTTTTTCACCGACAATTGCACATACAGGTCTCCGGCACGGCCACCGTTTTCACCCACCTCACCCTCGCCAGAGAGACGAATTCGATCACCGGTATCCACTCCCGCAGGAATTTTCACCGACAGTTTTTTCGTCTCCTGTCTACGACCCGAACCATGACAACTGTCACAGGGGTTCTGAATCACCTGACCGTTACCGCCACAAGAGGGACAGGTCTGCTGTACAGAGAAGAAAGCTTGCTGCATACGCACCTGACCCATGCCGTGACAGGTCGGACAGGTTTGTGGTTTGCTGCCCTTTTTAGCCCCGCTGCCATCACAAGGCTCACAGCCGACCATTGTCGGCACACTGACACTTACCGTAGTGCCAGCAACGGCTTCATCTAGATTAATCTCCAGATTGTACTGCAGATCAGAACCACGATAAGAACGTTGACCCCCACCACCACCGGCTCCGCCACGGCCACCACCAAAGATGTCACCAAACACATCACCGAAAATATCACTGAAATTTCCGGCACCGGCTCCAGAACCACCGCCCATAGAGGAGTCCACACCGGCATGACCAAACTGGTCATAAGCGGCGCGCTTTTGAGAATCTTTCAGAATCTCAAACGCCTCTTTGGCCTCCTTAAACTTATCTTCAGCGCTTTTATCATCGGTATTTCTATCCGGATGATATTTCATCGCCAAACGTCGATAAGCCTTTTTTAACTCGGGATCAGTCGCATTTTTCTGTACCCCGAGCACCTCGTAATAATCACGTTTTGACATCACGTCACGCCTTTTATCAAAACAGTGCAGTCTTCACCACACGAAAACGTCCGTTACTTAAGCCACCGTAACGGACGCTCGCCTTCATTTGAAACTATTCCAAACTCTACTTCTTATCGTCTTTCACTTCTTCAAACTCTGCGTCAACAATATCATCGTTATTGTTGGCAGCGTTTTCAGCAGACTCGCCTTCTCCTGCCGCAGCTTCGGCTTCCGCCTGTTGGGCGTAAATGCGTTCCGCCAATTTCGAAGAGGCTGTGGCCAACACTTCGGTTTTCTCTTGGATCACCAATTTATCATCGCTGTCCATGACCGCTTTGAGCGCTTCACTGGCCTCTTCAATCTCTTTCTTCTCATCGTCGGTGACTTTATCACCCAGATCGACAACGGATTTAGCCGAAGAGTGAATCAGGGAGTCTGCTTGATTGCGGGCTTCCACCAGCTCTTTCATCTTACGATCTTCTTCCGCATGGGCTTCAGCATCACGCACCATCGCATCGATCTCTTCATCCGACAAACCACTGGAAGCTTTAATGACAATGGACTGTTCTTTGCCAGTGGCTTTGTCTTTTGCCGAAACGTTTAAGATACCGTTAGCATCAATATCAAAGTTCACTTCAATCTGTGGCACGCCACGGGGTGCGCTGGGCAAATCACCCAGATCAAAACGACCCAACGACTTGTTGTGCATCGCCATCTCACGCTCACCCTGCATGACATGCACGGTCACCGCACTCTGATTATCCTCAGCGGTGGAAAAGACTTGATTGGCTTTAGTCGGGATGGTGGTGTTTTTATCAATCAATTTGGTCATCACGCCACCAAGGGTTTCGATACCCAAAGAAAGAGGCGTTACATCCAACAACAGCACGTCTGTGACTTCACCACTCAAAACACCGCCTTGAATAGACGCACCAATGGCCACCGCTTCATCGGGGTTTACATCACGACGAGGTTCTTTACCGAAGAACTCTTCCACCGTGGCTTGCACCATTGGCATCCGAGTCTGGCCACCCACCAAAATGACATCATCAATTTCACCGACACTCAAACCGGCATCGTGCAGTGCGGTACGACAAGGGCCGTCGGTACGCTGCACCAAATCTTCAACCAGTGACTCCAGCTTGGCGCGGGTCATTTTCAGATTGAGATGTTTAGGGCCCGATGCATCGGCAGTGATGTAAGGCAAGTTCACTTCCGTCTGCTGACTGGAAGAGAGTTCGATTTTGGTCTTTTCAGCCGCCTCTTTCAGGCGTTGCAGTGCCAAAGGATCGTTGTGCAGATCAATGCCGGTGTCGCGTTTAAATTCATCGGAGAGATAATCGATGATGCGCATATCAAAATCTTCACCACCGAGGAAAGTATCCCCATTGGTGGAGAGCACTTCAAACTGATGATCGCCGTCCGCTTCAGTAATCTCGATAATCGAAACATCAAAGGTACCGCCACCGAGATCGTAAACCACGATGGTTTTATCACCACGCTTTTTATCCATGCCGTACGCCAATGCAGCGGCGGTCGGCTCATTGATAATACGTTTCACTTCCAAGCCCGCGATGCGACCGGCATCTTTGGTGGCTTGACGCTGAGAATCGTTGAAATAAGCCGGTACGGTAATGACCGCTTCGGTCACCTCTTCGCCGAGATAATCTTCAGCGGTCTTTTTCATCTTCTGCAAAACGCGAGCAGAGATCTCAGGAGCGGCCATCGCTTTGCCCTGCGCTTCCACCCAAGCATCGCCGTTATCGGCTTTAACAATTTTATACGGCACCAGCTTGATGTCTTTCTGTACCGCGTCTTCTTCAAAACGACGCCCGATCAGACGTTTGACTGCATACAAGGTGTTGTGAGGATTAGTCACCGCTTGACGTTTGGCCGATTGGCCGACAATCACTTCGTCATCGTCAGCAAACGCGACGATGGAAGGAGTGGTGCGATCCCCTTCGCTGTTCTCAATCACTCGAGGAGTATCGCCTTCCATAATCGCCACACAAGAGTTTGTGGTGCCCAAATCAATACCGATAATTTTTCCCATTATTCTTTCTCCAACACTCTGAAATCTAAAAAATTAAAACCCGAAAAATCTCTACTGCATTAGTTATAGGCAGTTCAGACAAATTCAAGGGGATTGGTGAGCTTATTTCGAAACCATCACCAAAGCGGGACGCAGCAAACGTTCATGCAATTGATAACCTTTCTGCATCACGGTGATCACCGTATTGCTTTCAATGCCTTCTGCCGCCGATAACAGGCCCATCGCTTGGTGCAAAGCTGGATCAAATTTCTTCCCCAGGGGGTTGACCTCTTCAATCTCGAACTTCTCCAAGGTCTGGAAAAACATCTTCAGGGTCAACTCCGTACCCTCGACAATGTGTTTGACATCCGAACCGTCTTGTTTAGCTGCTTGCAGACCCATCTCCAAACTGTCCACCACACCCAGCAACTCGGCGGAAAACTTTTCCAATGAATATTTATGCGCGTTATCCAACGCACGCTGATTGCGTTTGCGCATGTTTTCCATCTCGGCCTGCATGCGTAACAGACGATTCCAGTAATCCGTCGCTTCTGAACGAGCCTTTTCAAGCTCTTCGGTGACCGTACTGAAAATCTCACGGCTCACAGACCCACCGCCATCAACACCCTTCGGTGGCTCAGCAAGCTCGACCGCTTCCTCCGCTGGCAGATCATTGCTGACTTCCAACACCTCTTCTTCAGCAGGAACAACATCCTGCTGCTCTGGATTGTTTGGCACACCTTCAGTTGACATCGTTTCGGATAACCTCGCTCAATTCTATTAAGACCGTAAAACAAAAAGGGATAATAGGGATCAAAAGAGAAAGTTCAATACCTGAGTGATCATTCGCGCAAAAAAAGCTACTATATCTGCATCTTCCAAGCAGCCTTAAAATCACTATGTCCCAAAACAATTCTTCAAACCACACCCCCACACGCCAAACCGTCATGGTCGGCAACGTTCAAATCGGCGGTGACGCACCCGTGGTGGTGCAATCCATGACCAACACAGACACCGTTGACATCATCCGCACCGCCGTCCAGATCGCCGAGCTGGCCAACGCCGGATCGGAACTGGTGCGCATCACCGTCAACACCGAAGAGGCCGCCAAAGCGGTGCCTGAAATCAAACAGCAACTGCAAAAAATGGGCTGCGACGTCCCCATCGTCGGTGATTTTCATTTCAACGGCCACAAGCTGCTGACCAAACACCCCGAATGCGCCGCTGCCCTAGACAAATACCGCATCAACCCTGGCAACGTGGGGCGTGGCAAACGCCGCGATGAACAGTTCGCCACCATGATCGAGTTTGCCATTCAATACGACAAACCTGTGCGCATTGGGGTCAATTGGGGCAGTCTCGATCAAGAACTGCTGGCACGTCTGTTAGACGCAAACGCTCAACTGGACAAACCAAAAAGCCTGTTGCAAATTAATCGTGAAGCTGTGGTCATCTCCGCCTTAGAGAGCGCGCAAAAAGCCGAAGAGTTGGGTTTGGGCAAGGACAAAATCATCCTCTCCTGCAAAATGAGCGGCGTGCAAGATCTGATCGCCGTCTACCGTGATCTGGCACAACGCTGTGACTACGCCTTGCATCTGGGTTTGACCGAAGCGGGCATTGGCTCCAAAGGCATTGTCGCCTCAACAGCGGCCTTGGCGATTCTGCTCAACGAAGGCATCGGCAATACCATTCGCATCTCCCTCACCCCAGAGCCGGGCGGCAAACGCACCCAAGAGGTGGTGGTCGGCCAAGAGATATTACAAACACTGGGCTTGCGTGCCTTCACCCCGATGGTAATTGCCTGCCCCGGTTGTGGCCGCACCAGCAGCACCTTTTTTCAGAGTCTGGCCGAACAGACCCAAGACTTTCTACGCCAGCAGATGCCCATCTGGAAAAACCAATATCCTGGCGTTGAATCCATGAACGTGGCGGTGATGGGCTGTGTGGTCAACGGCCCTGGAGAGAGCAAACAGGCCAACATCGGCATCAGTATGCCCGGCACCGGCGAACGCCCTGTGGCTCCCGTCTACGAAGACGGCGCGAAAACCGTCACGCTCAAAGGCGATGAAATCGCTGCCGAGTTTCAACAACTGATCGAAAACTACGTAGAGAGACACTACGGAGCGTAAAGGGTAAAGAAAAAGGTCGAGCCAACGCCTAACTCGGACTCCACCCAGATCTTGCCACCCAAACGTTCCGCAATTTTTTTGCACATGGCCAGCCCAATGCCCACCCCTGAATATTCATGCTGGCCGTGCAGGCGCTGAAAAATTTGGAAAATACGCTCATGGTGCTTTGGCTCCATACCAATGCCGTTGTCCCGCACCGAAAAATGCCACAGCCCCTTCACCAACTCGGCATAAACATGAATTTTAGGCTGATCGGCGTGATATTTAATGGCGTTAGCCAGCAGGTTTTGAAACAATTGATAGAGCAGATCTTGATCAGCCTGCACCATCGGTAGGTCTCCCACCTCAATGTGAATGGCTGCCTCTTGCATCGACGCCTCAAGATCTGCCAACACCGTGCGCAACACAGCCCCGCTGTCCACCAGCTGCAAATCCGGCTGAGCCGAACCCAAGCGAGAAAAGTCCAACAAGCCCTCCACCAAATTTTTCATGCGCGCACTGCCCGTCATGGCAAAATCGATGTATTTTTTGCCATCCTGACTTAAATTGGAATCACGATCGTTCTCCAGCAGTTGCAAAAAGCTGGTAACGGTTCGCAACGGTTCTTGCAAATCGTGCGAAGCGATATAAGCAAACTGCTCAAGTTCGGCATTTGAGGTGGCCAACTCCGCATTGGAGTGCGCCAATTTTTGATTGACGGCATCAAGAGCAGCAGCACTGCGCTGCTGCTCTTGGTAGGTGCGGATATAGTCCAGCGTCAAACCCAACATCGGCACCACATAAGCCACAATTTTTAAAAAATGGGCTATGTTAAAGTGATGGTCAAACAGAGCCGCCGAGCCAAACACCATGTGCAGCTCCACCACCACTTCGGGGATGG
>CAZTQX010000020.1:0-25737 GCA_964615985.1 uncultured Gammaproteobacteria bacterium | reverse complement strand
CGCTTTAACCCTGCTGCTGGAAGAATTAACTCTCGGCATTTTATGAACCTCAGCCTAATCAGCCCAATCACAGCAGACAACAATCCCGCTAAAAAATTAGGTGCAGTGGTGGTTCATCTGGACATTGGTGGGCTGGCCAAAGCCTATCAAAATACCCATTGGGTCTATAACAACGGCAGTTATCTGAAATACGGTGAAGCGGTCAGCGACGACGCTCAGGCCTTCAAAGATTATCCTGGCCTCAAAGAGTTGTTTGCCAACGGCACCTTCACCCTTTGGAAACAGGCCAGTGAACAAGTTATCTGGGTACCCCTGTTTGCCACAGAAAAAAACGGTGCACTCTGGGTTGGGCGACGAGTCGATCCCTCACCGATGGAGAGCTTTAGCAATCGACTGGAAAACCGCACCCTGCTGGTGATGGCCGTACTGTTTATTGTCGTACTGCTGATCGCTCATTGGATCGCCAAACGGCTTTCTGGTTTTAGCCGCGACCTACTCTCTGGCATCAATCAAGTACTCAAGGGCGAGTCTGAAGTCCACTTTCGCTGGCGTGGCCCACAAGAGGTCAAACAACTGGCAGCTGAGCTGACTCAACTCTCCAAAACACACGCCCAACACAGCCAAAAACTGCGGCACCACGCCCAAGAGCTGGAAGAGTCCAACCGTTACAAATCGGAATTTTTAGCCAATGTCAGTCACGAACTGCGCACCCCACTGAACTCCATTTTGCTGCTCTCCAAATTACTCACCAATCAAACTAAGCTGGATGCAGAGAGTCACCAACAGGCTAAAGTCATTCACAACGCCGGTTCCGACCTGAAATCATTGATCGACAACATCTTAGATCTGTCGCAAATCGAGGCGCGCAAATGCACCGTTCACCTCGAATCCGTTGAACTTGCACCTCTATTACAGGAGTTGCTGGAGCTGCTGCAACCGCAGTTCGATGCCAAAAACCTCACCTTCAGTCTGAAAATTGATGACACCGCAACCAGCCACCTTGTCAGTGACCGCGAAAAATTGCGCCAAATCCTAAAAAACTTCTTCTCCAATGCGGTTAAATTCACTCAACAAGGCTGCGTTGAAATTCAACTGCAATCCAATCCAGACAGAGATCAGGCAGAACGCCCCATTCAAATCAGCATCCACGACAGCGGCATCGGCATCCCCGCTGAAAAACAGCAATTGATCTTCGAGGCTTTTCGCCAAGCGGATGGCTCCACCAGTCGCCGTTTTGGCGGTACCGGTTTGGGTCTGAGCATCAGTCGAGAATTAGCTCACCTGCTGAGTGCCGAAATCACTCTGGAAAGCCAGCCCCACCAAGGCTCCAGCTTCCATCTCAAGCTGCCACTGGAAGTTAACACCCAGCTGATCGACAACGAACACGTTGTCATTACCCATCAATCAGCCGAACAAATGACCCCATCAGAACCAGAAATGGAACCAAAACCCATCGAGGTAACAGCAAACTTCAAGCAGCAACGCCTGCTGCTGGTGGACGATGATCTGAAAGATCTGCTCAGCCTCACTCCACTACTGGAGAGCTGGAACTTGGATGTCACCGCTGCGGGGGATGGTAAAGAAGCACTGGAAACCCTGCACGATGAACCCGATTTTGCGCTGGTTTTATTGGATATGCAGATGCCAGAGATGGACGCTTTTACCACCCTCAAAACTCTACGCCAACAGGATCGTTTCCAACAACTCAAGGTTATCGCCCTACTCGACAGTGACAAAATCAGCGAGCTGGAAACTTGCTTACGTGCTGGAGCCAACAGCAGCCTCAACAAACCCCTTGACCCTAAAAGCCTTTTAGACAGCATCAGTCCCTATCTCTTACCCTCAGGAGACGCTTCCACATGATTCGTTACAGTGGCTTTAAAGTACTGATTGTCGATGACAATCCCAACAATCTTTTCAGCTTACACAGCTTGCTTAAAAGCCAAATGGATGTGGACATTTTACAAGCCGAAGGCGGCAAAAAAGCCATTGAGTTAGCGCTCAACACGCCTCAGCTCGATCTGATTATTCTTGATGTGCAGATGCCGGAAATGGACGGTTTTGAAACCGCTTCCATGTTAAAGATTCGCAAAAAAACCCGTGATATTCCGATCATATTTCTTACTGCGGCCTTTAAAAGCGATGAGTTCCAACAAAAAGGTTACGCCCTCGGAGCCGCCGACTACCTGCTCAAACCCATCGACGACCATCAGCTGTTGAATAAAATCAGCACCTACTTTCGTCTGATTGAGAAAGAGCGTGATCTCAACCGCCGCTTGGAAGAACAAGTAGCAGAACGCACCGCCGAGCTGAAACAGACCAACAACCACCTGCAGAATATTTTGCAAACGATGGGCGAAGCCTTGTTGATTCTCGACCCAGAGGGGAAGATCAAATCGGTCAACCGCGCCGCCTGCGAGATGCTCGGTTACAACCAGCAAGAGTTGATCAACATGGCCATTGGCGATGTCTTTGAAGAGGAAGATCAAGTGCAGGCCAAAGCCTTTATGGGGATTTGGTTAGAAGCGCTGATTCGTACCGGTGCCATCCGTGATATCGAAGCGCGTTTCATTGCCCAAGACAACAGCCGTGTACCGATCCTCTTCTCACGCACCGCGCTGCATAATGACCACAATGAGATCAGCGACATTATCTGCATTGCCAAAAACATGAGCGGCTACAGTCGCCTGCACGCTCAAGAAGCAGAGACTTAATGAAACTCTCTAACCGATCCAGTAAAGTGCCTACTGACGGATTCACCTGCCACGGAGCTTTAGCATGACGATCCCCAATTTGCCCAACGGCCAACAAGAAGACACCGAGATGACCGCCAACGCCCTCAAAGCGATGGCGCATCCGCTGCGCTGGAAAATCATCTGTTCATTGGGTGGCACCGAGCTGTCGGTACGTGAAATCATGGAAAAAGTCGGCACCACACAGAGCAACATCTCTCAGCATCTGGATCAACTGCGTAATAAAAACATCCTGGTCTCGCGTAAAGAGGCCAATCGAATCTACTACCGCATCCGTAATGACAAAATTCTAACCCTGATCAACACCATGCGTGGGGTACTCTGTCCCGCCAATTTAGACGACTGGCACAAACCCACTCGCTAACCAACAAGGTATCTTCAATGCAAATTTTATTTGAACGCAACCCCGCTCCTGGAAAACTGGAAGTCTGGGGTGTTTATGACTGGCCGCTGTGGAATAAAGATGTCTCTGAATTTGAATGGACTTACAAGGTTGATGAAGCCTGCTACCTACTGGATGGCCATATCATCGTCACCCCAACAGAGGGCGAGCCAATGGAGTTTTTTGCCGGAGACTACATTACCTTTCCAGCCGGACTGACCTGCCGCTGGCAGATCTTAGAAGAGGTCAATAAACACTATCGGCTAGGCTAGCTCACAACCGATAAAGCAAGGAGACCGCCGTAATCGTATCGGTCTTCTCACTGCCCAGCGGCACCTGCGAATTGTGCGTTGCCGTCAGAGAAAATTTCGCTGCCAAATGTTGACTCATATTCACTGCCAATCCCGTCACTGATTGAGTTTGGATCAAATCTTGACCGGACTCCACTAACAGCTCTTCACTCAAAGATACCTGCGTATTCAGAGGGTAGTTGAACAGCATTCCAGCACGCACAATGGCCTCACTTGAAGTAACGCCGGTCAAATTTTCACTGGAACGCTTGTTACCCAAACCCACCGAGAGATCCAATAACCGGCCTTCACTCTCCCAAAAACGCCGCCCCATTCCAAGCGTCAGTGAAGTCTGATAATCGTAACCACTGAAACGATCATCCTCATAACGAAACGCAGCAAAAGCATAATTGCCGTTGATTTTATAATCCAATTTCAACGCGGCCACATAACGTTCCGCTGTCACCACTGCCTGATTGGAGGCTTTCAAACTCTGTAAACCCAAGCTGTTACGCCACTGTTCGCTGTCGTGTTTTAGATCAACACGGCCATTCCAGCTCTCCGTCTCACTGTTACCGCTGGTCAAGGTCACACCCAGCTCACCCTCACCTTGCCAGCCTTCGGCCTGCACAACAGCGGATAACAGCAGAAAAACCAAAATACCATTTTTATTCACAAACAACCTCATTCAGAAAAAATGTATAAACCGTCCCAAAAAGACATTAGCAACTACTAATACCCAAAAAAATCCCATTAAAAGAAGTTTTTCTGATATTGTTTTCACTTATCGCAAACCGGTACTCTTTCATACTCCACTCCAGAGGGTGAATTTGTTACATTGAAGGGCAAACGACACAATTAAACAGCAATGACTCAACGATGATGAAAAAACAACGACACGAACATCAGGCGTTATTCAAACGCAAATTCCATCATGTTTCTGGAGAGATGGAGGCGCTCAGACAAAAAGCGGCAGAGAAACAGGGAGTGATTTTTAAGTCTCATCGTTACAACAGTGATGAACTACTGAGCAGCAGACAGTACCAAAAAATCCGCGCCATTACCGAAAAAGTCGGGGATGACGTCAGGCACTGGCACCAAAATGGGAGGTTTTCTCAAGAAGGTCTTGATGTCTATCAAATCAAACGTAAACGGGTTTATCATGAACTGCGGTTATTGGAAAACACCCTGCTCAAGCGCCCAGAAACTTGGTGGGAACAGAGCCGCCCTGCTCTCAGCAACAGCGCCGATAAAGTCATTGGCTGCATTCCAAAACCACTGCTCAACCTATTTCCCAAACGGTCACTGCAAAAACTGCTGGTCAATGTGCGCAGCACGGCAAAACGCTTCACTGAAAAAACCACTAAAGAAAATTCCTAATTTACGGCTTTATTTGGCGCTGTTTGTAACGGGCGTAACCCAACCGGAAAGCTCGAATACCTTGTCGATAACGTTCAATCATGGCGGCATACTCCTTTGACTGCATCACCCCTTCTTGACGCGCCAATTCTAAAGATTCCCGTTTTGCCTCCAACGCCCGTCGATACATTTCCAAAGAAACCAAATAACGGCTAGCCGATGTTTCCAGCTCTGTGGTAGTCGGCACCGACGGCCAAGCCGTAGCACGAATTTGTTGCAGCGAAACAGCCTTTCTCTGTGGTTTCTTTGCTGGCAAACTCGGTTCAACGGCAGGCTTTTGCAACAGTGGCGTGACAACCTCCTCGGCAACCTCAGGAGAAACGGCTGATTCAGAATGAGGGCTGGGAGGAGGAGGAGCATTAGGTTTTATTGGGGTACTAAAACCTTGCCGAGCATTCTGATTTTGTGATGAGGTATCAGGAGAACAGCCCAGCAGTAAAACGACAGTAAAACTGACAACCGTTACGATCAAAGCCCTCTTCATCAAACCACTCCTTTTCTGATTATTTCCTTAAACTCTGACACCACCTTGTCGTAAAATTGCCCCAAGAGTCAATGCAAAACGGAAACATTTAAGCGCACAGCTAAAATCTAAGCATGTCATTCCATAATTGCAACACAATCACAACTTGGCATCCCTCCAAGAGCGCGCCACAATAGTACCTTTATCTTCAAAGAGGAACAAAAGGTGAGTTATCTTAATCCCATTCAACGCTGCAATCGTTATCAAATTGATCACTTTTTGGCCTTTTTTATTCAGCATCACGCGGTCGGTTGGATGCGCCCCTCACTGGCCGATCAACTCATAAAACAGTGGCCAGAGTGGTTTCAACAACAACACAGCAGCCTGCATCTCAACTCCAAGCTGGAGAACTTCTCTCAGCGCAGCCAAGCACTGAAAACAGTCACAGAAACGCTGCATAAACAGGGCTTAATTCATAATTTGCACGACGAACTCTACCCCATCATAGCCAACATTCGTGAAGAAGCAGTGTGCCAAATAGATCGTTCCGCCGCACCCTACTTTGGCATTCGTGCTTTTGGCCAACACCTCAACGGCTACGTTAAACAACAAGGAGAGATCAAACTCTGGCTCGGCAGAAGAGCAATGGATCGCTGGCATGCGCCAGGAAAACTGGACAATATGGTTGCCGGTGGATTGCCAATCAATATCGGTCTAGAAGAGAATTTGGCCAAAGAGTGCGCCGAAGAAGCGACTCTAAGCAACGAGCTGGCACAACAGGCCAAACCCGTCAGCGCCATCAGTTACTGCCGTGAAAGTGCAGCTGGGCTGCGTCAAGACACCCTCTACTGTTACGATCTGGAACTGCCCGCTGACTTCACCCCACAGGGCAGCGATGGTGAAACCGAATCGTTTCAACTCTACACTCTGGATGAGGTGGCTGAGATCGTGCAAAACAGCGATGAATTAAAGCTCAACTGCAATTTGGTCATTATCGACTTTCTGGTGCGAGTCGGCTACCTCACCCCGAGCCACCCCGACTACCTTGAGATCATCAACGGCCTGCATCAGCCCTTCCCAAAAGCGCAGATCCAAGCATGAATAAAATCTTAATTGTCGGATACGGCTATCTCGGTGGCCATCTGGCCAAAGCTGAACTTCAAGCAGGCAACACCGTGGAGGCACTCTGCCGCTCAAAAATTAATCTTGAGAACATTCAACACATCCCCACCGATCTCGATCAGGCTGAAAGATTAAAGAACCTTCAAGTTGAAGGAAAAATAATCTACTACTGCGCGCCACCACCCATCCAAGGCAACCATGACCCACGCCTACAAAATTTTCTCAGCGCCATTCAAGGACAACGCCCTAAACGACTGATTTTAATCAGCACCACAGGAGTTTATGGCAATTGTGATGGAGAATGGATTGATGAACAGCGCCCAGCTAATCCACAAGTGGATCGTGCTTATCGGCGCTGGGATGCGGAGCAAACATTAATTCGGTGGGCAAAAAAAAACGGAATGACAGCGGTGGTCTTGCGAGTAGCGGGCATTTATGGAGCCGGAAAATTGCCGCGTAAACGTCTGCTCAGTGGTCAACCCGTATTGGCACCAGAAGCCTCGCCTTTTAGCAATCGGATTCAGATCGAAGATTTAGCCCAAGCGTGTCTGGCTGCTGCCAAACACCCCAAACCAAAACCACTCTACAACGTCACGGATGGCCACCCCAGCACCATGAGCGACTACTTTTTTCAAGTGGCTGATACGCTAAAACTGCCGCGCCCATCAACCATTTCAGCAGAACAGATGGAGAGCCAGCTCAGTGCTGGGATGCGCTCCTATCTGGCCGAATCGAAACGGATCGAAAACCGCCTGCTGCGTGAACATCTCGGTGTCACGCTAAAATACCCCACTCTGAAAGAGGGTCTAGCTGACGTTCAGCACGATTAAAACAGGTAAGCAGCCGCCAAATAACTCTGCAAAAAAACAATGTTTTGTGAGGCCGAATCCGCAGGGCTGGAAGTGGTGCGAATATCATCCATCACCAACACGCCTTGTTTGGCAGCAAACTGAACAAACCAGTTTTTTCCCAGATCCAAAACCACCCCGACACTGACCGCCGCACCGTAACCGGCCAGATTAAACTTATCATAACGGGCGTTATTCGCCCCCAAGGTAACGTTACTGCGCGGCAGAACAAACCCCACATCCAGACCGTAAAAGGTGGAAAACTCCAGCGAACCGGAGTGCCAAACCGAATTCAAACTGTCTATCCCTAAGTTGACGTAATTCAGACCATCGGTATGCTCATATTTAAGGTAAGAGGTGGAAAGCAACTGTTCCGTGGCCGCACTGCCATCACCGCTGCCGCCCAAATAATCCACTCCCGTTTTTTTCACACTCTGATCAACCCTCACTCTATATTTCATATGGTCTACGCCAAACGAAATACGATGATTTTTATTCAGGTAATATCCTATTTTGGAAACGGTTTGAGGAATGGTCACATCTGGGAACAGGTATTTCCAATCGAAGCTTGAAGGCAGATCATCGCCTTTAACATCCAGCAGAGTAAAGTCATATCCATCCCCTTTAAAATGGATGTCTGAGTTTTGATAGAGCGCACGATTGTAGCCCCACATAAAATACCAACGCTGACTGTGATCAGCCGCCATTGCAACATCGCTTAACAGCAACAACAACCCAAACCCTAACCATATTCTCATAGTTGATCACATCCCCAACAATTCAAAGGACAGCAGCCCTAACAAATGGCGGGGATTATAACGGCTTTTTTTAACATCGGCCTCAGAACAAGACCGATACTTTATAGGAGAGTTATTTTACTGTGATCGTAATTTTTTTGGAAACCACTGCCGGTGAGTGAGGCACATGAAAACGATCGCCCAACACCAGTTGCAAGGTGTGCATGCCCTTACCCAATTTGATCATGGTTTCGGTCTGACCACCGCCAAAATGTTTGACTTCCCCACCCATCGGTTTATCAAACGCCGGTAACATTTTGCCATCAACCAACAGATGATGATGACCGGTGTTTTTCTTCTCTACTCCGGCAGGAGCCACGCCCATGCCCCGCAGACCAAACTTCACCGTCACATCGTCACTCACCATCGCCCCATCCTGAGGCGAAATAATATAGAGCATCGCCCCTTCAGGCGAAGATGAACGCATCATATCGCCCGCCTGAACGGAAAACGCAAACAGAGAAAAAACCGCAACCCATAGAACACGCATGTATTTCATTTTAAACTTCCTTGGTAAGAGAACCATTACAAGCAAACCGCAGCCACAAATAACCGGCCACGCCAGCAAAAATCGATGCAAACAAAATTCCCGTCTTAGCCAGCAACAACTGCTCCGGCATCGACTGAAACCCCAACTCAGCGATAAAGATCGACATAGTAAAGCCAATCCCGCCCAGCAAGCCTAGACCAATAATGTGCTGGCTGTTAGTGCCACGCGGCAACTCACCAATGCCTAATTTAACCGCCAATAAGGTCATCAACGCAATGCCAATGAACTTACCGACAATCAACCCCAACATCACCCCTTGAGTCACCGGCTGAGCCATGATACTGCCCAGCTCACTAAAGTTAATCGGAATACCGGCATTGGCCAAGGCAAACAAGGGAATAATCAGAAAGGCCACTGGCATGTGCATGCTGTGCTCCAGTCGTTGTAGCGGGGTTTCCACTTTATGCACCCCGTGTTCAAAGGTTTGTAAGAGAGCATGTTGCGTAGGATTGTTCATCAAATTCGAACCACCTTGACAGGCTCCATCAAAACGATCCAACAGCTCACGCATGTGCAGACTGAATTTTTGCGGTGAACATTTGGAACGTGCCGGAATCGTCCAAGCGGTCAAGATCCCCGCCAAAGTCGCATGCACCCCAGATTCCATCATCGCCAACCACATCCCCAAACCGACGATAAAATAGGGCAACGGCTTGGAGATGCCAAAACGGTTAAAACCGATCAATAACAGCAATAACAAACCCGCCGTTAACAGCGGCATCCAGAAAATCTGCTCGGTGTAGAAGATCGCGATCACCATCACCCCACCAAGATCATCAACAATCGCCAGCCCCACCAAAAAACTCAACAGCGCACGCGGTACATGTTTTCCCAATAACACCAAAATACCCACCGCAAAGGCCAGGTCCGTGGCCATCGGGATCCCCCAGCCCAGCACACTCTCATCACCCAGCGTCATCAGCACAAACAGCAACGCCGGAACCACCATCCCGCCAATGGCCGCCACCACCGGCAAAATGGCCTGCTTCATACTGGAGAGTTCACCCACCAACACTTCCCGTTTGATCTCCAAACCGACAACAAAGAAAAACAGCGCCATCAGGCCATCGTTAATCCAATGATGCAGGGTGTGCTCCAACGTCCAACCGGCCACCGAAATAGAGAAGCTCTGATGAAAAAAGTGTTCATAACTGTGTGCCAAGGCCGTATTCACACAAATTAAAGCAATCACGGTACAGACCATCAACAGCAGGCCACTGGCGCTCTCTTCGTGAATAAACTCCTCAAAGGGAGTCACCACCTTATCAAAGCCCTTTTCCCAAGGAGCAATATGCTCAGCGCTCTGCGGCATTGCTTGGCCGTTGTCGTTCATAGCTTTCCACCTCATCTATTTTTGTCGCCACAGTGTAACAAACCCTCCATCCCACCACTCAAAACCCTAAATTTTGCGACCCAGTTCAAACATTAAGATTTAAAGTAGCTATTTTTGTGAAGCGGTTCCCATCCATTGCTGAGCAATCTGCTTAAATAAGCTCAACAGCAAAGCAGAGAACACAACAACAGCTTTGCAGACCAAAAGAGAGAAAAATATGAAAAATATCATCCAACAAATTTTATTACCCGCTTACGCAACTTATCAAAAGCACGGTCTGAGAACCGCCACCCCCATCGCCATTGTCTGGGTAAGCGGTTTAGTGACCATGGTTCAAGGTCTGAATGCCATGAGTGAAATCACTGCCGGTTTGGGTCTGTTCCTCTGGATCATATCCCAAGCACTGGGGATGTTGGCCAGCAGCGCGCCTCGTCATCAAGCCGTCACCGTGCAAAACAGCTCTTACAGTGAAGATCCACTGGCCGCAGTCAAAGCCGCAATGGGTCACAGCGATACTCGTTTTAGCTACCGTCGTTACCTGAAACTGAAAGCCAGCACCGTTTTACGCAAGGGCTTGAACACCGCCAAACTGCCTTCCTGCCCAGTGGCTTATTAAAGCCCCTGACGAAAATAGCCCACAGGAGTGGGCTATTTTTTTGCTAAAATGCGCGCCATTTATTGCCACCATCGTAGAGCGCCCGCATGAGCCAAAGCCAACTTCTAGGGCAGATCTCCCATCTGCACGACTCCCTTAACCATTTGTTAGAACCCCTGCAAGGCAGCGATTGCAATCGCCAATTTCACCCCCTGCTCAGCCCCATCGGTTGGTACTACGGACGCTGTGTCTACCTCGAATCTTTCTACCTACAAGAGATGATTCAGGGCGATGATCGTTACACCCGCCCGCTGCACAGCCTCTTCACGCCTGGCGAAACAGCATTAGCACAGCAGGGCAAAAAGCTGCCACCCAAAGATCATCTGCTCAACTGGGGACACGAACGCTTTGAGCAACACCTGATGTGGCTCGCCAACCCCAAACAACTGCCGCAACATCCCCTGTTGGAAAATGATTTTGTCTACCATCTGATTCTGCAAGAGCTGAGTAAAAACTACGAAGCGATTTTGGCGGTGCTGAATCAACAAGCGCAGATCAACGAACAACCCTATCAAGCCAAAGAACCACTGCCCGCGCAGACCCCACCGATCTACTTCAAAGAGATTCCGCGCGGGGTCTATCGCATCGGCCACAAAAACAGCGCTGAAGCCTATGACAATGAGCTGCCATTGCAACACGTTGAACTGAGTGCCTTTCGCATCGCCACCCACCCGATTCACAACAGCGCCTACCACCTGTTTATCCAGCAAGGCGGTTATCAAACCCAATCATTCTGGAGCAATGCAGGTTGGCAGTGGCAGCAACAAAACAAAGTCTCGGCTCCCGATCACTGGCGACAAGACACACACAAAAACTGGTACGCCCTCGGCATCAACGGCCCTTACGAGTTGGATGGCTTGGCTCCGGTGATGGGCATCAATCAGCACGAAGCACAGGCATTTGTGAACTGGTTAAGCGAATGTTACGAACCGTTTCGGGGCGCGATTTTGCCCCACGAGTTTCAGTGGGAGATGGCCGCTCGCAGCGGTGAGTTGCAAGATACCGGACGAGTCTGGGAGTGGTGCAGCAATCAGTTTCACCCTTACGAGGGTTTTCAAGCCAAGCCCGACCGTTACCTTTCCGAGATCCACTTTGAGGCCAACAACGTCACCCTCAAAGGCGGAGCGCTGCACACCCAACGCGCTTTGCGCCGTGCCAGCTATCGCCACTTTGCCGCTGCTGAAGATCGCAGCCTGTTTGCCGGTCTGCGCTTGGTGATTCCACCCAGCAGTGAAATTGTGCCGACCCCCGATCAGATCAATGTCAGCTTTCAGAAGTAATCGGTAACGGCATTGAACGCAGATGCAGATCCTGCTGTGGATAGGGGATCTCAATGCCGTGCTCCTGAAAACTGTCCCAGACGTTTAACAGCACCTCGCTGATCAAATTACCGCGTCCGTTTTCGGGGTCTTCTAACCAGACACGCAGCTCCAAATCCAGCGCACTGTCACCAAACCCGCGCAGCTGGCATTTCGGCTCAGGATCCAGCAACACCCTCGGCACCATCTGCGCCGCCTCCACACAGAGCTGCATCGCTTGGCGCGGATCGGTCTGATACGAGACACTGACCGGAATTTTCAGGCGGATAAAGTTATCCGTGTGCGTCCAGTTCTCCACCCGCTGGGTGATCAACTCCTCGTTGGGGATCAGATGTTCCACGCCATCGCGCGTGATCACCGAAACGTAACGCGCCCCCAGATGGTTAATCCAACCGTAGGTCTTACCCAGAGCAATCACATCCCCTGGTTTGATCGACTTATCCAGCAGTAAAATCACCCCGCTGACGAGATTAGAGAAAATCTTCTGTAGACCAAAACCCAATCCCACTGCTAAAGCACCGGAAAAGACCGCCAAAGCCGTGAGATCAATGCCCAAGTTATCCAACGAGAAAACAATCGCCGCTGAAATGAGAGCAATACGAACAAACTTACTGATCAAAACCCGCGCAGCGGGGCTGATGGAGTCGGAACGGCGGAGCTGCTTTTCAATCACTCCCGTCAGACCGATGGCCAACCAGAGCAGCACCCCCATAACGATAAAACCTTGGATCACGGTCAAGGCAGAAACCCGAATCTCTCCGGCATTCAGCGCCACACCGTCCAACATCGCCTTGGCTTGCGGCAACAGCGCCAAGATATTCAGCGCCGCAATCGTCCAAGCCACCAGCGCGAAGAGGCGCGACCAGACGGGGTTATCCAACCAGTGAGAAGCGAGGCGAATCACCACCCAAGCGGCCAGCAGACTGCTGACGGTGGTGATCAAGGAGTGCGACCACAACATCTGCTCGGCGACCGTAATCGCTAACCACTGCATGATCACCCAGATCAGAGGCAAGCTGATGGCCGTCAACGCCATCACCACGGTTTGAAAAGCAGGCAGGTGACGACCGCGTTGTTTGAGTGTGGCTAAAAACTCATTAACCGTTGGTTCCAGACGACGCGCCACCAAAAAACTGATCACCATCAAGACCAATTGAATCAAGGTGGCGGGAACCATCACCGTGGTCAGCCACCACTGCATCGCCAATTGATAAAGCTGTTGCCACCACTGCGGCTCGAACCATTGCTGCATATCTTGCCCCATCATTAGTTGTTCTATTTGCAAGGATGGTTGCACAATCAGAAGAAAAAACAACTTAGTGTGTAATAAGCAACGCGCATTGCACCTTTTTAAGGTAACACAATTTTAAATCCCTCCACTCCACTTCTTTCAAAATACCCATTTTTGACCCTTTTTTTAAGCCGATCTAAAAACTATATTAAATACAATAAGTTACGGTAGTGGGTTTTTTCATTGGTTTTTTTAGCCAAAATGAAGTAACTCATTGTTGTAACTTATTTTTTTGCTGATATACTCCCCTTCACTGCCGGATAGGCAGCTTAGAAATACAAGAAACCGTTATGCTGGATCGTCGGTTGCTTCACTGCCGGATAGGCAGCTTAGAAATCGTAGGGTGCAATAAGCAACGCGCATTGCACCTGCACAAGATGGCGCAATGCACGTCGATTAAGAAGGAGTTTTAGTATGATTTCTCTTCAATTCGGTACCGGCTAGCTCCATCAACATTCTCAAAGCATGATTAACTGCTTCAGAATCCTTAAACACCTGAGCAATATCTGCTTCCAAAAAAACCACATTAGCGCCTTCACGATATGACTTATGGTGTTTACCACGCACGGCTTGTGAAAAATCGTATTCTGCTCGCATCTCATTATCAATGTTTTTGTGCATAATATTTCTGCTCTTGGTGTGTTGCTGATCGAGCGCTAATAATTCGGATACATCCCGACTCTCTTTCAGTATATGACACAATCAGCAACTGTCCCATTCTGGATTTTCCAATACTGATAAAACGGTACTCACCCGCTGAATGATCTGAGTCTGAAATAGTCAATTCAAAAGAATCAGAAAAAACGCTACTTGCTTCTGCAAAACTGACCTGATGTTTTTTCTCATTGCTCGCGGCCTTATTTTGATCCCATTCAAACTTCAGCATTCAGGGTTCCCCACCGCCAACAACCAAACCTGAACCTGACCCGCTTGTTTCTGTTTCAACATCTGCCAATCAGCAGGAAAAACCAACTCGGTACGAAGCGGCTGTTCAATGTAGATCAACGCCCCCTCAGCCAACCAACCCTGCTCCAACAGGCTAAAAACCTCCGGCAAAACATCATCCGCAAAGGGTGGATCAAGAAACACCAGATCAAACGGCTCAGGGGGCTGTTGCAAATAACTCTGTGCTTTTCCAGACACCAACCGAATTTGATCAGCCCTCAGCAGTTCAATATTGGTGGCCAAACTGCGCACCACCTGCGGATTGGCCTCCACCATCACCACCTCAGCTGCCGCCCGAGAAGCGGCTTCAAACCCCAACGCACCACTGCCCGAAAACAGATCCAGACAGCGCCGCTCCGGCAGATGCACTTGCAGCCAATTAAACAGAGTTTCGCGCAACCGATCCCCCGTCGGGCGCAGACCCAAGGCATCGGGAAAGCTCAGTTTCCGCCCGCGCCAACGACCACCGATAATCCGCAGGCGATTGCTGCCACCAGCGGATATTCTAGTTGCGACGCGCTGTTTTTTGCTCATTGGCCGCCTCAACCGTCTGATCGCCCACAATCACCGTCACCATCCGTTCGGGATGCAGACGCTGTTGAAACGCCGTCTTCACTTTCTGCAACGTCACCGCTTCAATGCGCTGATCAAACTTCTCCAAGTAGTCCAACGGCAAAGCGTAAAAACCGATCATGGCCAAGTACTGCACCAGCTTTTTATTGCTGTCGATGCGCAGCGGCGCACCACCGGTGATGTTGCGAATCGACGCATCCAACTCCTTAGCACTCGGCCCATCGTTGATGAATTTCTTCAGCTCCCGATTAACGATCTCCAGCGATTCAGCCACCTGATCGTTTCGAGTCTGCAAACCCATCTCAAATGGCCCTGCCTGCTGCATGGGCGAAAAATAGCTGTAAACACTGTAAGCCAAACCGCGTTTTTCCCGCACCTCAGCCATCAAACGCGAGCTGAAACCGCTGCCACCGAAGGTGTGATTGCCCACATAAAGAGAATAAAAGTCCGCATCGGTGCGGCTCATGCCCGCTTGACCGATGGTGATGTGGGACTGTTTGGAGGGAAATTGAATCCGAATTAATTTTGCCTTTTTCAGCTCAGGAATCGGTGGCAATTCAGCAGCAGGCTCACCCACCGGCAGACCAGAACTGATCCGCTCGGCGATGGCCTCAGCCTTGGCTCGATCCAGATCCCCAACGATGGCGATCACCGCATTTTTGGCCACATAATAACGCTGATAAAAAGCCAGAATCTGCTCACGCTGAATCACCGCCAAACTCTCTTCGCTGCCGCCTGGAGGTGAAGCCAACGGATGGCTACCGTAGACCGCTTTGTAAAACGCTTTGCTGGCCAGAGATGAGGGAGACTGTTTGGCATTTTTCAGCGAGATCAACATCTGCTTACGCACTCGATCAATCTCGCTCTGCTCAAAACGCGGCTGCTGCAAAATGGTATTAAAAACCTCAAAGGCCGGTTGGAAAAATTGCTCATCACGCAAACTGCGCAAACTCAGTACCGCCATGTCCCGCAACGATTCCAAACCGAAACGCGCGCCCACCCCTTCCAAACGCTGGGCAATCTCTTGCGCGTCCCACTCTCCAGCAGCGGTGTCCAACAGATGATTGGTCAGTTTCGCCACCCCAGAGAGGCCGTTGTCACGCACGCTGCCCGCCGCAAACACCACCCTCAGATCCACAATCGGCAACGCTTTGCTGGGGACAAACAGCACCTTGGCACCGTTTTGGGTCTGCCAGTGCTGAATCTGTGGCACCGCCCAACTCACCGGAGCCATCAATAACAGCATCACACTCAAAACCATGCGTCTCATAATTCACCTGCTTTTTTATCGTTCTCTAAGGGCTGAGGCAACAAACGCGCTACGGTCAATTGATCCTGATTGAGATACTCACGTGCCACCTGCGCCACCTGCTCGACAGTGACGGCTTGAATACCCGCCAAATACTCATCCAAAGCCTGATAACCGACTCCATTGGTCTCCAAGATACCGATCTGCATCGCTTGATAGAACATCGAATCTCGCTCGTAAACCGAACTGGCCAAGACACCCGCCTTAACTCGATTTAACTCATCGACAGAAATCTTACCCTGTTTGAGAAACTCCACTTCAGCCAACAAGGCCGTTTCCAATGCATCCAAATCATGCTCTTGAGCGGGAATGCCATCCAAAACCAACATCGCATCCAAACGACTGTGCATGTTGTAACTGGCTCCAGCACTGGCCGCCAACTGCTCGCCGCGTACCAAACGATCACTGAAACGGGCGCTGTCGCCACCGTCCAAAATCCCCACCAGCACCTCCAAGGCGTAGGCTTTCCAAGCTTCGTCCACGCTGTTCAACACTGGGGTTTTATACCCCATCACCAAGTAGGGCAGTTTGGCGGGCAGTTTCAGCGTCAGACGCTGAATGCCGTGCTGTTGCACTTCACTGCGCGCTTTAATCAGCGGCTGTTTGGAGGGTTTCAGCGGGCCAAAATATTGTTTCGCCAGCGCCAAGACTTCAGCGGGTTTTACATCCCCCACCACCACCAAAGTGGCGTTATTGGGCGCGTACCACGCCTCGTACCATTTTTGTGCATCTGCCACCGTCAGCGAATCAAGATCGCCCATCCAACCGATCACCGGGTTTTGATAGGGGCTGCTGCTGTAGGCCACCGATTTAAAACGCTCATAAGTCAGAGCGCGCGGTTTGTCGTCGGTGCGCATCCGGCGCTCCTCTTTCACCACATTGACCTCTTTAGCAAACTCGGTGGCATCAAGACGCAAATGACGCATTCGATCCGCCTCCAATTCCAGACAGAGGCCGAGACGGTCTTTATTGATGCGCTGAAAATAAGCGGTGTAGTCGCTGCTAGTAAAGGCGTTTTCACGGCCACCGTTGAGGGCGATGATGCGGGAGAACTCACCCGAGGCGTGTTTTTCCGTACCCTTGAACATCATGTGTTCCAACACATGTGACACCCCCGTGATGCCGCCGTGTTCGTAACTGCTGCCGACCTTGTACCAGATCTGCGATACCACCACCGGCGCGCGATGATCCTCCTGCACCAAGATTTTCAAGCCATTTTTGAGCTGAAACTCTTTTATCTCAGCCGCCTGCAACAGGCCGCTGGTCAACATGAGGCTTAACGCCCACAAGCACCCTCTTTTCACAATTATGTTTCCTTTAACTTTGGTCATTTCAATACCAGTGGTAGGATACGGCTTTTATCACAGCAAGCCGTCACAGCCAAACGCCCATGAGCCTATTCAGTTTTCGTAGAAAGAAAAAAGTTCCAGCCGACATCGATTCGTCTGCAGAAGAGAAAGATCTTAGCAAGAAGCTAGGCAAAACGCGCTCCCGTTTCACCGATGGCCTGTTGGATTTCTTTCTCGGCAAAAAACCCATCGACGATGAACTGCTGGAAGAGCTGGAAACCCACCTGCTGGTGGCCGATGCAGGCGTGGATGTCACCCAACGGGTAATGGACAAATTAGGTCAGAGCATCAGTCGTAAACAGGTCAATGACAGCGAGGCGCTCAAAGCGCTGTTGCAACAAGAGCTAAACGACATCCTCACTCCCTGCGAACAGCCATTGGAGATCAGCGGCGAGAAAAAACCCTATGTGATTCTGGTCGTCGGCGTGAACGGTTCGGGCAAAACCACCACCATCGGCAAACTCTCCAAACGACTCAAAGAAGCCAATCTGTCGGTGATGCTGGCCGCCGGTGACACCTTCCGCGCTGCCGCCGTTGAGCAACTGCAAGCGTGGGGCGAACGCAACCAGATCCCCGTGGTAGCGCAGGGCAGCGGTGCTGATTCCGCCTCGGTGATCTTCGATGCGCTGCAATCGGCCAAAGCCAAAGGCGTTGATGTGCTGATCGCCGACACCGCCGGACGACTGCACACTCAAGCGGGTTTGATGGACGAGCTGAAAAAGGTCAAACGAGTGCTAGGCAAACAGGACAGCGATGCCCCCCACGAGACTCTGCTGGTGCTGGATGGCGGTACCGGCCAAAACGCCCTCACCCAAGCGGAGCAATTCCATAAAGCCGTTGGCCTCACCGGTTTGGCAATCACCAAACTGGACGGCACCGCCAAGGGCGGTATTGTCTTCGCCATCGCAGAGAAACTGGCGCTGCCAATCCGTTTTATCGGCGTGGGGGAAAAGGTCGAAGATCTGCGCACCTTCAACGCCACTGAGTTTGTCGATGCACTGCTCAAAACCGACAACGCCTCATGATCCGTTTTGACCACGCCAGTAAACGTTACCCAGGCGGTCACGAGGCACTCACCAACCTCAATTTTCACATTGCTCAAGGGCAGATGGCCTTTCTCACCGGCCATTCAGGGGCTGGTAAAAGTACCCTGTTGAAACTGATCGCCGCCATCGAACCCAGCAGTCGTGGCCAAATCGTCATCAACGGCATGAATCTCTCCACTCTGCCAGCGCGAAAAATCCCCACCCTGCGCCGTCAGATCGGCATGGTATTTCAAAGCCACCATCTGCTCTACGACCGCAACGTCTACGACAACGTCGCTCTGCCACTGATCATTGCCGGTTACAAACACCGCGAAATCGGCCGCCGAGTTCGCGCTGCATTGGATAAAGTAGGGTTATTGAACAAAGAGAAATCACAGCCCATCACCCTCTCTGGCGGTGAACAACAACGCATCGGCATCGCCCGTGCAGTGGTCAACCGTCCACCACTGCTGTTGGCCGATGAACCCACCGGCAACCTTGATCCACTGCTCTCAGAAGAGATCATGCGGCTCTTTATCGAGTTCAATCAGATCGGCACCACGGTGCTGATCGCCAGCCATGATCTGGAACTGATTCGCCGTCTGGAGCAACCCATTATGACTCTCTATCAAGGACGTTTGATTCAAAACGGCCTCAATCAAGGGAAACGCGCCCATGAAGTCGGCTAAAAAACCCCACGATTTTCAGATGCAGCGCGCCAAAGAGCATTTTATTAAGGCCTACCTGTTCAACCATCTCCGCTCACTGCTCTTCAGCCTCGGCAAACTCTATCGCGCCCCGCTGGCTCACCTGACCACCATCACAGTCATCGGCATCGCTCTGGCACTGCCTACCGCCCTCTACGCCCTGCTGATCAACGCTCAAGAGCTGAGCAAAGATTGGGACAGCCCCACCAGCATCTCTCTCTATCTGAAAAAAAGCGTCAGCGATAACGACGCACAAAAATTGGCGCAACAACTGGAAAAACGCGAAGAGGTGGTCTCGGTGCGTTTTATCAGCAGCCGTGAAGCCCTCAAGCAATTCCGTCAGTACCCAGGGTTTGGCGAAGCCATCGACAGCCTTAAAGAGAATCCACTGCCCTCTGTGTTGGTGCTTTACATTGCCCAACGCGCCGAAACCGAACCGCACCTTTCACTGTTTGCCCAACAACTCAAAGAGCTGAAAAAGGTCGATCAAATGCAGCTGGATCTGGAGTGGGTCAAACGACTGCGCGCCATTATTGCCATAATGCATCGCGCTGTGTGGCTGATTGCAGCTCTGCTGGCCATTGCCGTCCTGCTGATTATTGGCAACACCATTCGCCTCGATATTCAAACCCGACGTGCCGAAATCGAGGTGGTAAAATTGATCGGTGCCACCCATAATTTTGTCCAGCGACCGTTTCTGTATGGCGGTATTTGGTACGGCTTGTTCGGCGGGATCATTGCGCTTTTTTTGGTCGAAGGCGGGCTTCTGCTGCTGCAAAACCCCGTTCATCAGCTCACAGAGCTGTACGGCAGCCAGTATCAACTTATTCGCTTAAGTGGCGTTAACATCCTCAATCTGATTATACTCAGCACCTGCTTAGGTCTGACCGGCTCCTGGCTTGCTGTGCGCCGCCATCTGCACAGCGTAGAACCTCGTTAAACAGTAACCATTATGCGCAAATTTAATCATATTCTGATCGTCGATAACTCAAAAACCGCTCGCAAATTATTGGCACGCCGCATTCAACAAGAGCTGCCCAATATGCGCATCATCTCCTGTGGCAGTGCCGCAGAAGCGATTCGTCTGTTGATGGTCAATACCTTTGACTGCATCACTACCGCCATGCAACTGCCCGATAAAAGTGGCATTGAGCTGGCGGCCAAAATACGCCGGATACCCAATTACCTCACCATTCCGGTGATTCTGATCTCCGGTGATACCGACCATCATCTGCAACAACAAGGCTATGACAGCGACATCACCTATTACATTGATAAATCAGAAGGTTTAGAAAGTTACATTGAAGCATTGAAAGGCTACCTGCCCAACAGCAACGCCACCTTGAAAGGACGACGGGTACTGTGCGTAGAAAACAGCTCGGCAACCACCGCCAGTCTACAAGAGACGCTCAACACCTTTGGTGTGGCGGTCACCTACAGCAACGATGCCCGTCAAGCTCTAGAGATGATCACAGAAAATCAGCCCGTCAAAGGTCAAGCGTTTGATCTGGTCATCAGCGATTTGAGCCTCTCCGGTGAACTTTCCGGCCTGCAGCTCGTCCGATCAATTCGCACGGATTTAAACTACTCACCGAAACAGTTACCGGTGATTATTCTCTCCTCCAACCCGAGAGACGGCCAACGGGTCTCCGAAGCTTTCCAAGCCGGAGCCAACTACTTTATCAACCGTCCCGTCTCTGCTGAGGCCTTGAGAGAACGCCTGCAAGGCATTTTTTGGGGTTAGCACTGATTTAGCAACGATGCTAATATCAGACAAACGCAACACATTAGGGTAAAAATTTTCATGAGCAAGGCACTGACACACTCCCAAAACACGTTCCCCACACCAGCGGGAGGTAACTTGGGTGGTTATCTGCAAACCATTTCCGAAATCCCCGTTTTTAGTCTTGATGAAGAACAAGAACTGGCGCGCAAACTCCGTCAAGACAACGATCTGGAATCGGCGCGTCGTCTGGTACTGTCACAATTGCGGTTCGTGGTTCACATCGCACGCGGTTACAACGGTTACGGCCTGCCACTGGCGGATCTGGTGCAAGAGGGCAATGTCGGTCTGATGAAAGCGGTCAAACGCTTTGATCCCGACGTTGGCGTGCGTTTGATCTCTTTCGCAGTGCATTGGATTCGTGCTGAAATTCACGAATATGTGATTCGCAACTGGCGCATTGTCAAAGTCGCCACCACCAAGGCGCAGCGCAAGCTGTTCTTCAAACTGCGCAGCTCCAAAACCCGTCTTGGCTGGCTCAACCACGCCGAAGTGCAAGCGGTGGCCAAAGATCTGGGGGTCAAACCGGAAACCGTGCTGGAGATGGAATCGCGCCTCAGCCATCAGGACACCCCATTTGATCTGCCTGGCGATCAAAGTGAAAGTGAACACAGCGTCTCACCTTCCTCCTATTTACGACAAGAAAATGCCGATCCAGCCACGCTGCTTGAACATCAAGATCATCTGCAAAAGCAGCAGGCGCAACTGAGTAACTCGCTGAAAAACTTAGATGAACGCAGCCAAGACATTCTGCAACAACGTTGGTTAACAGAGAAGAAAGCCACACTGCATGAGCTGGCGGCCAAATACGGCGTTTCTGCTGAGCGCATTCGCCAACTGGAAAAAAGCGCGATGAAAAAATTGCGCAGCAGTATCGAAGTCTAAAACAGCAAAACCTCAATTCAACACCATCAGGCAGCCTTAAAATCACTGCCTTTTTTATGTTCAGCAAAAATGACTGGCGAGGTTTTTGCCTACATTCGTTGCAACTATGGAACATAAAATCTTATCAATGCTGGCCGACATCACTCAACAGAACGATGTCGAGTCCCTCAATCACTGTTTTCTTTCAATGCTGGCCGAATTAATTCCATGCCACTCCATCGCTCTCTACCATGCCATTAAAGATGACCTCAGCAACGGCATTGAAGAGGTACTGCGCCTTGATATTCCCGATAAAAATGAAGCCTATTTTTGCCACCAATGGCAAAACCATAACCATGAAATCATCCCTGATCACCACCTGCTACAGAGTTTAAAAGAGGGCAAAATTGACCGTTATCAGGAAGGTGAGCAACAAATCGGTCTGTTTCCTATTTTGCAAGAGAACAGCATCTGTTCAACAATAAAAATCAGCAGCCAGCAGCACTCAAGCACACAGATTCAACTGATTAAAGATCTTCTGAAAATTTACCAAAATTATCTTTTTATTCTCAGTGAAAGTGAACGAGACAAGCTGACCGGTATCTTCAACCGTCGCACCTTCGACAAAAAGCTGGTCAATTTGCTGACTCGACAACGGGAGCAACAGCGAGAATACAATCCATCACAACAGCGTGAAACAGAGCAAGAGAGCAGTGCTTGGCTAGCGATTTTGGACATTGATTTTTTTAAGCGCGTCAACGACGACTACGGTCATCTCTACGGCGATGAAGTATTGCTGCTGTTATCCCAACAGATGAAATCTTTTTTCCGCAGCAGCGATTTGCTGTTTCGTTTTGGCGGTGAGGAATTTATCATCGTACTGGAGCCGATTCCAGAACCGATGGCAGAACGGACTCTGGAACGCTTTCGACGCAGCGTTGAACAGTTTCAATTCCCCGCAGTGGGCAACATTACCATCAGCATCGGTTTCGCTAAAATCAGCGCAAATGACTACCCACCCAATGTAATAGAACAAGCGGATAAAGCCCTTTATTACGCCAAAGAACATGGTCGTAATGCGGTTTATGGTTATCAATTACTGATCGACACCAACCTACTGCAACTGCCACCACAAGAGGAAGGCGGCGTCGATCTGTTTTTCTAGAACAGCCTATTTATTGGTGTTAACGCCTGCAACAATGTAGAGAGGACACCAGCCCATTGCTGCCGTCACCAACGAGACCGCTCCAACCAAGCCCCACCAGCTCTGGAACAGCACCCCACCAGCGATAATTGTCAGACCCAATATCACACGGATTATTTTATCCATTTTGCCAACATTAATAACAGCCATAATCTATTCTCCTCATCAAGAAAAAACAGCACTAAAGCGGCTCTTGATGACGCTCTGCGCTCAACAACTCAATCTCATAACCATCGGGGTCTTCCACAAACGCAATGATCGTCTGACCTGCGTTCATTGGCCCCGCTTCACGAAGTACTTTACCCCCCTTATCCCGAATTTGACTGACCGCTTCATAGACATCAGCCACTTCCAGAGCAAGATGACCGAACCCAGATCCTTGAGTATAGCTGCTGGTGTCCCAGTTATAGGTTAACTCCAGCACAGAATTATCATCTTCAGAACCGTAACCCACAAAGGCCAGCGTGAATTTCCCCTTTGGATACTCCTTGCGGCGCAAAAGTTTCATCCCCAGCACCTCGGTGTAGAACTGGATCGAACGATCCAGATCACCGACCCGCAACATCGTATGCAGAACTCTCATGCCTTAACCTCGACGATTGGCGGCGATGCGCAGACGCAGTGCGTTCAGCTTGATAAAGCCATCTGCGTCTTTGTGATCGTACGCACCAGCATCGTCTTCAAAGGTGGCGATATTTTCATCAAACAGCGAATCCGTGACGGACTGACGACCAGACACGACCACATTGCCCTTGTAGAGTTTCAGCCGCACGATGCCGTTGACCGTCACCTGAGAGGCATCAATCAACGCCTGCAACGCGGTGCGTTCCGGTGCCCACCAGTAGCCGTTGTAGATCATCTTGGCGTAACGAGGCATCAGCTCATCTTTGAGGTGCATCAGCTCACGATCCAAGGTCAACGACTCCATCGCCCGATGCGCCTTGAGCAAAATGGTACCGCCAGGGGTTTCGTAACAGCCGCGAGATTTCATCCCCACGTAGCGATTTTCCACGATGTCATCCCGACCAACGCCATTTTCACCACCGACCTTATTCAGATAGGTCAGCACCTCTGCGGGGGTCATGGCGCTGCCGTCAATGGAGACTACATCACCCTTTTCAAAACCCAGGTCAATGTAGGTGGCTTGATCCGGTGCCTGCTCGGGAGAGAGCGTCCAGCGCCACATATCTTCATCGGTCGCTTCGACCCACGGATCTTCCAACATGCCCCCCTCATAGGAGATGTGCAGCAGATTGGCATCCATTGAATAGGGGGATTTTTTACCCGCTTTGGCGTAATCCACTGGAATGCCGTGTTTTTCCGCGTAGCTCATCAGCTTTTCCCGCGAGAGCAGATCCCATTCACGCCACGGCGCAATCACCTTAACATCGGGCATCAGGGCGTAAGCACCCAGCTCAAAACGGATCTGATCGTTGCCTTTGCCGGTGGCACCGTGAGAGATGGCGTAAGCGCCGGTCTCTTGAGCGATCTCCACCAGACGTTTGGCGATCAAGGGGCGAGCAATGGAGGTGCCGAGCAGATATTCACCTTCGTAAACGGTGTTGGCTCGCAACATCGGATAGACATAATCGCGGACGAACTCTTCGCGCAGATCTTCGACGTAGATCTCTTTAACGCCCATCGCTTCCGCTTTGGCACGCGCCGGTTCCACCTCTTCGCCTTGGCCAATGTCTGCGGTGAAGGTGACCACCTCGCAATCATGCTCCTCCTCCAACCACTTCAAAATCACCGAGGTATCCAGACCACCTGAATAGGCTAAAACGACTTTTTTTGTATCCGACATGAATGTGTTCCCCTAGAACGCTGAGATAGGCATAAAAACAGTGGGGGGGATTCTACACCAAAGAGGATTGACAAAGCTTCTTGGATAGCGGTGATCTGCTTCATTAGGGTTCCCCACCCTGTAATCAAGCTGTTAAACTCTAGTCAATATTATCTAATTTTTTACACTAAACATATCTTAACTTACTGTTTAATAAAACAAAATAAAAAACCAATGCTAGTCAACAACTGAGTCATGGCATTGGAACAGCAATCACATCGGGCGTTATCTCCTCTCAAACGGGGACGAACAGCGATGCTCTCTCTGCAAGCCGTTGATGCAGAGTTTGTCGGTTTGGGCTGTGATTGGCCAAAGATCCTCAAGGCGCTTTATGAAAAACGCTTGGTGAGTTGGGAGGATGTTCAGCACACCGAATTTTTGTGGCACTTTGGTCGTCTGATCAACAACACCGACATGCACTTGGGTAATTTGAGTCTGAGCGTTAGGGGTGATGGTTTTGAATTACTGCCCATTTACGATATGTGTTCGATGGGATTTGCTCCCAAAGGGGGTTCTGAGGTCTCTGCCTATCGTTTTGCTCCAACTGAGATCCAAGCTGTGACGTTAGAGCAAGAAGCCGTTGCAGCCGTCAAAAATAGCGTGCGTGATTTTTGGAGTAGGGTTGTGAAGGATGAGCGAATTTCAGCCGAGTTTCGAGCCTATCTTGAACGTGAAAAACCATTTATTTTGAAGTAAAAAAGCATGCGTTTGTTGGTTGAATCCAAGTTTACACATAATGCCTCTGGAGCCATTTATTATGTTTTTAATTCTTATGACGTATTTCTGAAAGCAGCAAAGTTATTATTTTTTGCTGTAAATCCACGCTCTTTTTATTTTTATATTGAGGAAAAGACTGTTTGGTAGTGGGTCAAACCTGAATTTTAGTGTAGAATGGAAATTATGACATGTTATC
>CAZTQX010000019.1:15221-25741 GCA_964615985.1 uncultured Gammaproteobacteria bacterium | reverse complement strand
TACCCGTTTCTCTGGAAAATTGATTTTTTTGGCTTAATCAGGCTGAGTAGTTACTCAGATTCAAGCCTAACCTTTCTCTGGCGCAAAAAAACCGGAAATCGAGGTTTTCCATAACGGGTCAAACCTTGATAACGATAAGTCACCACACTGCCCAGCGGCGGCGGCTGATCACGCTGTCGATCACTCAAACCGCTGCCTGCATAAAAAGTCACACCATCACTGCGGCGCAGATGCAACGATCCCACCTTACCCTGATACTTGCCTTTGCCTGCTCGATAACCAATCACCACCGCTTCGGCATCATCATAAGGTTTCAATTTTAACAATTGAGCACTGCGCCCGTGATGATAAAAGGCATCTTGATGCTGCAACATCAAACCCTCTCCGCCCTGCTTTACCACCACCAGTAAACGCTGCTGCAATGCCTCTTCGCTGGAGAAACGAGTTTGTCGAATCATGTCTAAATAATGGGAGTTCATTTTCTGCACAAGCTGCTTTATTTTTTTCAAGCGCACAGAAAAAGGCTTCAATTCAGCGGGAGCATCAAACAACATAAAACGAATTTTCCGCCAACCCTCATGAGGCTGCTGACGATTGACAATCGAAACGGTTTTTTCATACTGGCCGCGCTGCCACCACAACTCACCATCCAAAACCTGCGCAGGAAAACCGGCAATAAACCACTGCGGAGCGGCAAAAATACGCCCACCGCGTGAGATCAACCGTTCACCATCCCAACGGGCGCGCACCCCATCCAATTTTTCGCTGACCCAATATTCCGCAATCGGCAAACCGGAGTGGTATTTTTTCGCCAACATCAACGCCGGTCGCTCCAGCGCCCACAACGGGGTCAGCCAGAACAGCAGACAAACCGCCAAAGAAACCCTACGTTTTCGGATACTGCTGTGAAAAACGGCTAATAAACTCATCCAACTGCTCCACCGGCAAGTGATTAATCCCCGCCGCCGCTTTGCGCCCACCCCCCGAAGGAAAGCTGCTACACAACTCGTCAGCACCCTGTTTATTGGCCAACGGTGCGCGCACGCTGATCACATAGTT
Organism: uncultured Gammaproteobacteria bacterium; assembly: GCA_964615985.1. Classification (GTDB taxonomy): domain Bacteria; phylum Pseudomonadota; class Gammaproteobacteria; order JAUZRS01; family JAUZRS01; genus JAUZRS01. Next base: position 24,682 of record CAZTQX010000019.1, on the reverse strand, counting down.
TCCCTCTGGATTGAGCGTCACCACCCCGTGAGCACGCTGCGGATGTCGGTTGGCCAAATCATTGGCAAACACACCGCTGATGCGCCTTGCCCACGCAGCATCGGGCAGCACAAACACGGCTATCGCACCATTGTCGTACTCCGCTTTTACCTGCTCAGAGTGAGCCAAGTCCGCAAAATAACCGGCTTTTAATGGTGCGTAAGCCGACTCTTTATCGGCAATAAAATCCAACGGTGACACATAATGTGAAATGGCACGGTAGAGTTCATCGGGAGCAAAATGAAGATCTGCCACACAACTGCCGTAACCGTTGTAGTTAATGCAGATACCCAAGGTTTTTAGATCGTTCAATTCTGTTTCAGAAAATGAGAGTGATTTAGCCGCTTGCAAAGCACTGTTATGCAAATTATCACCGAAAGCGGCGGTCACCGCCCACGGTCGATAAGCACTCTTTAAATAACCGTCCACCAACAAGCTGGTGCAGGTATTGGCATCGGTGTTAATCAGAGCGGTTAGATTACTTGCGGTAGGGATTTCACCCGATTGGTGATGATCCACATAAAAAACCGTTGCCCCCGCTGCTAAATGACGCTGCAACGCGGCGCTGTTTTTGGCCATCGAGATGTCCAGCACCGTGAGGCTGTCGCCTCGCTCTGGCTGCACCTTCTCCAGCAATTGAATGTCTCGTTTAATGCCGGTGATTAATTGGCTCTGTTTTGGTTCGGCCAAGCGCAATTGATGCAAGGCGCAGATGCCATCGGCATCGCCGTTAAAAATATCGTAATGTGTCATATAATATGATCCATGATTAAAACAATTAACTTAATTATTAAGATAAAATAACATCAACTTTAAACCTGACTTTATCTTTCAATGATGTATTGATACATACACGCTTGGCCACCCTTAGTTGCATACTCATGCAGCGGGGAATCAAAACAGTCCATATATTTAAAACCAACCCCTTCATAAAAACCACTGGCTCCAAGCTTATTTGTTTCCACTATAATAGATTGAACCCCTGAATTTTGACAATTCTCAACAAACTCAGACAACAATCTCTTGCCATATCCACAACCTTGATGAGCTGGATCAACCACAAACAAAACAACTTCGCTTCTCCCGCGCGCAACCACTTTCAATCTATTTTCATCATGAACACGGGTTGCTTCCAATAATCTTATTTTTTCTCGCAATTTCATGCCTTTGACACACAGCATTCGGCGTAAAATATCCGCCCCAAACCAAGAATTATCTTTTGATTTAGAAGCCATTTCATTTAGACAAAATATAAACCCAACAATTTTTTCATTAATCTCAACAACCTTGCCAAAATCACTGCTTATAACTGAACCTTTTGTGTACATGTATTTTACGACATCCGCAAATTCTTTCGGCTTAAAGTTTTCATAAAACCCCCAAACACAAGCCACAAGAGACTCACACGCTTCATAGTCCGACTCTCTATATTCTCTCACACAGCCTTTTTCTAAAATCACCGACAGCCCCTTTCAGCCTCGCAGTAAATCCATCAAACCCGAAGCTCGATACAATCGCTGCTCCACCGCCTGTTTAAAAATCCGTTCACTGCCCCACAACTGCACCGATTTTTTCGCTCTGGTAATACCCGTGTAGATCAACTCACGACTCAGCAGCAGGCTTGCCACACTAGGCAACACCATCACCACCCGCTCAAACTCTGAACCTTGGCTTTTATGCACCGTCATGGCGTAAACGGTCTCAAACTCCGGCAGTCGTGACGGGGAAAACGAGCGCAGCTCGCCCTCCTTACCAACAAAATAAACCTGTAACTCTCCGCCCGGCTCACCCCAAGCAAGACCAACATCACCATTAAAAAGTTTTAACTCGTAGTTGTTGTGCCGAATCATCACCGGACGACCACGATACCACTCGCTCTGCGCCGAAATCACCTTATGCCGCAGCAGCAATGACTCCACCAATCGATTCATCGTCTCCACGCCCAACTTGCCTTTTCGGTGCAAACAGAGCAGCCTAAATTGGGCAAAAGCCGCGAACGCGGCCTCTACCGAACTGGCCTGCAACAGCGGTAAAAAACCCTCGTACAGCTGCCGCTCCAACTCCACCTCTGCTCCCGCACCCAAATTACACCACTCAATGTCCGCCAACTGCGGCTGACGCAACAGCCGCAATGCCTGAGCCGCAGCACCACGATTCACCGCCCGCGCCAGTTGACCGATGCCACTGCTCGCCCCAAAACGATAACTGTGCTGCAACAACACCACCGAATCAGCCAAACTGCCCGCCGTTGGCTCCTGCTCTGATACCACGATCTCCGACTCACAAAGCTGCTGCAACTGTTGATGAAACGACGCAGAAAACCCTTCCTCCACTTCACACAAATCCCCCAGCACCGAACCGGCATCCACCGAAGACAACTGATCTCGATCCCCCAGCAGAATCAGCCGCGCCTTGGCAGGCAACGCCTCCAAGGTTTTGCAGAGCAACGCCAAATCCACCATCGACGCTTCATCAATCACCAGCAGATCAATGGGCAACGGATTATCCCGCCGATGGATAAAATGAGTTCGTCCTTGGCGCACACCCAACAGACGATGCAGAGTAAACGCCTCTTCTGGAATAGCCTCGATCACCTCAGGTGCCACCTCAAGCTGCGATTTGGCCACTAAAATCGCCTCACTCATACGCGCCGCTGCTTTGCCGGTGGGGGCTGCCAACGCAATGCGCAGTGGGGTTTTCGCTTGGCTCTGCAACAGCGCCAAAATCCGCACCACGGTGGAGGTTTTGCCCGTTCCAGGACCACCAGAAATAATGCAGAGCGGTTTTAAACAGGCCATCGCCGCCGCGACTTTCTGCCAATCGGGCTGTTCGGCACTCTCCGCAAAGAGCGCATTTAACGACGTTTTAAGCTTGCCTAAATCTGCATCTGCTACAACGGTAGTCAAACGATGACGAATTTCCGCTGCCAAGCGCCGTTCGTAATCCCAATAACGATAAAGATAGAGGCGGTTCTGTTCATCAAGGATCAAAGGAGTAAACTCCCCTGGCGCACCGACAACCTTACTTTTCAGCAATTGGGCAGACCAAGAGGCCAGAGGAGGCAGGCGATAACCGCCAAAATCCTCAACCACATAACAGGAACGCTCGGCAAATTTCGCCAACTCCAAACAGACATGCCCCTGACTGCTCTGCGCTGTAAGTAACAGACAAGCCAACGCCAAGCTCTCCTCTTGAGAGTCCGCAAAGGCCAGCATCGAAACGGTAAAGTGCAGCTCAAGATCCGACAGATGACCCTGTCTGTTTAAATTCGCCAACTGTGTCAACATAAAAGAACAACCCAAAAAAAGGAGATCAATCCGAGGTGTAAAACCCTACTCTTTATTATGATTGAAGCGCCCCCACAACGCCAAACCTCTTCGCTGCGAGTCGTCGTCAAACTGTTCGCCGTTCTGACTCTGTTGAGTCTGGCCATTGGTCTCGCCCCACTTTATTTACACTTCAATCATCAGACCCAGCTGGAAAACGTCCTCGAACGCGGTGAACTGATCGTCGCCACCTACAACAGTGCCAGCACTTACTACGAAGGCCGTGATGGTAAACAAGGTTTGGAGTACGAATTGGCTCTCGCGTTTGCAGACTTTTTAAACGTCGAATTAAAATTGGTCACTGCCGCTCAATTTAAAGACCTTTTTCCAATGCTGACACAAGGTCAGGTTGATCTGGCCGCAGCCGGTCTCACCACCTCTTGGATTTACCAGCAACAGTTGCGTTTTAGTAGCCCCTATCAAGAAGTTCGCAATCAACTAATCTACCGCAGCACGGCCAAACGTCCAAAAAACATCGACGACCTGATCGGCAAAAAAGGTGCGGTGGTCAGTGGCAGCTTTCATCAACATCTGCTGGAAACCTTGCAGCAAAAACAGCCCAAACTTCAGTGGCAGAACGACGATAGCAGCAGCCAAGAAGAACTGTTAAGCCAAGTCTGGAATCGAGAGCTGGACTTCTGTCTAGTGAATTCCAATGTGCTGCGCCTTAATCAACACTACTATCCTGAACTGCGGGTGGCCTTTGAGATATCTCATCCGCAGCAACTCGGCTGGGCCTTTCGCCGTCAAACAGACAACAGCCTCTACAACGAAACGCAAAAATTTTTCCAACAGGTGCAACAGAGCGGCCTCATAACCCAGCTACACGAGCGTTACTACGGCCACATTCGCCACTTTGATTATGTGGATACACGCCGTTTTATGCGCCATATTAAAAGCCGCCTGATAAAATACCGTCCCTATTTCATCAAGGCCGCCCAACAATACAAACTCGATTGGCGACTGCTGGCCGCGATGAGTTATCAAGAATCTCACTGGCTACCCAACGCGGTCTCACCCACCGGAGTCAAAGGCCTGATGATGTTAACCCTAAAAACCGCCAAACAGATGGAGGTAGAAAATCGCCTTGACCCCAAACAGAGCATTTTTGGTGGCGCGCGCTATTTTGCCAGACAACTGCGCCGCATCCCCGATCAAGTACTCACACCCGATCGCGTCTGGATGGCACTGGCCAGCTACAATATTGGTTACGGCCATCTGAAAGACGCTCGTCGCATCACCACCATGCGTGACGAAGACAGTCGTCAATGGCTCGATGTAAAAAACAGTTTGCCGCTGCTGCGACAACGTAAATGGTACCAACACGTTGCCTACGGCTACGCACGCGGCAATGAAGCGCTGCAATACGTAAAAAACATCCGCCAATATTACGATATCTTGCTCTGGATCAGTGCCAAAGAGCAGCAGAAAAAAACTCTATCCAAAACCTATGAACCAACGCAGCGAAGCGAACCAAAAACTCCCATTATGAACAATATTCCAAGTCCGCTGTGATAAAAGCCTTATTATTCACCGGCAAAAAATTGATCCAAAGCATCTATCAACGCCAATGAAGGTCGCGTAAAAAACAATCCTGTCTGTTCGCCTTCATGCACTTCATCCGCTTTCATACCGCGCAAAAAAAGATAATGCACCCCGCCAAAATTCTGCTCATAATCGTAACCGGCCAAACGGCATTTTAAATAGCGATGCAGTGCCAAGGCATAAATCAGGTACTGCGCCACATAGCCCTCTTGTAACATCGACTCTTGCAGCGCCTCTTGCCGATAATCAACATACTCCTCACCCAAATAGTTGGACTTATAATCCAACAGATAAAAGCGCCCATCAGACTCAAACACCAGATCAATAAAACCCTTCATAAAACCACACACTTGAACCATGCGCCGCTTATTTAACTGCTCAGCCAGACGCTGCTCCAGATCCGAGCCATAATCCAATAAAATCTGCTGAAAACGCTGCATGGAAAAATCCGCCATTGGATAATAAAACTCCAACTCATTCAGCCGCGCTTCTCCGGTTAGATGCTCTAAGACCAAACCCGACTCTCGGTTCAGTGGTGTCTGTAACATTTCGCCGAACCACTCTGTAAATACCGGTTGCCAAAGCGCATCAAAACGAAATAACTGCAAAGTCTGTTCGATTAAAGCCTCGGCCTCATCCAGAGGTGCGCTAAAATCAAGATGTTCAAACAGATAATGCAGACACTGGCCAGCACGCGCCCCACGAGGAAAACCAAAACGATCTAGGCGCTCACTGGAAGCGCGCAACCAGTTAGACTCCGTGGCATCGTAATCGGGTGACTCTGTTACATCTGCGGCACCGTGTGAAAACAGCGCAGAAAAACTGCTGATTCGCCAGTTGGAATAAAGCTTACCTCGGAAGCGTCGCTCCTCAGAAAGAGGGACAACCTTTTTTTGCTCAATCAATCGAGTATTTTCAGGCAAAGTGGGTCTGCTTAAAATCAGGCCATCATGCTCCTTTGCCAAATTGTCCAGATCCGAGTAAAAGCCATCAGCCGTGGTCTTTTTCAGCTCCTGTCCCTGATGCAGCAGATAAAAGGCCGCTGAATTTTCCATCCCAGCAATTTTCCCCCACGGCAGATAACAGCGGTACTTCGCCCGCGTCAACGCCACATAAAAGAGACGTAACTCTTCTGCCAACGCTTCACCAGAGGCTTTTTCCACCGCAACTGAATCTTTTTTCTGTTGCAATGCCAAACGCCGCTGCTGTAAATTTTCATCGTGATAAGTGACATCCAAAGTGGAAGCATTTTGACGCGGTTTAACCCCCATCGACATCCACAAAAAAGGGCAAAACACAATACCGTATTCCAGCCCCTTGCTTTTATGAATGGTGACAATACGCACCAAATTTTCATCGTTCTCCAAGCGCAACTGATGATCGTCTTGACGCTCATCATCCCCACGCCGTTGATGAAAATAATGCAGCAAGGCCTCCATATTCAAAGAGGCTTCCCGACTGCTCTGCAACAGCTCCATCAAATGACGTAAATTGGTCAAACGGCGCTGTCCATCGGGCAACCTCAATAAGCGTTGCGCCACCTTATCGTGCTGCATCCAGTAACGCATCATTGGCATAAAACCACTGCTCTGCCAGAGATGGTGACACTCATAAAAATGGTTTAACCGCTGTTCCCACAGCGTCTCATCCTGTTGCAATTGCTCCAGATCCAAGGCCGAACAGCCCATTAAATCCGTAACCAGTGCCGCTTTAACCCAACCCGACCTCTGCGGTTGAGAAATGGCCAACAACAATCGCTCCAACTCCAATGCCCCATCACTCTGAAACACCGACAGCGGTGACTGCTGCACACTGGAGATGCCCCGCAGCAACAACTGCTCCCGCACCACCGCCGCTTGTCGGTGCGTTCTAACCAAGACCGCAATGTCACCACCGTGCAGAGGCCGATCTTCAATCAGAGCTTTGCCTGCTTGGCCTAGCTGCAACAGGGTCTGAATTTCAGCTGCAATCAGAGCCGAGACTTTCTCCTCAGCACTGTTTTTATCCAAACTTGATTTTTTTGCATCCGTGCCTTCATTGTCAGCGTCATTCAACCACCAGAGGTGCAACTCATTGCCACTCACTCCCCGCAGCTGCAGACCGTTTGCCTCTTTATCAGCTGCGCTCACCTCTGGAAATTCAATCTCTTTATAGAGAAAAGGCTGATCCACAGTTTTGAATAACGCGTTCACCGCCGACAGCAGCGTCTCTTGAGAACGCCAATTAACTTGCAGAGTGTGCTGCTCATCCGCTTGTTGACGTGCTTGCAGATAGGCAAAAATATCCGCACCTCGAAAACTGTAAATGGCTTGTTTTGGATCACCCACCCAAAAAACCGGCAAGTTCGCTTCCAGATAGAGCCTACGAAAAATATCAAATTGAATCGGATCGGTATCTTGAAACTCATCAATCAGAGCCACCGGATAACGCAAACGCAACCGCTCGCTTAACGCCTCACCTTGCTCAGCCATTAACGCCTGTTGTAAATTGCTCAACAGCGCATCGAACGACTGCTGTTGACGTCTTTTTTGCCGCAAGGCTAACTGCTCACGAGCGTAACAAATCAGCTCCACCTTAAAATTACTCAACTGCTGTGACAGTGAGGCATTAAGTTGTGCCTCAATCTCAACCAACAATGCCATCTTTTCAAAAAATCCGTGTCTGGGTGGTGTATCTTTGCCTTTTTTTAAAGACTCATTTAAGACTGTTTGAGAAAATTTATGAGCGTTTTCATATAAATCAAAATTGACCTCTGCCACTGAAAAAAACAGCTCCAGATCTGACAACCATTTTCTTATGGAATTTTTTCGATATTTATTGCCATTCAAATGAGTGTTTGTTTGAATCAAACCGGTAATCAACTTTGATTCCGTTTGCCAAATTTTTTGCGCCTCTTGAAAAACAGTTTGATACAAAAACTCAATATCCAGAACGACAATAATCTCGGGTAAAACCAGATAAGATTTAGCCACATGCGGTTCTATGTTCTTGGTCAAGCTCTGTGGATCAAGCAGATATTTTAGAGCGTAACGCGCAAACAGTTTAGATATTTTAGAAAATTTCCGTCGCCAAAAATCCTCAACGATCTCTTGCAACAAACGTTTCTGATCACCCACCAACTCCACTTCAAACCCCAAACCGCTCTCAAAAGCCGCATCATCCAGTGCCCGTTTGCAGTAACCGTGTAGGGTAAAAATCGCCGCTTCATCAAAACCGTGCAGTGCCTGATCTAAAATCCGTAGCGCCTCTTCTCGCTCAGCAAAAAGACCCAACAAACTCTGCAACAGAGGATCATCACTGTGACCCAAGGAAAAAGCCTCTTTGGCTTCCAGCAAACGCGACCAGACCCGCTCCCGCAGCTCTTTGGTGGCCGCTTCGGTGTAGGTCATCACCAAAATCTCTTCGATGGAGTGTTTTGCCTCCAACAATAAACGCAGATAGAGACCCGTAATGGTGTAGGTTTTCCCTGTGCCAGCACTGGCCTCAATTAAATTAATACCGTGCAACGGCATACGCTCAACCTGCAACGGCTGCACCACGGTTGGATTCAAATCACTCATCTTTTATCACTCCACAAACAACAAAACCGCCAAACGACGGTTTTGTTCAAGAGGTTAGCAGCAACCGGTCAATAACGACCGTGCTGTCCCAAAATATAGTTATTCATCTCAACGTGCTGACTGTTCATGCGCCGTAAAATAGCGTAAACGGTGCGTACAATGGAGCGCATGACTTTATAAACCAGATCACAATCTTCGCTCAACAGCGCCTCAAAATCACTCCGCTTGAGACAAAACACCTCACAATCACCCACCGCTCGCAACGCCGCACTGCGCGCCAGACCATCAAGAAAACCCAACTCACCGGCCAGATCCCCTTCAGCCAACATGTTCAGTGTCAACCATTCACCGGCACCGGTCTGTTTTAATACTTCTAAACGACCTTTTACAATAACGTGTAAGGTATCGTCCTCATCACCCTCTTGCACCAAAAAATCACGGTCTTTTAAGTTACAAATGCTGACCTTACTGCCCAATAAAACACACTGTTCTTCACTCAATTCACTACCCAGAGCAGAAGATTTAATCATTTCAACGTGCATACATCCTCCAGTTTTTTACATCAATTTTTATAAAAACATCACCAACATAGTAAACCAAATAAACTTAAGGCTTACTTAGCAACAGAACCCGCACAGCATTTTTGCAAACAACAGGCTAACGCAGGCAGTAAAACCAATGCCGCCAACATATTAAACAAAAACATAAAGGCCAATAACAGCCCCATATCCGCCTGAAATTGCAATGGCGATAACAACCACGTTAACACCCCCACGGCCAAGGTAATACCCGTAAACAGCACCCCACTGCCAGTCTGCTCCAAGGTCAAACGATACGCTTGTGACAAAGTTTGCCCCTGACGCAGATGTGCTTGCAAACTGCTGTAAATATAGATGCCATAATCCACCCCGATCCCCACCCCCAACGCCACCACCGGCAAGGTATTCACCTTCAAACCAATCTGTAATAACGACATCAAGGCGTAAGCCAA
>CAZTQX010000019.1:0-15121 GCA_964615985.1 uncultured Gammaproteobacteria bacterium | reverse complement strand
AGGTTGCCCTCATTCCAACCCGAATTGATCCGTTTGGCCACCGAACTCAAACTGAGCACCGACTGTACGCCTTCCACATTTTCCATATGCCAGACAAATTGATCAATATTTCGCATCACTGCTGGATTTACACAGCCCTCTGCTGGCGTTTCCACAATCACTGTCAAGCGATCCATACCGATGCTAAACCGCTCCGTAATCAGCTCCGTATCCAAATTGTAAGGCGACTCCTTGCGCAACTCCGGTACCCCGCGATGCAGATCCCCCACCGCCACTTGAGATGCCAACCAACCACCCCAGAACATCAAAATAATCGCAAAAAATAGGGTTATTTTTGCCGCTTTTGGCTGAGAAAAAACCGCCAAGGCATTCCAAATAGGCTGCCATTTTTTTCTACGCCGCTCTGCCTTATGCTGAAAGTTATCCGGCAAACGCAGATAGGAGAGCAACAGAGGCAATAAAAAAAGATTGGTGATCACAATCATCGCCACGCCGATACCCGCCGCAACGGCCATCTCCTGAATAATCTCAATATCAATAAAAGCGATCACCAAAAAACCAAAACTGTCACTGAGCAAAGCAACCGATCCTGGCAGCAGCAGACGACGAAAACCCTGTTTGGCTGCCAACAGAGAATCCAAACCACTCACCATCTCTGCGCGAATGGCACTCACCATCTGCACCCCGTGACTGGCCCCAATAGCAAAGACCAAAAAGGGCACTAGAATCGACATAGGATCCATGCCGTAACCCAGCAAAGAGAGTAGCCCCAACTGCCAGACCACCGCCAACAGAGAACAGAACAGCGGAGCCAACGCCAGTGACAGCGATTGCATATAAAAAATCACCAGCAAGGCAGTGATCAAAAAGGCCAGCGCAAAAAAGAGCAACACCCGTTGCGCACCATCGGCAATGTCCCCCATCACCTTGCTAAAGCCGATGATCTGCACGCTAATGTTTAGGCCATTTTTTTCACCTTGGTATTTTTCTCGGATTTTCTCTAAACGGTGCGCCACCGCAATCAGATCAATTTTCTGCTCAGCATCAGCCGCTTGATCCAACAGTTCCGCACTGACCAACGCCGAGGAGAAATCATTGGCCACCAAGCGTCCCAATAAACCCGCCTTGAGAATATTTTTTCGAACCTGCTGTAACTCATTGGCCTGAAAATTAAATCGATCTGGCACCACATTGCCACCGGCAATGCCCTCTTCCACCACCTCGGTAAAACGCACATTGGGGGTAAACAGCGAACGCACTTGCGAACGGTCAATGCCTCGGATAAAAAACAGCTCATCGGTAACCGCCTTCAAACGATGGAAAAACTCCGGCTGAAAAATATCACCCTCTGCAACCGTCAAAGCAATCACCACCCGATTACCACCACCAAATTCCTGCTTATATTGACTGAAGGTCTGCATATACTCATGCTGCATCGGCAGCAATTTTTCAAAACGGGCATCCACCTGCAACTGCGTGGCAAAAAATGCCATCAACAATGAAAACCCCAGAAACAGAGCAATAATCCAACCACGGAATTGAAATAAGTGCGACTCTAAAAAAAGCGCCAAGGCTTTCATGGTTGTAACTCGATGGGCATCACACCTTTGTCACCCAATAAAATCACTCGCCCCTCTTGAGTTTCAAGCAGATCGGCAATGGCCATGCGTTTGGGCACGGGCCAAGGTTTAAAATGAGTCAAAACCACATCGCTGAGCAACAACGTTGAATCATGCCCCACCACCACCACACGACCATCGGCCAATTGTCGAACACTGCTCAGCAAAGCCGAACTGCCACTCTCAATTTTCCGCCACTGCTCACCTCCATCAGCAGAGTAAAAAATATGGCCGCGCAACCCCACCACCAACAGACCACCGTCTCTTAATGCCAAAATTGAAAACAGAGAACCTTGATAGGGAAAAGCCAATTTCTGCCAACGTTTACCACTGTCCAGTGATCGGTACATCACTCCAGCCTCACCGACCACAAAAAGTCTGCCCTGTTCGTCAGCCGTGATTTTATTCAGATGAAAATCATCATCACGGTAAAAATTACGCGACTGCCACTGCTGACCGCCATCCCAGCTCTCTAAAAAATAACCGTAAGCACCGATGGCAAAACCGTGTTTTTCGTTTTCAAACCAGAGATCCAACAGCGGGCGATTTTGCTCAGTGGAGGAGAACTGTGGCTGCCAGTTTTGGCCTGCACCCCCACTGTGCAGAATCTCACCTTCCATTGTGGTCAACCATCCCCGTTCACCGACAAAAAAGATCGAGCTGATCATGCTAAGTGTCGGCACTTGAACTTGCTGCCACTGCACACCGTCATCTCGAGAGATCAACAGATGCCCACGCTCTCCCACCGCCGCCAATAAACCAGAAGTAGAAAAACCAGCCACTAAAAGAGAGTTTGATGCCAAGGGAGAAGGTTGACTAAAAACAGGGGAGTTCCCCGCGTGTGCGGGGAGTACAAAAATAGCAGAGAGGAAAAAAAACAGCAGAGAAAAAGGTCGAATCAACACCGCATTAACGCCGTCCCTCACGCCGCAGTGCCGAGGTGGAGTAATCTGCCTCATTGCGTTGCAGATCAAAATTATACATCCGATCTTCGTTATCCAAACCGATGGCAATGTAACGTCCCGCTTGTAGATCGGTGTGGACTTCCAGTGTCGTCCACAAGGTGGGGACTTCGTAATAATTAATCACAAAACCCTCGGAGACGCGCCAAATTTGATCACGATTATCGTATTGATCCACCACCAAAATTTGCCATGAATCCTCATCCACATAAAAGGTGCGCGATTTATAGATGTGACGCTGCCCCTCTTTCAAGGTCGCTTTCACCATCCAAACACGGTGCAATTCGTAACGCAGATACTCAGGATTAATGTGCTGCGGGGTTAAAATATCTTGGTATTTCAGCTTATCACTGTGCAGTTGATAATTATTATAAGGCACTAACAACTCTTTTTTACCCACTAACTGCCAATCGTAACGTTCCGGACTGCCGTTAAACATATCGAACTGATCGTTGGTGCGCATCCCATCAGAGGCGGTGCCAGGATTATCAAAGGCCACATTGGGCGCACGGCGCACGCGGCGCTGGCCTTTATTATAGACCCACGCTTTACGATGCTCTTTTGATTGGTTTAAAGTCTCATGCACCATGAGAATACTGCCTGCCAAACGTGCCGGTGACAGCACTTTCTGTTTCAAATAGAGCAGAGTGTTATTCAACTTCGCGTCGGTCATATCCTCATGGCTGTAGCGCAAAAAGAATTCATCATGAAATTTAACCAAGCTGTAATCACCCCCACGTGTGGGTGCTGCCTGAGCAATAAAACGCTCAGCGACATCGCCACGCCAGCGCAAGATGTGATTCCAGATTACTTCCAGACCCACTTTAGGTTGTGGAAATGGAATGCCAATGGTGCTTCCCAACACTCCATTGCCGTCAGCAGTCAGCTTGGCTGTCGTGGCGACTCTTTTGGTGGCAGCGTAAATGCGCTCTGGAGCAGCGGCAGTACGATGACTTGAATAAACCTTCATCGAATAATTTTTGTAGGCGTGAAGCAGTGCTTTATGACCCTCGGTTAGTCGATCTTCATACTGCGACATATTTTCGGAATTGATCACAAACAGCGGTTTTTCTACCACAAACGGATCGGGATGATGATCACCTTTTTTATAATTTTCTGGCGGCTCGCTGAGTCCACCGCTCCAAACGGGAATGGAACCATCCGCATTAGCGGCTTTTTCTCCACCCAGTGGCGTTAAATCAGCCCCCAAACGTGCGGCATCCGCTACAGAAATTTCTGCCATCAAAGGTGAAACAAAGCTCGTGCTCAACAAAACCAGTGCTGAAACAGCGGATTGCCGCAAAAATTTTCTCACTACTGAGTCCCCAAATTAGAAGGAATATTTAATATTCATGGCAACAAAATCACGGTCATTAATCACATTGTAACGACCGGCACCAAAATAGCGGCTGTAACTCAGATCTCCCGTCCAGACATTCTGATAAGAAGCTCCCAGAGCCACCGTCACAGAGCGACGATCTTCAAGAAAATTACCATCGGGACCCGGCGTATTGCCCTTCACATCGTGCTGCCAAATCAAGCGCGGCGACAAATTAACCGCCCCGATCACACCGCTGTAATCCAACTTGGTCACTAAGCGATAACCCCAAGAGAATTGATCCGCAAAGTGACGGCTCTCCTCCACCACACTGATGGCACCCCCAGACTGTTTATCCGCCAAGCTGGCATTGCCACTGATCGCGGTACCGGGTGCTTCCAAACGCAGCTCATCTTTACTCGGCATGTCATGCACATAGGTCATTCCCGCTTCGACCAGCATCACCACCGATTCTGCACCCATGTTCGGCCCAAACAGATGGGTGGCGGTCATTTGCAACTGCGACAAATCACGGCGAATGTAACCAGGGATGTCCGTCTCATAACGGTTGCTAAAATCGCCCACCTGATTCAATTGCGCCAAATCCGCATCAACCGGCCCCAAAGCGGCAAACAGCAGCTCCACATCGTCCACCTGCAGTGGCCGATCTTTATGGTAAGAGTACTCGCCCTGCAGAGCGGTACTGCCCGCCGTAGTGCTAAAACTCAGCCCCAACAGGCCAATATCTTCTGGATATTCCGTCCGATAACGTGCCGTCTGTGCATAGATATTGGTCAAAACGGCTTCGGCCTGCGCCACGCTGCCACCATTAGCAATAATGCTGGCAGCCAATGCCTGACCGTTGGCACCGTTGACAAAATCAGCCGAAGCCTGCGTACCGGTACGGGCGCTAATCAGAGGCAAACGACTGTGGTAATTAAGATAAAAGAGGCCAAATTCGGTGTCATTCCACTCCGGTAAATAAAAACGGTAATTCAAACCAAACTGTCCACTGTCCTTAGCTTCATAGGTTGGCGCTCGTTTTACCGCCAAAAAATCACCCTCCGGCACACTGCCAAAACCAAGCATCACCCGTTCGCCATCGACACCGGCAAAATCGTTGCTGCTAAAATAACTGCCGCTGGGATCGGTGATGGTCTCTTGCCATTGCAGTTGATAAAACGCTGCCAGAGAGCTGTTTTCAGAGAGGGTAAAAATGGTGGATAAAAGAGGAACCGGCTTTAAAATTTCACGTAGCTCGGCTCCTGGCAGACGCGCTTTGGTGATGTCCACTGGATTAATGACATTGATGCCATTACGGATAAAGGTGCTTTCACCCCAGCTCAAAACCTGATTACCGAGGCGAAATTCCAGCGGGCGATCAGCCGGATAAAACTCAGCCCATAAATAAGCATCCAACAGCTGAGCCGAACTGCCCACCAAATTAAGAGCCGCATCGCTCAAAGGGGTCCGTTCACGCTGACCATCGACGTTTTCACTGTCGTAAAACGCCGTTCCGCGTAAAAAAGCACCGTAATTATCGCGGTTCAGTTCAATTTCACTGGTGATCTTAAAGACATTGGAGACAATGCCAGTAGCGTAATTAAGATTGCCATCATCACCGTTAGCCGAAAAAGCCGTACCGCCATTACTGACCGCCACCAATGCCGCATCCGGCTCCTGCACACGAGAAAGAAGGCCGTACGAAAGCGTGGTATCCCAACTGCCGCTGAAACCATCACCCTGCTGAGAAAATTGAAAAGCCAATGCATTACCATTTGCAAGCAGCGCCAACGACGTAACAACAAACATCTTTCGAACCGCTGATTCCACACACCAACAGTGAACCATAGACTTCTCCGTCGGGTCATTGAACACAATGCCAACCACCCTAACAAATTAAGACCGCTACTCCAACAGGGTTACTGCTTCTGGTGTCAAAGCCACCGTCGAACCATTGCTTGCCACAAAAGCGGCAGTGACCGTTTGCATTGCCACCGTCACCGCCAAATCCGCAGCAGGACTTAAAATTGAAGAGTGATCCCCGGAGGTAAACCGCAACCAAACAGGCAATTGAACCCCGTTTATGGCTGCATTCACCTTAGGCAAAGCCATCGCCAATGCCAACGGATCAGTACCCGAAAGCGGCCCAGGCACCGTACCTGCGGGCACATCGGCAAAACCTTGCGCCAAAGTACCCACATGGTTTGGCACTACCAGATCCGCTGGAGAGCTAACGCCACCCACCACTTCCAATAACATCACACCACGCTTAGCCACCGATTGCTGAGCATAATTAAGCGGATCAGCTGAGTCCAGCGCTGTCTGAGTCACCACCATAAAAGCCTCATACTCCGCACTGCCCTTCACCAATCCTGCTGCGACTTCCAGTCCACCCGCAATGGCAGGTCCAAACGTGGCAGAACCGTCCAGCAATTTAGCAATACCACCACCGGGCATCGCCAACACTGCCGCTCCCACACTCGACTCCAGAGCCAAGAAAGGAATCCCCACCATCGCCCCCAAAGAGTGCCCCACAAAACGCACAGTGGCGGCATCAAAATCAGCCACAGCATCGCCGTCATAATCCAGAGTAGCGAGCGTCGATTGCAGCGCAAACAGATCAGCAACCCCTTGTCGCATGTTGTCCCGCAAAGTCAACAAGCTAGAAAAATTAAAGAAGTGACGCCCCGAACTATCAAACACCTGATCCGCTGCTTGGGCGGTAATCGCCCCCGTATTGGGATCTTCGGTGACATAATCCACATCAAAGGTACGCTCAAATTGAGTATAAAGGACGTTGCCTGTATCGGTGATGCCATGCAGCGGCAAATCAATCGACACAGTGGCAAAACCGGCCTGGCTCACAGCATCTGCAAGCGCCAACATCGAGCTGCGATTAGAAGTGATATCGTGCTGAAAAATCACCACCGGCCAACCCGTAGCTGGCTTGTTCTGACCACTGCTGGCATTGGGGATTGAAATCAAGAGAGGAATCTTTTGATCAACGTATTTCAACGGCTTCGGATTAAAAGCGGTCAAAAAACTGTTCGCACCACCACGCCAAAAACCTCGCAACGGCCCAAAGGGATTATCACTGGTGTCTTGCAAATAATAAGGCAAGGTAAGGCTGCCCACATAAACATCCGAAATACCGGCTGTACCGGGCAGCAACTGCGCCGTAGTACCAATGGAAGTAGGCGAAATTGCTGCCACCGCCGAGACCTGCTGACGCACCTGCTCCAGCACCAATCCCACCGACTGCGTGCTAAAACTCCAACTCAGAACGACCTTGTCTGCCGCCAAACCCGCAGCGGCAATTTGCGCCTCTTGCAGATTGACCGCTTGACGCAGACGCTCCAAGCCCTGTGCCTCAACATCGCTCAAACCCGCTTCGGCACTGCTGCCATCGGCGTTCAACAAACTCGTTGTTCGCTTGGCCAACAGATAGGTGCTGCTGGAGATCACCTGCTCTCCCACCACCGAACGCAGATCGTCACTGAGCGCCACCAAATAAGAGCTTTGTGGCTGCAACGCTTTGAGCAACAAAATACCAATGCTGCCACCGGAAGCGACGGGCAGATAGTCCACCCCAAAGATCAAGGTTCTCTTAATCGAGGTCACTGCGCCCTGAGTCAAACCAACCTCATAGAGACGCACACTGTTGGCAGTTACCGTTGTGGAATCCACATCGGCACTAAAGGTGACCGACAAAGGCGCAACAGTGGAAAATCCGTCCAAAGTATTCAAAACCACTTTGGGGTTTGAATAATCATTGGCGGGATCACTGCCCACATTAGGGTTCACAGAACCCCCAATGGGAATATTCAAGGTACCATCACTGGAACCACTGAAAAGCAGGTTATTCGGAAAGGGTAAGATTCCTTTAGCAGGATCAAATTCAGCTAAAAAAGTCGAACTCACGGTTGGCAACGTTAAGGCCTTGACCTCTTGTGGCGTTCCCAACGAAACACTCTGATCACACCCAACTAAAAATGCCGTTCCAAGCACTAAAATACACGCAGAAAAAAGGCGACTCATGCGGCCCCCAAAAATGTAATTATGATTATGACTCCATCGTCTGGTTCCAAAGCCGTCCTACACCCTGGCCTTGTCTCTGATCTCTATAGAGGCCGACAAGTCTAAGCCTTAGAAAAATAAAGTACAGCTTTGCTTTGCCATTAATTCTCAATTTAAGACCGTTCAACCATAAAAATCATCCGATTATCATAAAAACTGGTCAGTTAATTATCACTAACCGCGCTCAAACAGACCTGCGGCTCCCATGCCGGTGCCGATACACATCGTCACCACACCGTAACGCAAACCACGCTGACGCAAGGCATGAACCAGTGACGTTGAACGAATCGCCCCCGTGGCACCCAACGGATGCCCCAAGGCAATTGCACCACCATTTGGGTTTACCTTATCAGGATCAAGCTCCAATTCACGAATCACCGCCAGACTCTGCGCCGCAAAGGCTTCATTCAGCTCAATCCAACCCAGATCTTGCTGACTTATCCCCGTTTGTTTAAGCAATTTTGGCACCGCCAGCAACGGACCGATACCCATCACCTCCGGCTTGACCCCCACCACCGAAAACCCAACAAAACGCGCCAACGGTTGCAGTTGATAACGCTTGAGCATTTTTTCACTGCACAACAACAGAGCCGCCGCCCCGTCACTCACCTGCGAACTGTTGCCCGCCGTGACACTGCCTCGCACAGCAAACACGCTCGGCAATTTGGCCAGCGCCTGCAAAGAGCTGTCTCGACGTGGCCCCTCATCGTCACGCACGATCACTGAATCAGACTCCACCTCTCCGCTTGCCAAATTAGGCACTCGGCGAGTCAGCTCGTAGGGCAAAATCTCCTCAACAAAATCCCCCCGCTGCTGCGCCGCCAGCGCCCGCTGATGGCTCTGCAACGCAAAACGATCCTGATCCTCACGGCTCACCTGCCAACGCTCTGCCACCTTCTCGGCGGTCAGACCCATGCCGTAAGCAATCCCCACCTGCTCATCAGCAAAAATACGCGGATTGAGCCGTGGCCTATGCCCACTCATGGGCAGCAGGCTCATGCTCTCCACCCCAGCGGCCAACATCACCTCCGCCTCACCGAGACGAATGCGATCCGCCGCCTGTGCCAGCGCTTGCAGACCCGATGCGCAGAAGCGGTTCACCGTCACCCCTGGCACCGATTCTGGCAGCCCCGCTAGCAGCAGCGCCATCCGTGCAATGTTCAACCCCTGCTCGGCCTCAGGAATGGCGCAGCCCACCACCAAATCCTCCACCTGATCGGCGGGCAACTGCGGCACCTCATCCATAACCCCCTTGAGTACATGCGCCAACAGATCATCGGGACGCACTTGGGCAAACGCACCACGATGAGCTTTGGTAACGGGTGTGCGTTTGGCCGCCACGATGTAAACCGCTTGAATTTGTCTGGCCATCACCTCTCTCCTCTAATTACGCAGTGGCTTGCCGGTTTTCAGGGTATGCAACATGCGCTGTTGAGTCTGTTCGTTCGCCAACAAGCGCATAAACGCTTCACGCTCCAGACGCAGAATCCAGCCCTCATCCACCACGCTGCCCGCCTCCAGATCACCGCCGCAGAGCACCCCCGCCAAGGCATCGGCCACCACAAAATCGTAAGCCGAGATAAAACCGCCTTCGCGCAAATTGACCAATTTGGCTTTCAGCATCGCCCAACCGCTGCGCCCCAGAACCGCTATTTTCTGCTCCAATGGTGGCAGATAGTTGGACTCCGCCAACGCCCGCACCTGCTGTTTGGCCACATAGAGCAGCTCATCTTGATGCGGAATCACCACATCAACCGGTCGCAAATACGCCAAGCCCCGCGCCTGCTGCGCCGATGCCGACACCTTGGCCAGCGCAATCTGCTCAAAATAAGAGCCAAGCAGCGGCAACGGATCAGCTCCTAAAACCAGATCAGCTGAAGCGCGCAACAGCATCTCTTTACAACCGCCCCCCGCAGGCACCAACCCTACCCCCGTTTCCACCAGCCCGATGTAACTCTCCTGCGCCGCCACCACGCGATCACAATGCAGCAGCAATTCACAACCGCCGCCCAACGCCAACCCCTGCACCGCCGCCACCGTCGGCACCGAGCTGTGCTTGAGGCGCAAACTCACCTGCTGAAACTGAGCCACCAGCTTCTCAACCAAGACCGCCTCTCCCGCCGCCATCCGCTCCAGCACCAATTTCAGATTGGCACCGGCACAAAAAGGCACTTGCGGCTGCCAGAGAATCAGTGCTTCATACTCCCGTTCTGCCAGATCAAGAGCGCGCAGCAAACCCTCCAAAACCTCATTGTCCACCGTGTTCAATTGGGTCTTAAAATTAACCACCAACAAACCATCACCGCTGTGCCAGAGCCGTACACCCTTGCCGTCCTCCAGCACCGTGCTGTTTTTTGGTGCAGAGGCAGCCAAGGGCTGAGGCTGAAAAATCTGCCGCTGATAAACAGGGTGTTGCGACAAGAGTTGAAACTCACCTTCACTGGCAGACCACGAACCCAACTCAGCGTGAACCGCGTTTTGCTGAATCACCCACTCCGGCAGCGGAGCCTTAGAAAGCGTACGCCCAGCGACAATCTCCCCCTGCAACCACTCTGTGACCGCTTGCCAGCCCAGCGACTGCCACAGTTCAAACGGCCCTTGCTGCCAACCAAACCCCCAGCGCATGGCCAGATCCAGATCGGCGGCGTTGTGAGCCATGTTCTCCAGATGAAAAGCGGCGTAATGAAACAGATCCGCAAACAGAGCGCGCAGAAATTGCGCCTGTGGTTCATCACAATTCAACAACGCTAAAAAACGCCGTTGCGGATCAGCAATGGCAAAAACTGCGCTTAATTCAGCCGATATTTTGGCGGCGCTGGGACGATAATCATCCAGCTCAGGGTCGTAAACGCAGACCTCTCCAGCAACCTTTTTATAGACCCCCAAACAGCTCTTCTGCCCCAAAGATTTTCGCTCCAGCAGCGTGCCAATCCAGTTGGGCAGCATGAACTGCTCTTGCCACGGATCATCTTGCAAAACGCCTCGCAAGGAAGCCACCACCGCCTGCAAAATATCCAAACCCACCAGATCCATCGTTCGATAAGTGGCGCTTTTAGGCCGCCCGATCAACTCGCCGGTGAGCCGATCCACCACCTCGGGAGCCAGCTTAAAACGCTCGGCGTGATGGCAAATAGAGATAATAGAGAAGGTACCGATACGATTGGCGATAAACGCCGGAGTGTCTTGCGCTCGAATCACCCCTTTGCCCAAACGTGAGGTGAGAAAACCCTCCAGCAGATCCAACATTGCCGCATCGCTGTTCGAGTGAGCGATCAGCTCCACCAGATGCATATAATGAGGTGGATTAAAAAAGTGGATACCACAAAATCGAGGACGCAATGCAACAGGCAGCGCCTGAGCCAACGCTTCAATGCTCAGCCCTGAGGTGTTGCTGGCAAAGATTCCGTTGGGGTTAAGAAAGCCAGCCACTTGTTGATAAAGCGCCTGCTTCCAGTCTGGGCGTTCACTGATCGCCTCGATGACCAGATCACAATGGCTCAAGCTGGGCAGATCGTCGCGGTAGTTGGCGGGGCAAATGCGAGGCAAAACCATCTCATCCACCAGCACTTCAGGTTTCATCTTACTCAAACCGGCCAACGCCTTCTCCGCCAAGGCGTTGGGTTTATCGCCCTCTTGACAGAGATCAAACAGAGAGACCTGTAGACCACAACTGGCCAAATGAGCGGCAATCTGCGCCCCCATCACCCCAGAACCCAACACCGCCGCCGTTTGTATCCGATTGAGTGCCTTCATCATGACCGCCTCACTGTTGTTCTTTTTGGTTTTCTTCTTCTAAGTGTAGCCTGCACTCAAGCCGCCTGATTGGGCACCGAGAAGAGCTGCACCTCCTCCGCTTTAAAGCTGTCCACCCGAATCGCCTCCTGCACTGCCGTTTCCGCCTCTCGCAGTAACCGCGCTTCAACAGCGGTGATCAACGACTCGCTCAACAGTTGCTCAAGCCAATCCTCATAGTCCAGATCAAAGGGCTGCGGCGAGACCTGCCGTAAGCGTTTTTGAATCGGCTCGGCACGCAGTTGCGCTTGAAAAGCCATCTCGATTCGACCACAAAGATCTTCCTGCTGATCACACTGGTAGATCCCTGCACAAAGCCGTTCGCGACTCTGACCCAAATTCGTAATGAGCTGCGCCACCTGATGCTCTAGAACATCACTGGGCAATTTACGCCAAACACCCAAGGGGAAAATCCAACGCTGCAAGACAACCCCCAGAGTCCGAGTTGGGAAATTTTGGCAGATGGCCAACAACGCCTGCTCGACTTGATAGAGAGAGTAATCACAGCCCCATTGCAACAAGGCACGATCCGCCTCGGGTCGTCCCTCCGAGGCAAAGCGTTTCAACAGCGCCGAGGTAAAAAAGAGATAAGCCAAGGCATCGGCAAAGCGTGCCGAGATTCGCTCACGGCGTTTCAATTCACCACCCAAACTCAACAACGCCGCATCCGCCAGCAACGCAAAGGCCGCACTGTAACGCCCCAGATGTTGGTAATAACGCCCCTCAAAACCCGCAGCCGGTTTTTTCAGTCCAAAGCCAAAGCTGCATCCCGACCAGAGCGAACGCCCAGCATTTTTCAGCAAATAACCCAGATGGGCGCTAAGATGAAGATCAAAGGTCGCCAGATCGTTCTGCTCCGCTGCTTGCGCTTCGGCAAACAGATGGGGATGACAACGCAGCGCTCCTTGACCAAAAATAATCAGACTGCGAGTGAGAATATTGGCACCCTCAACGGTGATCGCCACCGGCAAACTTTGATAGGCCAAAGCGAGATAATTACGCGGCCCAACACAGATGCCGCGCCCACCATGAATGTCCATTGCAGCGGTGATGACCGTGCGGGTCGCTTCGGTCAGGTAGTGTTTCACAATGGCTGAGATCACCGCCGGTTGTGCACCGCTGTCCAAACCACTCAAGGTCAACCGTCGTCCCGCATCCATCAGGTAGGTCAAACCGGCCATCTTCGCCAGCGCCTCCTCCACTCCTTCAAAACGAGCAATCGGTACCCCAAACTGCTGGCGCAGACGGGCGTAGGCTCCGGTGGTGAAACAGGCCATTTTGCTGTAACCCACCCCCAGAGCGGGCAGCGAAATACCGCGCCCCGCTGCCAGCGAAGCCATTAACATCGGCCAGCCTCGACCCAAATTCTGCTCACCGCCGATAACCCACTGCATCGGCACAAAGACCTCCGCGCCACAAGTCGGGCCGTTCAGAAAGGCCATGTCCAATGGAATGTGACGCTCACCAATCTCCACCCCCGCTGTCTGAGTCGGAATCAGCGCACAAGTGATGCCCAGCTCCACCTCGCCACCCAGCAAACCACCAGGGTCGTAAACCTTAAAAGCCAACCCCAGCACCGTGGCTACTGGAGCCAAGGTGATGTAACGCTTCTTCCAACTGACCTTCATCCCCAAAACCTGTTTGCCACGGTAGAGACCCTGACAGACCACGCCGTAATCGCTGATCGAACCGGCATCGGAACCGGCAGTCGCTGAGGTGAGAGCAAAACAGGGGATCTCATCGCCACGCGCCAAACGCGGCAGGTAGTAGTTTTTCTGCTGTTCACTGCCGTAGTGCAGAAGCAGCTCCGCCGGTCCCAAAGAGTTGGGCACCATCACCGTCACCGCCGCACTGCCACTGCGACTGGCGATTTTCTGCACCACTTCGGAGTGCGCCAGCGCCGAAAAACCGAGACCGCCGTACTGTTTGGGGATGATCATGCCGAAAAAACGCTGTTGTTTGAGGAACGTCCACACCTCAGGCGGCAGGTCGTGCAGTTGGTGGGTGATCTGCCAGTCGTTCAAACGACGGCAGAGTTCCGTAGTCGGGCCGTCAAGAAAGTCTTGCTCTTCGTCGGTCAGAGTGTGGCTCTGGATCGCGGCCAGTCGTTGCCAGTCGGGAGCGCCGCGAAACAGCTCCGCCTCCCACCAAACGCTGCCCGCTTCAAGGGCGGCTCGCTCGGTGGCGGAGATGGGTGGAAGTTTATTACGCATCATTTTCATTGCAGGACGGCTTAACCAATACATCAGAGCACCCCTTTTATTATGAATTCCCTTCAATATCTGACACCAAAAGCGCTGTGAGTTCGATTTCTACCCAAATCACGCTGTTTTTTTAAGGTATAAACTCGCTCGCTCTTGCCGTAAAATGCGCCGTTTGTTGACCAAATTCCCTAAGGCACTCTATATCTCATGGAAAAACAGTACTCCGAAATCATCAGCTCGCTCGGCGAAGATCTTGAGCGTGACGGACTCCGCGACACCCCCAAACGCGCCGCCAAGGCGATGAAGTTTCTTACTCGTGGTTATCAGCAGAGTGTCGATGAGGTGGTCAACGGTGCCATTTTTGAGTCAGACACCGATGAGATGGTGATCGTTAAGGAGATCGAGCTGTACTCCATGTGTGAGCATCACATGCTGCCTTTTATCGGCAAGTGTCATGTGGCCTATCTGCCCAAGGGTAAGGTCATCGGACTATCGAAAATCGCCCGCATTGTGGATATGTACGCGCGTCGTTTGCAGATTCAGGAAAACCTGACCAAGCAGATTGCCGAGACCATTAATGAAGTCACCAATGGCTCAGGGGTGGGTGTGGTGATCGAGGCTAAACACCTCTGCATGATGATGCGCGGAGTGGAGAAACAGAACTCGGTGATGACCACCTCGGTGATGCTGGGGCGCTTCCGTGAGGATATTAATACTCGTAATGAGTTTTTGAATTTGATTCGTTAGTGACAGGCTCAAAACTCAAGATACGGGTTGCCTGATAATTGTTTTCCAGTTCTCTGGGGCGGCACGTCGAATGTCACTGAGATACACTTCATGGTGCCGTCCGCCCCTTTCTCTTCCACTCTCTGTGATAAAATCATGCAGCTTTTCTATTGTAGGAGCCTCTTCTGAAAATGGCCCAATGTGCATTATTTGTGCTGCCTCTCCCTCTTCAAAAGATTCAAACCTAACCAGTGATAAAGAAAGCGGATTTTTCTTTATTTTTACCTGCTCCATCGCCTTTTTAACCATATCAGCAGTAATCAGCTCAGGCTGCATCATCATCAGTGTCCACTTCCATTCGGCTTTTTTCTCTACGCTGAACGATGACATATCATCTGACCACCACAACCCCTCCAGTGG
>CAZTQX010000018.1:28132-29640 GCA_964615985.1 uncultured Gammaproteobacteria bacterium | reverse complement strand
GATTCATCCAAATATTATCATTTAAAATCAATTACTTGTATGGCTGAGTAGTTACCATGAAAGTAAAACAAGCACAACAATGAAAATAGGAGAGCAAAAGAGGGCGATAAGCAGATGTATTCCACCCGCAAACAACAAATAAAATTCAAAAACAGAGGGTCACATAAAAAATAATGCAAGGCTTATCAAGGTTTTATATAACCATTTAACGGCACATCTGTCATAGCATGATCAAAATTGAGGCTACTCGACTGTAATCGACCATTGGCCGCAACCCCCATCACAATCCACGATACCAAAATTAGGCAAAGTGCCCAAAACCAAATCGGCCGTCTTTTTTTAACGTGATAAATCTCAGTCATCTCATTATCTCCCTCTGATCATCGTGGACAATCATGACTCCTCTGTCATATTTGCCACACCAAAAAAGTAACTTATCGCCCATTAATTTTGAAAACTTCCTAAAGAGTGAGCAAAATTCGCACCTAATTCCCTATCACGCATGTCAAACGACAATAAAGTCCGATTAGTCATAAAGAATAAAATGTGCGAACATTGTCAAACAGGTTGTCTGACAAAAATCTAATAAATGGAGAGGGGGATAAAAAATAATTTAGGAGAAACAACAAAAACACCACACCCGAGCATCAGGAAATCAACCCCCTTCAAGCGTTAATTCACCCTCTTGGGCAACCAGCTCCAACTCCGCATGTACACTGTCCAGATTTTGTAAATCTTTCAAAGTGGGCATCTGATCCAGCGAACTGACATTAAAATAATCCAACAAAGCCCGTGTGGTACCAAACATGGCCGGTTTGCCTGGCACATCTTTATACCCCAAGACCTTTATCCACTCACGCTCTTGCAACGTCTTGATAATGTGGCTGCTGACACTGACACCACGCACTTCTTCAATCTCCGCCCGTGTTACCGGTTGACGATAGACAATCAAAGCCAGAGTCTCTAAAAGTGCGCGAGAATAACGCGGCGGTTTTTCTTCCCAGAGACGCGCCACCCAAGGTGCCAGTTCTTCCGGAACCTGCAAGCGATAACCGCTTGCCACCTCTTTCAGTTCCATGCCACGTTCGGAAAGTGATTCTCTGATCTCAGTCAGAGCTCGTGTTGCCTGCTCTGCTGTGGGCTGCGGTTGGTCTTCGGGAAACAGCGACAAGAGACGTTTCAGGCTCAATGGCTTACTCGCTGCCAACAAAGCTGCTTCAAGAATGCGTTTTAACAGCGGCATCTCAATGCCCATGTGACCCTCACTCATCCGATTTTACCGCCATTTTCGTACGTAAGTAGATCAGTGCAAACTCTTCCGCTTGCACCAACTCAACCAACTGCTCTTTAATCAACTCCAAACTGGCCAACAAACTCACCACCACCCCCAAACGTCCCTCTTCTGGGCTAAACAGCTGAGTAAACTCGGTGAACTCATCCGCTTTGAGCTGGCTCAAAATCGAACTCATGCGTTCACGCACCGACAGAGCCTCGCGCTCCACGGTGTG
>CAZTQX010000018.1:0-28032 GCA_964615985.1 uncultured Gammaproteobacteria bacterium | reverse complement strand
TCAAAATCGAACTCATGCGTTCACGCACCGACAGAGCCTCGCGCTCCACGGTGTGACCATCGAATAACTTGGCACGCTGCAAAACGCGCTGAAAGGCCAGCAACAGATCCTTCATCGCCACGTCTGGCAACGGGCGTTCACAATTGGCCACCGGCACATCCACACAAACAGGATAAAGATCGCGCTCCATTCTTGGCATCGCCTCAAAATCCTCGGCGGCCTGTCGAATTCGCTCGTACTCTTGCAGCCGACGCACCAACTCGGCACGCGGATCTTCCTCCTCCTCTTCGCTTCTGATGGGCGGCAACAACATACGCGACTTGATCTCCGCCAACATCGCTGCCATCAGCAGATATTCGGCGGCCAACTCCAGCTTCATGCCACTGACCAGATCGATATAACCCATATATTGTCGAGTAATATCCGCAATAGGAATATCCAAAATATCGAGGTTTTGCCGTTTGATCAGATAGAGCAGCAGATCCAGAGGCCCTTCAAAGGCCTCCAAAAACACTTCCAGCGCATAGGGGGGAATATAAAGATCTTTGGGCAAAATCGTCAGAGGCTGCCCCTGCACAATGGCAAAGGGCATCTCTTGCTGCGACGACTTAACGATAGGCCAAACCCACCGCTTTACGGACCTCTTTAATGGTCGTAATCGCCATGTCCCGTGCGGTCTCGTTGCCTTCGGCGATGATTTCACGCACAAGCGAAGGATCATCGTTGTACTCTTTGGCTCGCCCTTGCATCTCCGACAGCTCTCTGACCACCGCATCAATCACCGGTTGTTTGCAGTCAATGCAACCGATGGCAGCGGTTCGACAGCCTTCACAAACCCACGCTTTGGTGGTCTCATTGGAGTAGACCTGATGAAATTGCCACACCGGACACTTCTCAGGTTCACCTGGATCGGTACGTCGCACACGACTCGGGTCGGTGGGCATGGTACGCAGCTTTTTCTCCACCACCGCCGGACCATCACGCAAAGCGATGGTATTGCCATAGGACTTGGACATCTTCTGTCCATCCAGACCCGGCATTTTTGAGGCCTTGGTTAACAAGGATTGCGGCTCGGGCAAAATAATCCGCCCCGAACCTTCCAAGTAACCAAACAGACGCTCTTTATCACCCAACGAGATGTTCTGTTGTGACTCCAGCAGCGCTCTCGCCACCCCCAAGGCCTCTTGATCACCCTGTTCTTGATAATTTTTACGCAGCTTACGATAGAGCTTGGCGTTCTTTTTACCCATTTTATTAATGCCGTCTTCAGATTTTTTCTCAAAACCTTTTTCACGACCGTAAAGATGGTTAAAGCGCCGCGCCACTTCGCGGGTCAGCTCAACGTGCGCCACCTGATCTTCGCCCACCGGCACCAAACCGGCTTTGTAGATCAAAATGTCGGCGCTCTGCAACAGTGGATAGCCCAAGAAACCGTAGGTGCCTAGATCCATGCTCTTCAGACGCTCTTGCTGATCTTTGTAGCTCGGCACCCGCTCCAACCAACCCAAAGGGGTCATCATCGACAACAGCAGATGCAGCTCCGCGTGCTCCGGCACTTTGGACTGCATAAACAACGTCGCCGAACCTGGGCTGACTCCCGCTGCCAACCAATCCACCACCATATCCCAGCAGCTCTGTTCGATCACACTGGGATCTTCGTAGTGAGTGGTCAATGCATGCCAATCCGCCACAAAAAAGAGGCAGTCGTAGGTGTGTTGCAGCTCCACCCAGTTTTTTAGCACACCGTGATAGTGGCCTAAATGCAGTTGACCTGTCGGACGCATACCCGAAAGTACACGTTGATGTTGCGTTGGAACGGAATTCAAAAAGGTTCTCCTACAATAAAAAAACGAAGCGTATTAAGGGCTTTCATCCAGATCAGCACCCTCTTTCTCCACCGGCATCAGGTCTTGTTTGCTCAGACCCAAAGCGATCAAGAAAGTACTGGCGACAAAGATGGAGGAATACGTCCCCACCACCACCCCAACAATCAAGGCCAAGGAGAAACCGGCGATCACCTCGCCACCGAGAATAAACAGCGCCAACAGCACCAACAAGGTGGTCAACGACGTAATAATGGTACGAGACAAGGTTTGATTGATGGAACGATTGATCACTTCTTCCGGCGTTCCGGTACGCATCTTACGGAAGTTTTCTCGAATGCGATCAAAGACCACGATGGTGTCGTTAAGCGAATAACCAATCACCGCCAACAGCGCGGCCAAAACACTCAGATCAAACTCAAACTGCAACACCGAAAAGACACCCAAGGTGATAATCACATCATGCACCAGTGCGGCCACCGCACCGACAGAAAAGCGTTTTTCAAAGCGCAGTGCCACGTAGATCAAAATGCCGATCAAGGCATAAAGCACCGCCAAACCGCCCTGCTCTTTCAGCTCTTCGCCCACCTGTGGACCGACAAATTCGACCCGCCGCATGGAGATTTCACCGGAGTAAGAACCTTGCAATATCAGTAACAGCTCATCGCTCAAGGTAGCGCTGTTGCTGCCTTCACGAGGAGCCAAACGCACCAACACCTCTTTGGCCGAGCCAAAATGCTGCACCGTGGTGTCTTGATAACCCGCTTCAGAGAGTGCCCGACGAATCGGTTGCAACTCAACCACATTGTCGTAACCCACTTCAATCAGGTAACCACCGGTAAAGTCGATCCCCAAACTCAACCCTCGCAGCGCCAAGCTGGACAACGAAACCACAATCAGAGCGATGGAAAAAAACATCGCCATTTTGCGTTTCGCCATGATCTCATAACGACTCTTACTGTCGACCATTTGCATAATTTTATTCCTTAGATCGCCAGACGTTTAATACGTTTGCCACCGTAGATGAGGTTAATCAACATTCTCGACCCCATAATGGCAGTGAACATGGAGGTGACAATGCCAAGGGAGAGCGTCACGGCAAAACCTTTAATGGCTCCCGTGCCAAAGCTGAACAGCACCACCGCCGCCAACAAGGTGGTGATATTGGCATCGGCAATGGTGACAAAAGCCTTGTCATAACCGGCACTGATGCTGGCCTGAACGCTGTTGCCCAACCGCAGCTCCTCACGAATACGCTCAAAGATCAGCACATTGGCATCCACCGCCATACCGACGGTCAAGACGATTCCGGCGATGCCTGGCAAGGTCAGGGTCGCTTGCATAATGGAGAGCAGCGCCACAATCAAAACCAGATTCACCACCAGCGCAATGTCTGCCACCAGCCCAAAGACTTTGTAATAGAAGGCCATAAAAATCAGCACCAAACAGAGACCAATCAAGACCGAGTTAAAGCCTTGGTTGATGTTGTCCTGCCCCAAGCTCGGCCCCACGGTACGCTCTTCGATGATCTCCATCGGCGCTTTCAAGGCACCGGCACGCAGCAGCAAGGAGAGGTCACGCGCTTCGGTGGTACTCAAACCGCTGATTTGAAAACGGTGACTGAGCACATCCCGAATGGTGGCGATGTTGATCACTTCTTCCACTTGACGGCTTTTTTTCACCCACTCGCCGTTAATGAGTTTTTTATCGTAACGGGTCTCAATAAAAACCACCGCCATCGGTTTACCGATGTTGTCACGGCTGATCTTCTTCATCCGATTGGCACCCTTGCCATCCAGATTGATGTTGACGTTAGGTGAACCGGATTGACTGTCCAGACCGGAAGCCGCTCCCTTGATCTGATCACCAGTAACGATCACTTGGCGTTTCAACAGTACCGGAGCGCCATCACGTTCATGATAAAGACGTGAATTGGCAGGCGCACGACCCGACTGCTCGGCACTGACCCAATCGGTGTAGGAGCCGTGAACGAGACGAAACTCCAGCGTGGCCGTGGCACCCAAAATTTCTTTGGCACGAGCGGTGTCTTGCACCCCAGGCAACTGCACCACGATGCGACTTTTACCCTGCTGCTGAATGATCGGTTCCGCCACACCCAGTTCATTGACCCGATTACGCAGGGTAATGATGTTCTGCTGCAAGGCCGACTTACGTTCCGTCTCCATCGCCACTTCACTCAAAGAGGCCGATATAAATGCCGAACGCTCATCTTCGGTGACCTTGTATTCAAGATCACGAAACTCTTTTTTCAGCTGGGTAAGCGCAGACTCGGCTTTCTCCAGCGAGGCAAAACGGATCTGAATGGTGCCTTTTTTAAGGCGAATGCCCTGATAACGGATTTTTTCATTACGCATAAAGGCACGCAATTCACCCCGATAACCCTGCTCAGACTTGGCAATGGCGGCCTCCATATCCACTTCCATCAAGAAGTGAACCCCGCCCCGCAAATCCAGACCCAAATACATGGGTGCTGCACCTAAAGAGGTCAACCAATCCGGAGTAGCAGGAGCCAAATTAAGCGCAATAACGTAGTTATTGCCCAAGGTGTCAGCAATCAACTCTTTGGCTTTCAATTGCGTTTCGGTGTCACCAAAACGGATCAACAGACGACCGTTTTTTTGCTCAACACGATAATCTTCAATCTTGCCTGCGTTGAGCGCTTGTTCGGCTTGCGTCACCACACTTTTGTCCATCTCGCCACTGCGTACCGAGATCTGCAATGCGGGATCTTCACCAAACAGATTGGGTAAGGCGTACAGCCCCAGCAACAAAACAACCGTAACAATCAGCAAATTTTTCCAAAAAGAGTAGTGGTTTGCCGCCACACTTTGAGCAACTTGCATAATTAACCCTTCTTAATCGTACCTTTTGGCAACAGAGTAGCCACTGCCTGCTTCTGAACCTGCAACTCCACACCCTCAGCCACTTTGACTGTAAAGAGGTTTTCGCTCACCGCAGTGATTTTACCCACAACACCACCGCTGGTTGCCACCTCATCGCCTTTGCCCAGCGCTTCAATCATGGCTTTCTGCTCTTTCACTTTCTTCTGTTGCGGACGAATAAAGAGGAAGAAGAAAACAATCAGCAGCAAAAACGGGAACAACAACCCCATCAAACCGCCATCTTGAGATGAAGCGCCGCCTTCTGCTAAGGCACTGGAGATAAAAAAGTCCATAAACTATCCTCGTTAATTAACTAGGGAAAAATGAAAGGCGCGCATTATGACACGCCTCGATTGAAGGCGGCATAAAAATCGCGCCGAAACTGCTCAAAACGCCCTTGAGAGATCGCTTCACGCAGCGATTTCATCAGCGATTGATAATAATAAAGATTATGAATCGTACTCAAACGAGAACCCAAAATCTCACCACACTTATCCAGATGACGCAGATAAGATCGGCTGTAGTGTTTGCAGGTGTAGCAACCACACTGCGCATCCAAAGGCCGCGTATCCTTGGTATAACGGGCGTTACGAATCCGCAGCACCCCTTCCGAGGTGTACAAAAAGCCGGTACGCGCATGACGAGTGGGAATAACACAATCAAACATATCCACCCCCTTCGCCACCGCTTCGATGATGTCTCCCGGAGTGCCCACCCCCATCAAATAACGCGGATGGCCCGCTGGCAACTGCGGCAGAGTTGCTTCGAGTATCATCATACGCTCCTCTTCGGTCTCGCCCACCGACAAGCCACCGATGGCGTAGCCGTCAAACCCCACCTCTTTCAGTGCGGCCACCGATTCACCGCGCAATTCGGGATACATCCCCCCTTGCACAATGCCAAACAGCGCCGAAGGGTTGTCACCGTGAGCCTTTTTGCTCCGCGCCGCCCAACGCATCGACAACTCCATTGAGCTGCGCGCCTGACGTTCCGTTGCAGGGTACGGGGTACATTCATCAAAGGACATGACAATGTCCGATCCCAGCTCCCGCTGCACCTGCATCGACGCTTCAGGATCTAAAAAAACTTTGGAGCCGTTCACCGGCGAGCGAAACGACACCCCTGCTTCGGTGATCTTGCGCATCTTGGCCAGACTGAAAACCTGAAAGCCGCCAGAGTCGGTCAAGATCGGTCCTTGCCAGTGCATAAAATCGTGCAGATCACCGTGCTGCCGGATGATCTCGGTACCGGGTCTCAGCATCAGATGAAAGGTGTTGCCCAAAATAATCTGTGCACCCAACCCCGTCAGCTCCTCAGGGGTCATGGATTTGACTGTGCCATAAGTACCCACCGGCATAAACGCCGGAGTCTCCACCACCCCACGAGAAAAGGTCAAACGGCCTCGGCGCGCATCGCCATCGTTACCCAACAACTCAAAATTCATCTTCGCAGCATCACACATAATTTTTACTGCCCCACTGCGCCGTGTTGGGCAGCAGAAACATCGCATCTCCATAACTGAAAAAACGGTAACCCTGAGCCACCGCGTGTTGATAAGCTTTCATGGTGCGTTGATAACCGGCAAAAGCACAGACCAACATCAACAGCGTTGATTGCGACAAGTGAAAGTTAGTGATCAAGGCATCGACACTGTGAAACTGCACCCCAGGGGTCAAAAAAAGCTGCGTCTCGCCCACAAACGGCTGTAACTCACCGGACTGTGAGGCGCTTTCCAATGAACGCACCACCGTCGTCCCCACCGCCACCACCCGTCCGCCGTTAGCACGGGTGTAGCGCACCTGCTCACAGACCCGTTCTGAGACCTGCACATATTCCGAGTGCATCACATGCTCGCTGAGGGTTTCCGTCCGTACCGGCTGAAAGGTTCCAGCCCCCACATGCAAAGTCACATAGGACAGCTCAATGCCTTTTTTCTCGATCTGCGCCAACAACTCATCATCAAAATGCAGCCCTGCCGTCGGAGCGGCCACCGCCCCCGACTCACGCGCATAGACGGTTTGATAACGGTGCAGATCTTCCACGGCATCTTCGCGTTCGATGTAAGGTGGCAACGGCATGTGGCCATGGCGATCCAATGCCGCCAGCAGATCGATTTCCTGAGGGAAAAAAAGTTCAAATAACGCCCCCTGTCGTCCCAGCACCTCCGCATCCAAAGCATTTTCCAGCCGCAACTGCGCCCCCGCTTTGGGGGGCTTGCTACAGCGCAGATGACAGAGCGCGCGCTGCGAATCCAAAATACGCTCCACCAGCACTTCCACCTTGCCGCCGCTCGCCTTGTGGCCATGCAGTCGTGCTGGAATCACACGGGTATCGTTCAGCACCAGCAGATCACCCGCCTGAAGTTGATCCAGCAACTGGGAGAAATGAGCATCAACAGGATCATCATCAGCCAAAATTAACAGACGACTGTCACGACGTCGCTCCAGCGGATGCTGGGCAATCAACTCAGGGGGCAAAGCAAAGGAAAAATCGGAGGTTTTCATGGCGCGGCATGGTAACAATTATTGTTATCGGCTGCGAGAGGGGAAATTCAAAACTGTTGCCAGCAACAGTCACCTCACAACCAATCGGTAAGGGCGATACCCATACCCAAACGGTTCACCTGAGCATCATAATCGATCAAGCTCTCACCATAACCACTGAAATATTGCAGCATAGATTTCCGCTCTGCGACCACGTCGCAGTGAGCACGAACATCCCCCACAATGGCTTCTGCTGAGGCTCGATTCAGCTGGTTCAGCAAACAACGCTCTAGAGCCGATTCATCCGCTTGCAGAAAAGTTGTAAAAAGCAGTGCCTGGCAGCCCAGCATGCACCCCCAAATACGAGCCATCAGTACTTTTGACTGACTTGGAATATGTACTTTCGGCTCTTGCATGGTTTTGATGCTCAAATTATTCTCAATTTGGCCATTCTAAACCATACCCAAGGAATCCAATAAGAGTCTAAATTAATTTGTTACTTGCCAAACGAAAGAGTTTGCTATAAATTCGCCTCTCTCCCTTGCCGGGGTGGTGAAATTGGTAAACACAGGGGATTCAAAATCCCCCGACTTAACGGTCTTGTCGGTTCGAGTCCGACCCTCGGTACCAGATTAGCGTTTTAGAACGCACCAAAAAGAGCTGTTTCCCAATATTTACAACGGGTTACGGCTTTTTTTCTGTCTTATTTCTGCTTTAACTCACCTCTTGCATAAAACAAGCAATCTCATATTTATCCTCACCCTCTTCGGGCAGTGAATCACAGCGTTGTACCCGTGCTTTGGCAATCAACGGCGGCGTAATTGGATTAGTAGGTTCTAAAATAAGCTCAATCAAATCATCCTCTCGATACGACTGATTCGCCCAGAACATCAAACCGCTGCCACTCAAATTTTTCACCACGCCCCAACTCTGCCCTTCAACGCCATCGCTTTTAATTCGCATCGGACAATCGATCTGCATCCGAATAAAATGTCTTTTTTCATCAATACTGATACTCATTTCTCTCGCCTTTTGTCGTCTCATTGTAATCATCGATTTGTATAGCAACATGCAATCCAGCATATTGGCGAGAGATCTGCTTACCTCCCTTGCTATGAACAAAACATCATCTCTACTCACACTCTACTGCCTCTCGTTGCCTCTTTGTGCCAGCGAACCAACGCACTATTTGGCCGATCTACACCTCTCTGTTTGGGACAATCAACAGAGTCGTTTCTCCTGCGAACTGAAACACTCCATTCCTCGCTACGGCAGCGCGCGTTTTTATCAGCACTCGGCTCGTCCGCTGCGCTTTGAAATCCAAAGTTTTAACCGCGCTCCCCAACGAACAAAAGCCCAACTGGAAGTTCATCAGCCTAATTGGCAACACGGCGATTCACCACAGGATCAGTGGCAAGTACGACTTTACCCTGGTTCGCAGCCTTTTAAACTCAACAGCAGCGACAGCCTTTACCTTATCCAGAAACTGGAACAAGGTTTACAACCCAGTTTCCACTACCAAGGTTGGGGCAGCGATCAGCAAGCGATTTCAGTTGCCCTCTCATCGGTACAATTTTTACCCGCTTTAAAACAGTTTCAAAGTTGCAGGACGCAACTCTATCCCGATAATTTTGCCGACCTCAAAGTCAATCAATTGCGCTTCAAAAGCAACAGCGACGAGCTGCTCAGCAGCAGTAAAAAACGCTTGGATAAAATCATCGCCTACCTAAACGTAGACAATAGGATCAAAAAAATCCAGATCGAAGGACATACCGATGGTTTTGGCAGCTGTCCTTACAATCATGATCTCTCTGAATTTCGCAGTTTCAATGTGGTTGAATATCTACTGGATCAAGGAATTAGAGAACAGATAATCGAAGAGAACAATTTTGGCGAAAAAAACCCCATCACCAGCAATCGAACCCAAGCCGGACGAGCAAAAAACCGACGGGTAACCGTGCGTTTGTTACGTTAAAAACAGAAAGACCTATACTCATAAGCATGAAGACCAAAAACAACGTTCTCTCTCACATCGGCCAGACCCCACTGCTGTTGCTAGAGCAGCTCTCGGAGCGGTCTGGCTGTCAAATTTACGCCAAAGCGGAGTTTATGAACCCGGGTGGCTCGGTCAAAGATCGCACCGCTTTGGGCATCGTTCGAGATGCCGAACAGAGTGGACGCCTGCGCTCCGGCGGCACCATCGTCGAAGGTAGCGCTGGCAATACCGGCATCGGTCTGGCATTAGTCGGACACACATTGAGTTATCCAGTGGTAGTGGTGATGCCCGACACTCAGAGCCAAGAAAAGATCGACACCCTCAAGGCCAATGGTGTTGAGCTGCATTTGGTGCCAGCGCAACCCTATTCACACCCCGATAACTTTATCCACGTTTCAAGGCGATTGGCAGCAGAGCTAAACAAGAGCCGAGCCGAGGGAGCCATCTGGGCAAATCAGTTTGATAACTTAGCCAATCGGCGCATCCATGCAGCCACCACAGGGGAGGAAATCTGGCAACAGACTGAGGGCAAAATAGACGCTTTTATCTGCGCAGTGGGTACCGGCGGAACATTGGCGGGCGTAAGTGACTGTTTGAAAAGACACAACCCCAAGGTGATAATTGCTCTGGCCGACCCGATGGGAGCAGCGCTCTACCACTACTACAAAGAGGGTGAATTGAGATCAGAGGGAGACTCCATCACTGAAGGCATCGGCCAAATCCGAATCACCGCCAATTTGAAAAACGCCCTCATCGACGACGCCTTTATGATTAGCGATGCCGAAGCGATCCCCTACCTACATCAACTGGTCAAACAACAAGGACTCTGCCTCGGCGGCTCCAGCGCCATCAACATCGCTGGAGCAATGCGACTGGCAAAAAAATTGGGGCGAGGCAAAACCATCGTTACCATTCTCGGCGACCACGGCTCTCGCTACCAACAACGGCTCTACAATCGCGCTTTTTTAGAGCAACGACAGATCCCCGTGGCCGATTGGCTCTGAGCGTTATAAACCGCCGTGATCCAAGGCAATATCCCGCCGTGCCGTGGAGATCGTGACGGTAAAACCAGCAATCACATCAAACAACGCCATGCAGGTCAAAATCAAAAAGGTCTGGCTGCCAACCGCCTTGACCGCCAACAGCTCCACCAAAAAGATCACAAACACCACCATCGACAGCGCATGATCAATTACCGAGGCGGTCGTCGAACGAGTGGATTTCACCACCTCGATGTAAAGCAGCAGCACGCTGATTAAAATCAACAGACCACTCACCGACAGGGTCAAATGCGCTCCCGAGAGCATGTTCACGCTCAACAGGTTGCTGTTTAAGATCGAACCGGAGGTTTCAGGAATCAAGGCCAAAGCGTTGTAAACCACCAGCACGTAGGCGAACAGAGGGATTTGCAAAAAAAACATGGTTTAATCCTTAATAAAATAAGACGCACAGTAATACAGGTTTTCAGCGGACTTTAGAAGCCTGACTTCAGGCCAATAAAGCTCCATCAAGCGGGGTACACCGTTTCCAGTGCCTGATAAACAGCCTCGGCAAAATCATCACCACTGGCGTCCAGCCTTGCCAAAACCTCCACCAAATGCTCATTGTCTTCCCGCCCGTGCCACACTTTGATGTAGCTGCCCTGTTTGTAACCGTGATCTTGACGGAACACGTTTAAGACATTTTTACCCACATAAGATTTAAACAGCTCATCAAAATCCATATCCAACAGCTGCATCAAACGGATAAAAACCCCCATATCCGCCTCTTGAGTCTCCAAAGCGCGCTGCGCCAATTTTTCAATCAAGAGACGAACATCATCCCCCTGCTCCACTGTTTTCAGGGCGGAAACAATCTGCTCGGCGGTCTGTTGCAATGGCAATCCGGCCATCAACCTGGCGCTCAAAGCAAAGTGCCAAATGTCGATCAACTCCAGCTTCACCTGCTCCAGATCCGGCTCCTGATGTTTCCACCACTTCCAGCCGTAGTGATCCAACATCTCCGCGCACTCCGTCCAGATGGCGCGATACCACTCGCACTCGGCACTGCGCCATTCAGGGTTAACTCGGCTGTTCATTGACTCTTGCAGAGTCAACATGGTGATGATTTTGGCGTGCATATAGAGCCTCAACAATAAAAAATTCGGCTATTTTACCCCAACCGCATAAGACCGGAGTCATTTTTGCTTAGCTCCATTGAAAAGATTTTGACCGAGCCTAGGGAAGCCAGACAGACCGTGAAAACTCGTTTCTACACCACGCTAATCGCAACCGCACTATTAATGCTTATTCTCAGTCCACTGCTGCCAACTCAAGAGCTTGCCGCAGAGTGGCAGTTCGGCTTACAAGGAGCGGCCATTGCCCTGCTCTTATGGGGCATAATTGGCAGCGCACGACAGCAAAAACAGACTCGGCTTCAGCTTGAAGCGCGTTACCAATCATTGCAACAGTCGATGAACCACTACGAGACCCTCTCTGACCAACTGATTACAGAGAGCAATCAAGAACTGAGTACTCTGCGTGGCTCTCTGGAGCAAGTCACTCTAGTGATGAACGACGCGGTCAGCAAACTCAGCAACAGCCTCACCGGTCTGCAAAGCATCTCCATTGAACAGCAACAACAACTGGAAATCTTGGTCAGTGAACTGGTGGAAATCGCTTCATCAGACAAAAAAAATGTCCGCAGCCAAGGCATTCATCATCTCACCCGTGAAACCGAGGTGATGATTCAGCAGTTCATTCAGACCATCTCGGAGATGAAAACCTCCAGCGATGCGGTGGGGAAAAAATTCAACCACATGCACCAGCAAATTGATTCGGTGGTCAAGCTGCTCGACGAAGTCAACTCCATCACCTCACAGACCGAACTGCTCTCTCTGAATGCCGCCATCGAAGCCGCTCGCGCTGGAGAAGCGGGACGGGGATTTGCCGTGGTCGCTGAAGAAGTGCGCAACCTGTCACAGCGCACCCATGAGTTCAGCGGCGAGATTCGTTCGCGCATGGAGGAGATTGAAAAGTCCGTCAGCGAAGTGGATGAATCAATGGAACAGGCTTCCTCCACCGACATGAGCGTGGCGCATCATTCACAACAGAGTTTAGCCAAAATGTGGCAAGAAGTGCAGCGCATCAATGCCCGAGCGGGAGATCAATCAAAAAACATTCACCTGCTTTCCGAGCGGATTCATCAATTGATTATGGAAGGGGTTATTTCACTGCAATTTGATGACATTGTCAGTCAGTTGATTATTCAAATATCCAACCGCACCGAGTCACTGGAGAACCACCTCCATCATTACATTGAAATCCATCAAGACAATGCTGACGGTGATATTGTCGAACGGTTTCAACAACGCAGTGAAAAACTTCAGCAGCTACTTGACAATAAAAATGCCTCTGATCAACAATTTAATCACGAGGCGATTCAGCAACAGAATGTCGATCAGGGAGATATTGATCTCTTTTTTGACATTGATGAAAGTCCCAACAAAGAGTCAGTCGAGCTGTTTTAAAAAAGACAGAAAGACAGGATCAGTGACAAAATCCCACCATAAATCGTCCTAAAATCAATGTTAAAATCGCGGCTTTTGCATGCAGGAGCCACACATGAAACGCTTTAACGATCTGGTCAACGACTGCCTCAACAGCGTCGAAGAGCTGTTCCCTTGGGATCTGGAAGAACGTCTGCAAGCCAACCCCGATCTGCTGCTGTTGGATGTCCGCGAAGCCGACGAATACGCTGCCATGCACATTGAGAATTCAGTTTTAGTACCACGAGGTGTTTTAGAGAGCGCTTGCGAATACAACTACGATGAAGCCGTGCCGCAATTAGTCGAGTCACGCAACAAAGAGGTGGTGGTGATCTGTCGCTCTGGCAATCGCAGCGTGTTGGCTGCCCACACCTTGCAGCAACTCGGTTATCAGAAGGTCTTCTCACTGAAAACCGGCCTGCGCGGTTGGAACGACTACGAATTAGAGCTGATTGACCACCAAGGTCAAGCGGTTGATATTGATGATGCCGATGAGTTTTTCCGCTCCAAACTGCGCCCCGAACAGATGACCCCAAAATAAATTCCTCAGCCCCACTCTAGGATAATAAAACGTTCTAAGGTATCCTACACGGTTCTGTTCGAGCCGCTAGGAAAAGGGTTCCAATACTTGCTAACAAAGCGCAAAAATCCGCCACCGAGCGGGGTAAAGCCGATGAATGAGGTCTCAGATGAGTGTAGGTAGATTGCCACCCAAACAAGGGTTATACGACCCTCGTAACGAACATGATAACTGCGGTGTTGGTTTTGTTGCCGACATCAAAGGTCGTAAAAGCTTTAACATCGTCAAACAGGGTCTGGAAATCCTGCACAATCTGACTCATCGCGGTGCCGTCGGTGCTGACCCCCGCGCCGGAGACGGTGCCGGTATCTTGATTCAGATCCCCGATGGCTTTCTACGCTCCGTTGTCGATTTTGAGCTACCCAACGAGGGCGACTACGCCGTCGGCATGATCTTCGCCCCGCAAGAAGAGAAAGCGCGCGCCTTCTGCGAAGCGACCATCGCCGAATACGTGGCTGGCGAAGGCCAAAGCCTGCTCGGCTGGCGCGATGTGCCGGTCAACAACGAAGGCTTGGGCGAATCGGTACTGCCCACCGAACCTTTCATCCGCCAAGTCTTTATTGGTCGTGGCGAGAACTGCGCCGATCAAGCCGCTTTTGAGCGCAAACTGTTTGTGATTCGCAAACAGATTGAAAACAGCATTCGTCAAGCCAGCCTCTCTGGGCTGGAGAATTTCCACCTGATCTCCCTCTCCAGCCGCATCGTCCTTTATAAAGGCATGTTGCTCTCCAACCAAGTCGGTGAGTACTACCTCGACCTGCAAAACGACAAAATGTCCTCGGCGCTGGCGTTGGTGCATCAACGTTTCTCCACCAACACCTTCCCCACCTGGGATCTGGCGCAACCGTTCCGCATGATCGCCCACAACGGCGAGATCAACACCGTGCAGGGCAACGTCAACTGGATGGCCGCTCGTCGTCACTCCATGCAGTCGGATCTTCTCGGTGATGATCTAGACAAACTCTGGCCACTAATCTCCGAAGGTCAATCGGATTCCGCCTGTTTCGATAACGCACTGGAACTG
This sequence comes from uncultured Gammaproteobacteria bacterium, assembly GCA_964615985.1. Taxonomy (GTDB): domain Bacteria; phylum Pseudomonadota; class Gammaproteobacteria; order JAUZRS01; family JAUZRS01; genus JAUZRS01. The sequence continues at coordinate 13,697 of CAZTQX010000018.1, read as the reverse complement.
TTGGTGATGGGCGGTTATTCGCTCTCCCATGCCATGATGATGCTGATCCCCGAAGCGTGGGCTGGCAACGATCTGATGGAGAAAAAACGCCGCTCCTTTTATGAGTACCACGCCGCCATGATGGAACCGTGGGATGGCCCTTCCGCCATCGCCTTCACCGACGGGCGTCAAATTGGCGCGACCTTGGATCGCAACGGCCTGCGCCCCGCGCGTTACCTGATCACCGACAACGGTTTGGTGATGATGGCTTCCGAGATGGGTGTTTTGACCTTCCCCGAAGAGAAGATCGTCAAAAAATGGCGGTTACAACCGGGCAAAATGTTCCTCATTGATCTGGAAGAGGGTCGCATCATTGACGATGAAGAGATCAAATCCGGTCTCTCGCAGCAAAAGCCCTATCAAAAATGGCTCAAGCAAGATCAAATCTCACTGGATCAATTGCCCGAAGAGGTGGGGCCGATGACTCCCGATGCCGAGACTCTGTTGGCCAAACAGCAAGCCTTTGGCACCACTCAAGAAGATCTCAAGTTCCTGCTGCTGCCGATGGCCAGCACCGGTCTGGAGGCCATCGGCTCAATGGGTTCCGACAACCCGCCTGCCGTACTCTCCAGCCACGCCAAACCGTTGGCCAACTACTTCAAGCAGAACTTTGCCCAAGTCACCAACCCGCCCATCGATCCGATCCGTGAAGAGATCGTTATGTCGCTGGTCTCGCTGATTGGGCCACGTCCCAATTTGTTGGGGCTGGCAGACGGTGGCAAAAACCACGGCATGCGCTTGGCGGTGAGCCAACCGGTGTTGACCAACACCGATCTGGAGCGCATCCGTCGCATTGAAGATCACACCGGCGGAGCCTTCAAAACCAAAACCATCAGCATCTGCTACAGCGCCGATCTGGGTGCCAGCGGTATGCAAGGAGCACTGCAAGCGCTGTGTGAAAAAGCCGAAGCAGCGGTCACCGGCAGCTTCAATATCCTGATTCTCTCAGATCGCAACGTCAATCAAGACAGCATCGCCATTCCGGCCTTGCTGGCCACCTCGGCGGTGCATCAGCACCTGATCCGCAAGGGTCTGCGTACCGAAACCGGTCTGGTAATTGAAACCGGTTCCGCTCGTGAAGTGCATCACTTTGCCACCTTGGCCGGTTACGGTGCCGAAGCGATCAACCCTTACGTTGCCTTTGAAACCCTCACTCAGATGAGCGACCTGCCCGCCAACATCAGCGCCGATGAAGCGCAAAAACGCTACATCAAAGCGGTCGGTAAAGGCTTGATGAAAGTCATGTCCAAAATGGGCATCTCCACCTATCAGTCCTACTGCGGCGCACAAATTTTCGACATCGTTGGTCTCAACAGCGCCTTCGTCCACGACTACTTCCGTGGCACCAGCACCAACATCGAAGGCATCGGCCTGTTAGAGGTGGCGCAAGAGGCGATCAAGTGGCATAGAAACGCCTACGGCAACAACCCAATCTACGACAAACATCTCGATGTCGGCGGTGATTACGCGGTGCGGATGCGCGGCGAGAATCACATCTGGACAGCGGAGACCATCTCCAAGCTGCAATACGCCACCCGTGCCAACGATGCCAAAAGCTACCAAGAGTTTGCGCGACTGATCAACGAACAAAACGAAGAACTGCTCACCTTCCGTGGCCTGTTTGATTTCCAGTTTGCCGACAACGCCATTCCATTGGATGAAGTGGAACCGGCCAAAGAGATCGTCAAACGCTTTGTCACCGGTGCCATGTCCTTTGGTTCCATCTCGATGGAAGCGCACTCCACGCTGGCCATCGCCATGAACCAGATCGGCGGCAAATCCAATACCGGTGAAGGCGGCGAAGAGCCAGAACGCTTCAACCCGCTGCCCGACGGCAGCAGCAACCCCATGCGTTCCGCAATCAAACAGGTCGCTTCCGGTCGTTTTGGGGTCACCACCGAATATTTGGTCAACGCCGACGACATCCAGATCAAAATGGCACAGGGCGCGAAACCCGGTGAAGGCGGCCAACTGCCCGGTCACAAGGTCAACGCTCAAATCGCGCGGGTACGTCACTCCACCCAAGGTGTGGGGCTGATCTCCCCTCCACCGCACCATGACATCTACTCCATCGAAGATCTGGCGCAACTGATCCACGATCTGAAAAACGTCAACCCCGCAGCACGGGTCAGCGTCAAGCTGGTCTCCGAAGTCGGTGTCGGCACCGTGGCAGCGGGGGTCTCCAAGGCTCATGCGGATCACATCACCATCTCCGGTTACGATGGCGGCACCGGTGCTTCACCGCTGACCTCGATCAAACACGCTGGCAGCTCTTGGGAGCTGGGTCTGGCGGAGACACACCAGACCTTGGTGATGAACAAACTGCGTGGCCGCGTGGCGGTGCAGGTGGATGGCGGCATTCGTACCGGTCGGGATGTGGTCATCGGCGCACTGCTAGGCGCAGACGAGTTCGGTTTCGCCACCGCACCGCTGATCGTCGAAGGCTGCTTGATGATGCGCAAATGCCATCTCAACACCTGCCCCGTCGGCATCGCCACTCAAGATCCTGAGCTGCGCAAACGTTTCACTGGCAAAGCCGAGCATGTGATCAACTACTTCTTTATGGTTGCCGAAGAGATTCGCGAGCTGATGTCACAGCTCGGCTTCCGTAACATGAACGAAATGATTGGCCGCTCCGACCTGCTCAACACCCGCAAGGCGGTCAGCCACTGGAAAGCCCAAGGTCTCGATTTCTCCAGCGTCTTCTACAAACCGGAAGCGGCAGCCGGTGTTTCGCTGTTCAACAATGAAAAGCAAAACCACGGGCTGGAAAAAGCCATCGATCACAAACTGATCGAGGAAGCCAAACCGGCGCTGGAAAACGGCACGCCGGTGCAGATTGAAACCCCGATCTGCAACATCAATCGTACCTTTGGCACCATGCTTTCGGGCGAGGTGGCTCGACGTTACGGTCATGAAGGCCTGCCCGACGACACCATTCACATCAAAGCCCACGGCACCGCTGGCCAGAGTTTTGGCGCTTTTGTCACCCGTGGAGTCAGCATTGAGCTGGCCGGTGAAGGCAACGATTACGTCGGCAAAGGCCTCTCCGGTGGCCGCTTGGTGATCTACCCCCCCGCCAACTCCAATCTGATCGCAGAAGAGAACATCATCGCCGGTAACACCGTGCTTTACGGCGCGGTGGAAGGCGAATGTTATCTGCGCGGCGTAGCCGGTGAGCGCTTTGCGGTGCGTAACTCAGGTGCCACCACCGTCGTCGAAGGCGTTGGTGATCACGGCTGTGAATACATGACCGGCGGCATCGTGGTGGTACTGGGTGAAACGGGGCGCAACTTCGCTGCGGGCATGTCCGGCGGCATCGCTTACGTCTTGGACGAAGCGGGCAACTTTGATGCTCGCTGCAATATGTCGATGGTGGAGCTGGAGCCGATCAGCGAAGAAGATGACGCTCTGGAAACACTCTATCACCAAGGCGGTGATCTTGAGAGCCACGGTAAAGTCGATGTCAGCCATGACATGACTCGCTTTGATACCGTGCGCCTCAAGCAGTTGATCGAACAGCACAAACATTACACCGGCAGTGCCGTAGCGGAAAAAATTCTCAGCAACTGGGATGAGTATCTGCCCAAGTTTGTCAAAGTGATGCCGGTGGATTATCGCCGTGCGCTGCTCGACATGCAGTACCAACAAACCAGCAGTCACGTCTCGAAGGGAGGACGCTAAGATGGGCAAAACCACCGGTTTTATGGAGATTCAACGCCAAGAACGTCGTTACGCTCCGGTTGGGGATCGCACCCTGCATTACAACGAGTTCACCATTGCGCTGAGCGACAAAGAAGTCGGTCGGCAAGGGGCGCGTTGCATGGATTGTGGCATCCCCTTTTGTCATCAGGGCTGTCCGGTCAATAACAACATCCCCGACTGGAATGATTTGGTTTACAAGGAAGATTGGCAAGGGGCTTTGGAGGTGCTGCACAGCACCAACAATTTCCCTGAGTTCACCGGTCGCATCTGCCCTGCACCCTGTGAGTCCTCTTGCACCCTGAACCTCAACGACGAGCCGGTGACGATCAAAACCATCGAGTGCAGCATCGTTGACAAAGGTTGGGGGCAGGGCTGGATCACACCGCAAATCGCCAGCAAAAAAACCGGCAAACGGGTTGCTGTGATAGGCTCCGGTCCTGCTGGCATGGCTTGCGCCCAGCAGTTGGCGCGCGCCGGTCACAACGTGGCACTGTATGAAAAAGAGGATCGCATCGGCGGTCTGCTGCGCTACGGCATCCCCGACTTCAAACTGAATAAAAAACTCATCGACCGCCGTGTTTCACAGCTGTTGGCCGAAGGGGTCTCCTTGCACACCAAAACCCACGTTGGAGTGGATCTGACTGCGCAGAGCTTGCGGGACAAATACGATGCGGTGATTTTGACCGGTGGCTCTGAGCTGCCACGGGATCTGCCCATTGCTGGGCGCGACCTAAAGGGTGTTGAGTACGCAATGGATTTTCTGCGCGCCAACAGCAAAAAAATCCAAGGCAGTCAGCTGGAAAAGGGTCAGTTTATCTCGGCTCGGGGCAAAAATGTGGTGGTGATCGGCGGCGGTGATACCGGCTCCGATTGCATCGGCACCTCCGCTCGCCACGGCGCGGTCTCCATCACTCAGATTGAGATCATGCCGCAGCCGCCAGAGAAAGAGAACAAAGCCCTCACTTGGCCTGAATGGCCTAACAAGATGCGCACCTCCTCCTCTCAGGAAGAGGGCTGTAAACGCATGTGGTCGATTGCCAGTAAAGAGTTTATCGGCAAGAACGGCAAGCTCACCGGCGTGCGCTGCGTCAAGGTGGAGTGGAATCAAGACGACAACGGTCAATGGCAGATGTCAGAGATCGAGGGTTCTGAGTTCACTCTGAAAGCAGATCTGGTGACGCTGGCAATGGGCTTTGTCCATCCGGTGCATGAAGGCATGTTGGATGAGCTGGGCGTGGAGCAGGACGGTCGTGGCAATGTGCTGAGCGATACCGAAGGCGAGAACGCTTACGCGACTTCGCTGGAAGGTGTGTTTGCAGCCGGTGACATGCGTCGTGGCCAGTCGTTGGTGGTCTGGGCGATTCGTGAAGGTCGTCAGTGTGCGCGCAGTGTCGATGCGTATTTGATGGGCAGTTCTGAGCTGCCTCGTTAATTTATCGACGTAAGGTGCAATGCCCTTTGGTTATTGCACCCTACAATCCAACCTTCATCGTAAGGCGCAATAACCGCAGGGCATTGCGCCATCAAATCAGTACCTAAAAATCATGTCTGACGATAACGACGAAATTTTATACCACTACTGCTCCACAGAAGCTTTCTATTCAATCATAAAAAACAGATCTATTTGGCTCTCCTCCGCCGCTCAATCAAATGATTACATGGAAGGAAAGCTGCTCTTCAAATCTCTACGAGAGGGATTAAAAAGTGCAAAAGAATACAAAGAAGAAAGAAATAGAATAATAAGTCTACTTGAAATAGTAGAAAGCCATATTTTTTGCTTATCTGAAGAAAAAGATCTTTTAAGCCAGTGGCGAGGATACGCAAACAACGCTTCTGGGGTAGCTATTGGATTCTCAAAAAAACACTTAGGGAATCAATTTTGCGACGAATTAACTTCACTTGAAAAAATAAGCTATCAAAATAAAGATGAATTAACTACCTCTGCCGAGAAAGTAGAAGCCCCAATTTTTTTGGATATATCAGAAAAAACAATCGAAGAGTTCATAAAAAAAACAGTCATCCAATCATACAAAATAAAAACCGATGCCTTTCATGAAGAAAAAGAGTGGCGGTTAATACAACTACTCTATGCAAATATTCCACATTCATTTCGCATAGAAACTGAACAAATAATCCCATACACACAAAAAATAATTGAGCCAGACAATGAACTAATAAGTAAAATAATTATCGGGCCAAGACATAAAACACCCATAAGAGTTGTCGAGAGATTTCTAAAACATTCAGGATTCAAGGGAATTTCAGTACACCCCTCTGATGCCACCTATCAATAACAAATAATCTCCTAAATCCAGATCAGACCAGAAACGAATGCCAAAGTAACCAATAGATTCAAACCGAGAACAAGGTATGAAAAAAGAACCCATCGTCGCTTTTTTGCAAAACCAAGTTCCCAATCTATTGTCCCTCTACGCCTTTGGCAGCCAAATTCGCGGCGATACCCATTCTGAAAGCGACCTTGATCTGGCCGTGTTGGTGGGCGGTTATGCCGACCCACTAAAACTCTGGGAATTAGCCGGATCACTGGAAGACCTGGTCAACTGCCCGGTGGATCTGCTGGATCTGCGCGCCGCCTCTACGGTCATGCAGTATCAAATCATCACCCTAGGCGAACGTTGGTGGGCGTATGATGATCTTCAAGCATCACTCTACGAAGTAATGATTATAAGAGAAAAAACCGAGCTTGATGAGGCTCGAAGTCAAATACTCAAAGATATCGAAAAACGAGGCACAGTCTATGGTCGATGACGTATTAATCAACAAACTGGCCACCATCGAGCGATGTGTGATGCGAGTACGCGAAGAGTATGCAGCCGATCCTGAGGGCTTTTCTCAAAACTACTCCCGCCAAGATGCCGCTATTTTAAACATCCAACGTGCCTGCGAAGCGGTGCTGGACATGGGCTACCACCTGATTCGGCGTGAAAAGTTAGGCGCACCTCAAAGCTCTCGTGATGTCTTTACCCTACTGGCAAAAAGCAATTGGATCGACAACGAACTGGCGGACACTCTAAAACGGATGGTTGGGTTTCGAAACATCGCCGTACATGATTATCAGGCTCTGCAACTGCCCATTACCATCAACATTATCAAACATCACCTTGATGATTTTTTACAATATGGCGAAGTGCTGATGCGCGGTAAAAACGTATAAACCCAACAAAACCCATTCAGCCCCCGTTCAGCTAACCTTCTTCATACTATCCTTAACTTAACCGACCACCGGATTCAGAGAAGGAGTTCACCCCATGAAGATCAAACCACTGCTGCTCATTGCTGCTTTTAGCCTCATTGCCCTGCCCCTGAGCAGCCAAAGCCACGAACTGCACCACAACCATCCCCAATACCAGCATCATCACGCCGATCACTGGCCATTTCAGATCATTATTGAGCCATTTTTCTATCTGCCACCGGTTCAGCACCACTACCACAAGAAACACAGCTATCGTCGCTATCAAAAACAGCATAACGGCCATCGTCGCCCACATCGTCAACACAACCCGCGTCCACGTCACCACTAGGAAGCCGTTATGAAAGCCAGCATTCTAAGGATGATCCCCCTCCTACTGATCATCACCCTTAACAACAACGTCTGGGGCAGCGAGACAAGCCCAGAGCGGCAAACCAAATCCATCGGCAGCCTGCACTCCGATGCACTGCCTGATGCCCGCTTTGCCTTGGAGTTAATGGCAACAGAAAAACAACCCACGCTAAAAACAGCAGGCAAACGCCTACAAACCCAAAAACGCGCCGCCAAACAGACAAAACCCAGCCAGCGCAATCACCTCATTGATCCACAAATATTCAATCTGTTTGATGCTCAGGTTTATCTGGAAGTGGATGACGACTTTGATGGCTTTTATCACAACTTCAGCCTCACCTTTGATGCTGACGTCAGTTACGGCACAGCGCCGGTCTACGCCGAGCTGTACCTCAGCTACGAAGGTGGCCCTTGGAACCACTACTTCACCACCGAGGTGTTTCAGATCAACAGCAACAGTCCGTATGATAATTACGAAGTGGTGACCGAACTCACAGACGGCTACCCGCCAGGACATTACGATCTGCTCATCGACCTTTACGATGCCCGCTGGGATGAGCTGGTGAGCAGCTACAGCGCTCTGGATGATGGCAACTTACTCGCCATCCCGTTGGAAGACAGCAGCTACGACACCCCCACGTTTTATGACACAAGCTATGACGGTTACGGCAGTTACAGCTACGGTGCTGGCAATCTCCCCATCGGCTTTATTTTCTTATTAGGCACTCTGATTGCCCTACGCCACCATCAGGAGAAAACAGTATGAAATGGTTAACCCTTATTACCCTGCTCAGCGTTATTTTACTCAGCAGCGGCTGCCACCGTCCCTTCCGCCACCAGCAACAGGGTTACGGGCATGGCCACGGACATCACACTCAAACCCAGCCACAATCACAAAGTTACGGTCATCGCACCAACCGACATTAAGCATACAAACCCTCAGCGCCGCCGCCGATAAATATGCGCCTGACCCTCTTGATAGAGATAAGAGTCATCAAAACCCTCGGCATCCAACACGGCACCGACGATAATCAATGAGGTGCGAACAAATTTTTTCGCCCGCACCTTGACCACAATGTCACTCAACGTCCCCACCACCCGATCTTGATCTGGCCATGAAGTGCGATAACAGACCGCCACCGGACAATCCTCACCGTAATGTGGCAGAAGATCCGCAACAATTTTATGGATGCGTGTCACCCCCAGATGAATCACCAAAGTAGCACCCGAACGCGCCAACTCCGGCAAGCGCTCTCGTTCAGGGAAAGGGGTCTTGCCCTCATAGCGGGTCATAATCACCGTCTGCGAGACTCCGGAAAGGGTCAGCTCTTTGCCCAACCACGCTGCCGAAGCGGAGGCTGCGGTCACTCCAGGGATCACCTCATACTCGATCTGCAAGGCCTGCAATCGCCGCATCTGCTCACCAATGGCACCATAGAGGGAAGGATCACCGCTGTGCAACCGCGCCACGTCCTCGCCACGCTCCGTTGCCTCTTGCATCAACTCAATCTGCTGCTGCAAATTAAGCGGCGCACTGTCCACCACCTGCGCGCCACGCTGACGTGCCCCCGCCAAATTTTGCTCAGGAATTAATGATCCGGCGTACAACACCAACGCAGCCGCATCGACCAAACGCTGACCCTTGAGGGTCATCAGTTCAGGATCACCCGGGCCGGAGCCAATAAAATAGATTGTCATACTGTTGTGTCTACCCTTTTGGCGCGTGATTTTATTTTCACAAAAAATAAGCAAAAAAAAGGCTCAGTATCAAATAATACTGAGCCTTTCGGTATGGTGCGCCCGGAAGGATTCGAACCTCCGACCACCTGGTTCGTAGCCAGGTACTCTATCCAGCTGAGCTACGGGCGCGTAGCAAGCGGTGCATTATCCTGATTTAAACAAGTGTGTCAAGCACCATAAAGACACCTTTTAAATCAGTAAAAATATGGCGGAGAAAGAGGGATTCGAACCCTCGATGGAGCTATAAACCCCATACTCCCTTAGCAGGGGAGCGCCTTCAGCCGCTCGGCCATCTCTCCGTTTTTACAGATTTTTAAAACAGTTAAGTCCTAAAAATCAGGCGTAAGGATACCTGCCATTTAGGCAGGCGTAAAGCACTTTATCACACTGTTTTTGCATTATTTTCAGCAGCAATTTTAGCGTTGGCTTCTTGCTCACGCTTAATGCGCTCATAAATCTCTTCTCGATGCACTGCCACCTCTTTGGGCGCATTTACACCGATTCTGACTTGATTTCCTTTAACTCCCAAGACGGTCACGGTGACTTCGTCACCAATCATCAAGGTCTCTCCTACACGACGCGTCAGAATTAACATTTTTCTCTCCTAAAGAAATAAATTTAGCCACCCCTGCTGCAACCCAGCGTCACAACCAAACGAGGGACTCACGGTTTTCTACTACTGGCATCCTTTCACTAAGCTTTATTTTTCCTACTGCTGCTCCAAGCCAAAGCTTGCATGCAACATTCTTACACCCAGTTCTAGGTACTTTTCATCAATAACCACAGAAATTTTAATCTCAGAAGTGGAAATCATTCTAATATTAATACGTTCCGAAGCCAAAGTCTGAAACATCTTACTGGCAATGCCTGCATGCGAGCGCATTCCCACCCCCACCAGAGAGACCTTCACAATCTCATCATTACCACTGGCCGCTTCTGCGCCCAATTTTTCCGCAGTCTGAGTCAAAATTTCCAGACCCCGCTCGTAATCGTTACGATTCACGGTAAAGGTAAAATCCGTAGTCTGATCCGGTGCCACGTTTTGCACGATCATATCCACTTCGATATTGGCCTCTGAAATGGGCCCCAAGATCTGATGAGCAACCCCTGGTTCATCCGGCACACCAGTGATCGTCAGTTGTGCCTCATCACGATTAAAGGCAATCCCCGATATGACCGCTTGCTCCATCTTAGAATCCTCATAAGTTATCAATGTCCCACCGCCCTCAGAAAAACTGGAGAGCACGCGCAGAGGAATACGGTATTTACCGGCAAACTCCACCGCACGAATCTGCAACACCTTGGAGCCGAGGCTGGCCATCTCCAACATCTCGTCAAAGGTGATCTGATCCAAGCGCCGCGCTTGCGGCACCACCCGTGGATCGGTGGTGTAGACCCCATCCACATCGGTAAAAATTTGGCACTCATCGGCACCCAAGGCCACCGCCAAGGCCACCGCAGAGGTATCCGAACCGCCACGACCTAAGGTGGTGATGTTGCCCTCTTCATCGGCACCTTGGAAACCGGCCACCACCACAATGCGATTTTGTGACAAATCATGGTGAATCTTCTCATCGGCGACACTGCGAATGCGCGCTTTGTTGTGCGCACTGTCGGTCACAATCGAGACCTGCGAACCGGTGTAGGAGCGGGCATCGTAACCGCGCTGCTGAAACGCCATGCTCAACAAGGCAATGGTCACTTGCTCCCCTGTGGAAAGCAGCACATCCAACTCACGTTCATTGGGACGCGGCGCAATGGCGTGTGCCAGCTTCAATAAGCGATGGGTCTCACCGCTCATGGCCGACAGCACCACCACCACCTGATTGCCCTGTTCAACCGAACGAATCACTTTATCGGCGACACTCTCGATGCGTTCAATGCTGCCCACCGAAGTACCGCCGTATTTCTGAACCAGCAGCGCCATTACGCAGCACCCAACTGCTGTTCAACCCACCCAGCCACCGAAGCCAGCGCCTGATCTAAATTATCAGGTTCACTGCCACCGGCCTGCGCCATGTCGGGACGACCGCCACCGCGACCACCCACTTGCTGCGCCACCTGATTGACCAAATCACCGGCTTTCAGGCGTTTGGTCTGATCTTTACTGACACCCGCAACAATTTTGACCTTGCCCTCTTCCACCGTGGCCAACACCACCGCCGCACTGCCCAGCTTCTGTTTCAACTGATCCACCGTCTCGCGCAAGGTTTTGTTATCCACCCCGTCCAGTTTGGCCGCCAGCAATTTCAGGCCATTGACTTCAATGGCTTGCGAAACCAGATCACTGCCTGCCTGACTGGCCAGTTTGCCTTTCAACGCTTCCAGTGATTTTTCCAACTGGCGGTTTTTCTCCAGCAGTTGAGCGACTTTAGCCGCCACCTCACTGTTGGGAGCCTTTAAGATCTGTGCCGTATTCTGCAATTGAGTTTGCGTTGCCAGCACGGTCTCAAAGGCTTTTTCAGCGGTGACCGCTTCGATGCGACGCACGCCTGAAGCGATGCCCGCTTCAGCAACGATTTTAAACAACCCCATGTCACCGGCTTGTTTAACGTGGGTGCCGCCGCACAACTCAACGGAGAAATCACCCATCGCCACCACGCGCACCGCATCGCCGTATTTCTCGCCAAACAGCGCCATTGCACCGCGCTCCACGGCAGAATCCATATCCATCTCTTCGGTATCCGTAATCACATTGAGACGAACCTGCTCATTCACGCGCTTCTCAATCTGCACCAACTGCTCACTGGTGAGTGGCTCAAAATGAGAGAAATCAAAACGCAAGCCAGCGGCGTTCACCAACGAGCCTTTTTGATGCACATGCTCACCGATAATTTCGCGCAGAGCCGCATGCAAAAGATGAGTCGCAGAATGATTGGCAGCGGTAGCCACACGATCATTTTGATCCACTTCAGCCTGCAATCCATCACCAACGGTCAATGTGCCAGAAGAGAGTTCACCCACATGCAAGAAAGCATTGCCCTGTTTTTGCGTATCCACAACGACAAAGTGAGCTTGCTCGTTTTTTAGCAATCCTCTATCACCCGCCTGCCCACCAGACTCGGCATAAAACGGCGTCTGATCCAAAATCACCAGCGCCTCTTGATCAGCACTGATGGAGTCAACCGCTTGCTCATTTTGATAGAGTGCCACCACCTTGGCAGCGTGAGTCAGATGCGTATAACCTTCAAAAACGGTGCTGCTCTCGGTCTGAATACGACCACTGAGGTTAATCCCAAATTGACTGGCGGCACGAGCGCGTTCTCGCTGCGCCTCCATCTCGGATTCAAAGCCCGCTTGATCGATGCTCAAACCGCGCTCGCGAGCGATGTCAGCAGTCAGATCCAGCGGGAAACCGTAAGTATCGTAAAGTTTAAACAGCACAGCACCTGGAATTTTAGAACCTTTTAGATCAACCAAAGCCGCATCGAGAATTTTCATCCCCTGCTCAAGGGTCTCATTAAAACGCTCTTCCTCACCACGCAGCACCCGTTCCACTTGAGCACGCTGCTCCAGCAGTTCGGAATAAGCCGCGCCCATCTGCTCACAGAGCGCGGCCACCAAACGACACAAAAACGGCTCTTTCACGCCGAGCTGATTGCCGTGCCGTGCCGCCCGCCGAATAATCCGACGCAGCACATAACCTCGACCTTCGTTGCTGGGCAACACTCCATCGACAATCAAAAAAGCACAAGAACGAATATGATCGGCAATCACTTTCAAGGAGTTGTGTTGCAGATCCTGACAACCGGTTAATTTGGCTGCGGCTTTGATTAAACTCTGAAACAGATCAATATCGTAGTTGCTGTGAACCGACTGCAACACCGCAGCCAAACGCTCCAGACCCATGCCGGTATCCACACAAGGATGCGGCAGCGGCGACAACTCACCCTCAGCGCTGCGGTCGTACTGCATAAAGACCAGATTCCAGATCTCGATGTAACGATCACCGTCTTCCTCCGGTGTTCCAGGCGGACCACCAGCCACATCGGCACCGTGATCGTAAAAAATTTCGGTACAAGGGCCACAAGGGCCGGTGTCGCCCATCTGCCAAAAATTATCTTTGGCACCGATGCGCGCTAACCGAGCCGGATCAACGCCAATTTTGTTCAGCCAAATATCCGCTGACTCATCGTCCTCTTCAAAGACCGTCACCCAGAGGCGATCCGCAGGCAACTTCAAAGTGACGGTTAAAAATTCCCAAGCGTAGGCAATCGCCTCCTCTTTGAAATAATCACCGAAACTGAAATTACCCAACATTTCGAAAAATGTATGATGACGTGCGGTATAACCGACATTCTCTAGGTCGTTGTGTTTACCACCAGCACGAACACAACGCTGAGCACTGCACGCACGCTGGTAAGCGCGTTGCTCACGACCGAGAAACAGCTCCTTAAAGGGCACCATGCCCGCATTGGTAAACAGCAGAGTTGGATCATTGCTGGGCACCAGCGAATCAGACGCAACCGCCTGATGGCCGTGTGCGCGGAAAAAATCCAGAAATTGCTCTCGAAGCTCCGAGGTCGTACTCATCGTGCTCTCATTGTCCTTGTTACCAAACCCGCCATTGTAATCAATTTAGGCAGAAACACCAAAAATTAGCGGCCTTTTTCTCCACTCCAGTGATTTTTCAACACCTTACGAATCTGTT
>CAZTQX010000017.1:15685-30263 GCA_964615985.1 uncultured Gammaproteobacteria bacterium | reverse complement strand
AAGCGCATCGTTCCAAGGTGATGGAGAAGATGGCGGTGGATTCTTTGCCGGAGCTGGTGAAGTGCAGTTTGGCGTTGTCGGTGGCCGTCGATGAATGAAGCCAAGGTGATTCCGCAGTCGTTTAAGACCATTGTTGAGAATCTGCCCAACGGGGTGAATCTCTGTGATCTGGAGGGAACCATCCTCAATACCAATCCCTCCATGTTGGCCATTATGCAAGCGGATCATGCCAGCGAGCTGGTGGGCAGACGTTTGAAAGAGTTTCTGTTGCCGCACTGTTTGCCGCTCTACGAGGGCTGTCTGTCAGGGGCGTTGGCGGGTGATGCGAAACTGATGGAGTTGGATGCGCTGAGTTTGGCCGGTGAGCCGCTCTCTCTGGAGAGTCATCTGTTGCCGTTGCGCGATGGAGAAGATCGAGTCACGCATTTTCTCTCGCTGATTTATGACCGCACCCAAGGCAAAAAAAATGCGGCCTTGGCTTGGCAGCGCCAAGCGCAATTGGAGCATGTTTCCCGTTTGAGTTTGTTGGGGGAGCTGACGTCCGGTTTGGCGCATGAGATCAATCAGCCGTTGGCGGCGATCATCAATTACGTCAAAGGCTGTGAGCGTCGCCTGCAACGTGACGAGTGTTCGATGGATGAGATTTTGGCGGCGCTGGATCAGGTCTGCCAACAGGCGGAGCGCGCTTCGGGTATCGTCAAGCAGGTGCGTCAATTTGCCAAAAAGGGCAGCACGTCGAGCAGTGAACCGGTTGATCTGCATCACGTGCTGCGGGAAAGTCTCTCGCTGCTGGAGGTGGATCGGACGATGCACAAAGTGGAGGTGGTCAGCTCATTGGCCAATGATTTACCGCTGGTGATGGGGGATCGGTTGCAACTGGAGCAGGTGATGATCAATCTGTTGCGCAACGGCATGGAGGCGATCTCGGCGGTGGGTGGGGGTTGTCTGCATGTCTCGACTCAGACGGTGGAGGGGGGGTTGCAGGTTGAGGTCTGTGATGTGGGCAAGGGATTGCCAGAGGTGGATGAGGAGCGTCTGTTTGAGGCTTTTTTCAGTACCAAAAAAGAGGGTATGGGCATGGGGCTGTCGATCAGTCGCAGTTTGGTGGAGCGTCACGGTGGTCGCTTGTGGGCGGAGAATCGGGCTGAGGGTGGAGCGCGGTTTGTGTTCTTTTTGCCGGAGGCGGATGTGGGTTAGATGTCGTGTTCAGTTAATAGAAGATGAACACATTTTTCCAGTGCTGGAAGATAGTTATCAATTACGCCTTGAACGGTTACGGGGTCAATGTCGCCTAAATAGTTGTGTACCAAAATATTACGGAAACCTGAAATTTCACGCCATGGAATATCGGCACAGAGTTGCTTTTTATTATCTGGTAATTTTTGAGTTGCTTCTGAAAGTGTCTGTAAATTACGTAAAGCAGCATCGTAAAGCAGGTCGTCTTCAATAATATTTCCCCGTTTTTGAATGCGCTGAATTTTTGTTATTGCAGCTAAAATATGCTGTGCATAAGGTTGCCAAGATTTTTTCATAAATCGAGTGCTTCCTTGAGTATCTGATTGCGTAGATAGGGGCTGAGTTCGTGCTCTGGAATAACTTCGACCGGTCGGCCTAAGAGCGTTTGTAGATCGTTTATGAGGGGCAGTCGTTGTAGGAAAAGATCGTAACCGCTGGGGAAGTCTACTAAAAAATCCACATCACTGCCTGCATGTTCTTCGCCTCGGGCAACGGAGCCAAAGACACGAATACGCCGAGCACCGTATTTATTGCTGAGAGCAAAAATTCGAGCTTTTTGGTGATGGAGTTGTTGTAAAAACATAAATTCATTTTGTAGGGACAGATTCTATATCTGTCCTGCTAACCTTGAGCGATATTCTAACAAGGGCGGATATGGAATCCGCCCCTACGAGAATAATGGCCGCAATTAGGCCAAATTAAGACTTGGCTTTAGCCGCATCCACAGCAGCTTGTGCCATGGTTTTCAGATCACCAGACTCAAACATCTCCAAAGTAATGTCACAGCCGCCGATCAGTTCGCCGTTGATGTAGACCTGAGGGAAGGTGGGCCAGTCAGCAAAACGGGGCAGGTTTTGGAAGATCTCTGGATCGGCCAAAATGTTCACATAACCAAACTCAACACCACACTGTTTCAGCGCTTCAGCAGCACGGCTGGAGAAACCACACATGGGCATTTGTGGGGTACCTTTCATGTAGATCAGTACGGGGTTGCTTTCGACTTGTTCGCGGATGCGGTCTAACACGTCCATAATTTTTACCTTTGTTCAATGAGGTGGGAGAGAGCGGCCTTTTCGGGAAAAGGCCAATGGTTGACTATATAAGGGCGGTATTGAAAAAATCAAGCCGCTCGATCCACATTGCGTTGCAGCCACAACTCCAGCAGCGCCATGTGCCACAGTTTGCTGCCTTGCAGACGGGTGAGGTAGAAGTCGGGGTTGGCCAGCAGTTTGGCAACGTACTTGGGTTCAAACAGCGCTCGCCGACGGCAACTGTCGGAGGTGAGGATCTCGCGCACGAAGTCGTAGACTTCACCACGGACGTATTTCAGCGCCGGAACGGGGAAGTAGCCTTTGCGCCGATCAATCACGCAGTCGGGCAGCAGACCACGGGCAATCTTCTTCAAAACGTGTTTGCCACCGCTCTGCAATTTCATGGCGCTGGGCATCTGCGCTGCCAGTTGCACCAGTTCGTGATCGAGAAACGGCACCCGTGCTTCCAGCCCCCAAGCCATGGTCATGTTGTCTACCCGTTTGACCGGATCATCGACAATGAGGGTGCTGGTATCCATCGCCAAAACTCGGTTGAGGTAGTCGTCACCCGGCAGATCGGCCAGCAGTTTGGCAATCATCGGGGAGGTGGCATCGTCGCAGTGGTATTTTTTCTGGAAGCCTTTTAGCCACTCTTTATGATCGCGGTCAAAGTAGAACGGCGCGAAGCGTTCCAGATCGGTTCCGCTGGCTTTGGCCATTTGTGGATACCAGAAATAACCGGCAAAGACTTCGTCGGCTCCTTGGCCGCTCTGCACCACTTTAACCTCTTTGGAGACCTGTTCGGAGAGCAGATAGAAAGCGATGGCATCTTGGCCGAACATCGGTTCGTTCATGGCCTCCACCGCTTCCGGTAGGCGTTCGATCAGCTGCCCGTTGGGGACGTGGAATTTGTGGTGTTCGGTGCCGAATTTTTCCGCCACCGGATCGGAAAACTCGAACTCGTCGCCCTTCTCTTCCGGTTGGTCGTCGAAACCGACGGTGAAGGTTTTTAGATTGGTTGCCCCCGCTTCGGCTAGCAACCCCACCAACAGGCTGGAGTCCAGACCGCCAGAGAGCAGCACGCCGACGGGTACATCGGCGATGTCGAGGCGTTTTTTCACGGCACTGCGCAGGCTGGCGTGAATCGCTTCGATCCATTCGCCTTCGCTTTTGGGGGTCTCGGTGGGGCTGAGATCGAGCTGCCAGTAACGTTTTTCTTGGCTGCGGCCGTCCAGCTTGATCAGCATGTGGTGGGCGGGTTTGAATTTCTGTACGCCGTTGAGCAGGGTGTTGGGAGCGGGGATCACGCCGTGCAGGGTGAACTGGTTGTGCAGACCGATGGGGTTGATCTCGGTGTCGATGTCGCCGCCTTCCAGCAGGGCTTGCACCGAGGAGGCGAAACGCAGGCGTTGGTTGTCGAGGCTGTAGTAGAGCGGTTTGATGCCAAAGCGATCCCGCGCCAGAAAGAGGCTTTTGGCGTTCATGTCCCAGATGGCGAAGGCGAACATGCCGCTGAGGCGCGCCACGCAGCCTTCGCCCCATTCGGCGTAGGCTTTGAGGATCACTTCGCTGTCGCCGCTGCTGTTGAACTGGTGGCCTTTCTGTTGCAGTTCGGCGCGCAGTTGCGGGAAGTTGTAGATGGTGCCGTTGAAGACCAGCGCCATGCTGTGTTGGCGGTCGATCATCGGTTGGTGGGCGCGGGGAGTGAGGTCGATGATCGACAGACGACGATGCCCCAGAGCCACAGGCCCGTCGCTGAAACTGCCCGCGTGATCGGGGCCACGCTTCTCAAGGCGTTGCATCATCCGCTGGGTGATGGCCAGATCGGGGCTGTTGCCATCAAAACGAAACTCACCACAAATGCCGCACATAGAACTTTCCTTCGTTATAATTTGGGGGTATTATACCTTTGATCTTGTTGTTGTCAGGTTTGACCTGCTGGAGATGCATTGAATATTTGTATTTTAAAAAAATCATGAGTCCAACCGTATTTAAAGAAAATGGGTACCGATTTTTCTTCTTTTCGAGAGAAGAAAGTCGAATGCATGTGCATATATTGTCTGGCGATGGAGAGGCTAAATTTTGGTTGGAGCCAGATATTGAACTCGCAAAAAATTGCTATTTTTCAAGAAAAAAATTGAAAGAAATAGAGTCACTTATTGAGGTTCATTACAATGATCTTACCTGCGCATGGAAACGACATTTTAGCGATTGAGGTAACCAATATCTCAAGTCATGGCGTATGGTTGTTGACTCATGATAAAGAATTGTTTATGTCCTATGAGGATTTTCCTTGGTTTAAAAATCAAACCGTTCAATCAATATTGAATGTCGAGGAGCAGTCATCAGGTCATTATTACTGGCCTGACATTGACGTTGATTTGACAACGGATATGATTGAGTACCCAGAGCGTTTTCCCCTTAAGGCAAAGATTGGATAACCAAGACAAAGTGCTTTTCACTAAGCCAACTCACAAGCCAATAAATCAAACACCATCCTAACTCGTCTGCTGGTCTTCAACTCTCGGTGGGCGGTGAGCCAAATTGGAAAAACAATCGCTGGCATGTCGGCGAGCACCTGTTGCACCAACGACTCCGCATTGCCCACCTCCTCAGGCATAATGCCAATCCCCAAACCCTGTTTGACCAACTCCCAATGAGTAATGTAATTCTCGGTCAAAATCGGGAAGTTTTTCTTGCTTAAATTTAGCCCCATTTCGTTTAGACCGTTACGCAACATGCAGGTGTTATCAAAACTGATAAAATCCGCGCGCTGTAAATCCGCCATTGAGGTGATTTTAAGCTCGTGTAGATACTCCGGTGTGGCATAGAGTCGAGCCGAGACTTCCTTGATTTTTTTGGTGATTAGATCCGGTTGGGTCGGGCGAAAATTACGCAGCGCAATGTCCGCTTCGCGTCGGCCCAAATCACTGGCGCTGTTGGTGGCGACAATTTCAATCTCAATTTTTGGCTGTAATTTTCGCAGCTTGGCAATGATCGGCGGCAAAAAAAAGACCGCATACACCTCACTGGCACTGATGCAGACCGAACCCTCCAGCGTGTGGGATTGACCGCTGGCGGTTAAGGAGAGCCGATTGGCCGCCTCACCCATCGCCCGCACATGCTCCAGCAGCTCCAAGCCGCTGGGGGTTAAAATCAGGCCGTGCGCAACTCGCTCAAAAAGCACCGCCCCCAACTCTTGCTCCAGTGCGGCGACTTGTCGCCCCAGCGTGGGTTGGCTCATCCCCAAAGCCCGTGCCGCAGCTGACAGTGAGCCTTCTTCTGCGGTAAGCAAAAACGCCCGAGCGTGGTTCCAATCAAATTTAATCGAACGCCAGTCCATACAAAAATGAATGCCTATTATGTTTTTTTGGTGAATATCTATTCTATAGCGCAGAACCTATGCTTACCACACTGGGTTTATCTAAGGGGAGTCACCATGAGAGCCATAATCTGTCGTCAATACGGAACGCCTGACGTCCTGCAACTGCAAGAGATTGACAAGCCGCTGCCTAAAAGCAACGAAGTGCTGGTGAAAATTCATGCTGCCAGCGTGACCAGAGCCGATGGCATGATGCGCCGAGGCAGCCCTTTTATCGGTCGGCTTTTTATCGGTTTAAGAAAACCCAAACACCCCGTGACGGGGACGGGTTTTGCCGGAGAGATTGAAGCCGTTGGCAGTGAAGTAACGCGCTTTAAAGTGGGTGATGAGGTTTTTGGCGAGAGTGTTTTTGGGTTGGGTACCAACGCCGATTATGTTGCATTGGCTGAAGAGGGGGTGATTGCCTTAAAGCCGAAAAATATGAGTCATCAAGAAGCGGCTCCGGTCTGTGATGGTGCTTTAACTGCGCTGAATTTTTTGCAAGAGTTAGGCAATATTAAAGCCGGTCAGCGGGTGTTGATTAACGGTGCTGCGGGCAGTTTGGGCAGCGCGGCAGTGCAGTTGGCGGTTCATTTTGGTGCTCAGGTGACGGGGGCGTGCCGTACTGAAAATCACCCATTGGTTAAATCATTGGGAGCGGAAATAGTGTTGGATTATCAGCAGCAGGACTTTACTCAGATGGAGCAAAGGTACGATCTTATTTTTGACAGCGTGGGCAAACGTTCTTTTTCGGAGTGTAAAAACGTGCTGACAAAAAACGGCCTTTATCTCTCGCCAGTGTTGAGTTTTGGCTTGTTGTCGCAGATGGTGTGCAGCTCACTGTTTGGCAGTAAAAAAGCGAAATTTTCGGCCACAGGTGCGTTGCCGGTGATGGAGTTGCGGCGCTTGCTGAATGAGTTGGTGGAGTTGTTTGCGGCGGGGAAGATCAGATCGGTGATGGATCGGGATTATCCATTGGAGCAGATCGTTGAGGCGCACCGTTATGTGGAGCAAGGGCATAAACGGGGTAATGTGGTGGTTATGGTTTGATCTTGCGCCGAATATTTTATAACCCCAAAAATGGACTGGTAGAGAAATAAATAATCACCCCTGCTAAAACCAAATAAATAATAACTTTAAGTGGTTCACGCAAAAAACGTTTCAAAAAGGTATCGTGAGTGCCAGCGGCTTTCTGCTCTTGATACTCCCTTCGTGCCCTCTCTTGGCGCTGTTTCTGATACTCGGCAATTAAGGTTTTGGCCTGTTCTAGTTGGTCTTCTTCTTGAAGCCAGATAGCGGCCATTGAGATGCCCCAGCGACCGGCGAAGGTTTCATAAAATTCAATGTTATTTTCTTCCAATAAGATGCGGACTTCATCGGCTTCATCGAGCGGCACGTTGTTGAGTCTAAACAGTAAAGTAGCCATGTTGTGATGTTCTCTTTAATTGATGTTGCCCACCAATCGTAGGGGCGGATTCCATATCCGCCTTGCTAATTTTAGGCATAAAAAAGGCGACCGTGAAGATCGCCTTTTTGCGATGCTAAATGGAACCTAGAGGGCTTTAACACCCGCAATCAATTCCGCCACCACCTTCTGACCGTCGCCATAACAGAGACGGGTGTTGTCAGCGAAAAACAGCTCATTCTCGATTCCAGAGAAGCCCGTGCCTTGGCCGCGTTTAATCACGATGACGTTGTCCGCTTTATCCGCATTCAAAATTGGCATCCCGTAAATCGGGCTGCTTTTATTGGTGCGTGCCGCAGGGTTGACGACATCGTTGGCACCGATCACCAGCGCCACATTGGTGCTGTCAAATTCCGAGTTGATCTCATCCAGGTCGGCGATTTTCTCATAGGGAACACCGGCTTCCGCCAGCAAGACGTTCATGTGACCGGGCATCCGACCGGCAACGGGATGGATGGCAAATTTCACCGAGACCCCTTTGTCTTCCAGCAGTTCAGCCAGCTCCCAAATTTTGTGCTGTGCTTGCGCCACCGCCAAGCCGTAACCTGGCACGATAATGACCTTTTCGGCGTAGGTGAGAGTGATCGCTGCATCGGAGGCTTCCACCGCTTTCATCGTGCCGCTGGGACCTTCGCTGTCGCCTGCATCGCCGCTCTCACCAAAACTGGAGAAGAGCACGTTGCTGATGGAGCGGTTCATCGCCTTGGCCATCAATTGAGTCAACATGGTGCCCGAAGCACCGACCACGGTACCAGCGATCATCATCGCGGGGTTGCCAAGCACGAAACCTTCAAAACCCACTGCCAAACCGGTCAGCGCATTGAAGAGTGAGATCACCACCGGCATATCGGCACCGCCGATGGGAGCGGTGACCAACACGCCGAGCAGCAGTGATAGACCGAAGAACAGCGCCAGCAGGCAGACGCAGGTTTCAGGCGTGAGAATGATCTGCACACCCACGGCGACGGTGCCGAGGAACAGCGCCAAGTTGATCCACGGCAAACCCGGGAAACGCAGCGCTTTGCGGATAATGCCTTGCAACTTGGCAAAGGCGATCAGGGAACCGGAGAAGGCCACCGTGCCGATAAAGGCTCCCAATAGCGCCAGAATTTCAATGGTCAGAGTCAGGTTGGTGCCTTTGACCAACTCAATCGCCGCGATGGCTGCCGCTGCGCCGCCGCCCATGCCGTTGTAGAGCGCGATCATCTGCGGCATGTCGGTCATGGCGACCTTTTTGCCACTGACCCACGCCAGTGTTGAGCTGAGGACGATGGCGACGATCATCAAACCGATGTTGTCCAGATTGGGTTCGAGGAAGGTCACCAAGGTGGCCATCAACATGCCAACACCGGCCCAGACGATGCCACCACGGGCGGTGAGCGGTGAGCTCATGCGCTTGAGGCCGATAATAAAGAGTGCCGCAGCGACCAAATAAGTGCTTTGAATCAGCAGTGAAATCTCCATTATTTGCCCCCCTTGCGGCCAGTAAACATCTCTAACATGCGTTCGGTGACCACGTAACCGCCCACGGCGTTACCGGCAGCGAGAAACACGGCGATAAAACCGATGCTCTGTTCCAATGCGCCTTCGGCGTGACCGAGCGCGACCATCGCCCCAACCAAGACGATGCCGTGGACAAAGTTGGTGCCGGACATCAGCGGCGTGTGCAGAATCACGGGGACTTTAGAGATCACCTCGTAGCCGGTGAAGGCGGCGAGCATAAAAATATAGAGTGCGATAAAACCTTCCATTAACCTTCTCCTTCGATCAGTTTGGCGGTGGCAGGATGAGTGATGTTGCCATTGTGGGTCAACAGACAGCCTTTGATAACGTCATCGTCAAAATCAATTTTCAGCTCACCCTCTTCGATCATCAAGGTGAGTAGGTTGAGCAAGTTTTTGGCGTACATTTCTGAGGCGTGGAAGGCCGCTTCACTGGCGATGTTGAGCGGCCCGTGGAGAATCTTCTCTTCATAATGAATCGTTTTGCCCGCTTCGGTCAGTTCGCAGTTGCCCCCGGTTTCGGCAGCCAGATCGACGATCACCGCACCGGGTTTCATGCCATCGACCATCGCTTTGCTGATGATTTTGGGCGCTGGACGACCAGGAATGGCGGCGGTGGAAATGACCGCATCAGCTTTGGCCAGATGTTTCGCCAGCACGTCCGCTTGCTGCTGTTTTTCGTCGTCGGTCAATTCACGGGCGTAACCGCCTTCGCCTTCGGCGTTGACACCGGTGTCGATCATTTTGGCTCCCAAGGACTCCACCTGCTCACGAGCGGCGGGGCGAATGTCGTAGGCTTCCACCTGTGCGCCGAGACGGCGGGCGGTGGCGATGGCTTGCAGACCGGCAACTCCGGCTCCAATCACCACCACTTTGCTGGGACGAATGGTGCCCGCAGCGGTGGTCAACATGGGGAAGAAACGCGGGGTCAGTGAGGCGGCCATCAGCACCGCTTTGTAACCGGCGACGGTGGCTTGCGAGGAGAGGGAGTCCATCGCTTGAGCGCGGGTGATGCGCGGAATCAGTTCCATCGCCATGCAGGTGATGTTGTTGGCCTGCATCGCTTTGACCAAACTTTGATTTTGATGAGCGTAGATGTGGCTGATGACTAAGGAGCCGCTTTTCAGTTGGCTGATTTCCGCTTCGCTGGGGGGTTGTACTCGCAGCAGAATGTCGGCGGCTTTGAGCGCCTCGGCAGCCGTTGCGATGATGCTGGCGTCGCTGTAGTCGCTGTCAGGAAAGTAGGCGGGTGAACCGGCAGAGGTTTCCAGAAGGGTTTCTGCGCCCATCTTTTTCAGGCGACTGACGACGCTGGGGTCGAGGGCGACGCGGCGTTCATCGGCAACGGTCTCTTTGAGAACCGCAATTTTAATTGACATGGGTGTGTCTCTCCAATGGTGAGCAGTTTCCTGGGCAGTGGGCGAGTTTTATCGAAGCGTCTCTCGCTGAGTGTGGGTTTATCTTCTGTTTCTGCCGAGGAAACCAAGCAAAATTTGGCTAAGGATAATAAAAGATGGCGGGATAGTACCTTATCTTCTGAGTGGGTTAAATGCCGTGGTTCTCAAAATCCGGCTCTCGTATCACAATTTTAGCGCTGCAAAGCCCTCAGCGAGGGAAATAAGAACGTGTTTCATGGCCAATGGCTTGTTGTTGTTGTCGATAACGAACGTGCTGTGAGACGGGGATGATGCTCACCCCCGTTGTGTGCAAGTGCTTCAGTTCAGACTCCAGCACGTTGATGGTGGTGATATGAGGGTGGGCGATGGCCAGAGCGGAGCCGTTTTGTTTGGCTTTGTTGAGCAGCTTTTTAAATTGTTGGCGGATGTAGTCTTCGTCTTGTTGGTTGTCGAGAAACAGATCCCGTGATTGTGCTGCCAGACCGTGTTGAATGGCGCTTTGGTAGGCGACGGTTTGTGCGGTGGTGCGACTGTCGATAAAAAACAGCCCTCCCCAATCGGCCAGCTCCTCCATAAGAATACGCATCGGTTTTTGCCGACTGGTCAACAGACTGCCCATGTGGTTGTTGACCCCGACCGCATCGGGCAGTGATTGCAGGTCTTGGCGCAGGGTGCGGCGAAATTGTGCCTCTGACATATTCAGGGTCAAGCTGCCAGGTCCCAGATAGTGGTTGTTTTTCAGTGCTTGCATTGGCAGGTGCAGCATCACCTCTTTATTGAGTTGATAAGCCAGATGATGCAATTGTTGACTGTGAGGTGTGTGGGGAAGAATGGAGATGGTGAGCGGATAGGGTAGGTGCAGAATGCGCTTGCCGATGGCGAGATCGTTACCGAGATCGTCGATAATAATGCTGATATAGGGTTGTTGAGGCTGGGTGGGAGTAGGAAGAGCAACAGGCTCCGGTTGAAGGATTTCAACCGGAGCGCAGGCAAAAAGGGATAGGGCGATGAGCAGCGCTAAAAAAGGGCTTCCCATTGCCAACAGAGGCTTGACTAGTGCTTGCCTTGCAAAATGGCGAGACCTTTGAGCATGTTCAGCGCTTCGTAGAGGGCGTAATCTTCCTCGGCTAAGTTGGCGCTGTCAGGTGCTTTTTTATCCTCTTCATCCTTGCTCTCTTTCCCTTCGCCCTTTTTCTCTTTATCGGCGTTGCCGTTACTCAGGTGGCCATTGAGATTGGCTTCGGTGAGAGGTTTGATTTCATCGCCGGATTTTTTCTGTTTCTCCAGCGCGATTCTGGCCACTTTGATGTCTGGCTCGATGCCTTCGGCTTGAATGGAGCGGCCAGCGGGGGTGTAATAACGTGCCGTGGTCAGTTTGACCGCGCCGCCGCCGTTCAGCTCTTGGATGGTCTGAACAGACCCTTTGCCAAAACTTTTGGTGCCGAGAATGACGGCGCGTTTATGATCTTGCAGCGCACCGGCGACAATTTCAGAGGCTGAGGCGGAACCGCCGTTGATCAGTAATATCAGCGCAGCGCCGTCAATGGCATCGCCTGGGGTGGCGTTGTAACGCAGCTCGGAATCACTGATACGGCCTTCGGTGTAGACGATCAGACCTTTTTCTAGGAAGGCATCGGAGACACCGACCGCTGCTGAGAGCACGCCGCCAGGGTTGTTGCGCAGATCCAGAACCAGACCCTTGAGTGGACTTTTGTTCTCTTCGATCAGTTGTTCAATCGCTTCCAACAAGCTAATGGTGGTTTTGACTTGAAAGCTGGAGATGCGCACATAACCAAAGTTTTCATCTAAAAGGCGATGTTTGACGCTGTTGACTCGAATAATGGCACGAGTCACTTTGATTTTGAGCGGTTTACCAGCCCCTTCACGGGCGATGGTTAATAAGATGTCGGTGCCGGGCTTGCCCCGCATGATTTTGACCGCATCATTGAGAGTCAATCCTTTAACAGGTTGGTCGTCGAGGCGAATGATTAAATCACCGCTCTGTACACCGGCTTTCTGTGCGGGGGTATCGTCGATGGGGGAGACGACTTTAACAAAGCCGTCTTCCATGCTGACTTCGATACCGAGGCCACCAAACTGGCCGGTGGTGCCGATTTTCAGCTCTTTAAACTCTTCTTCATTTAAGAACGCGGAGTGAGGATCAAGGCCGGTGAGCATGCCGCGAATGGCATTTTCCAGCAGCTCTTTGTCGCTGACCTCTTCTACATAGTTTTTCTTGATGCGGGTGAGAACGTCGGTCAAATTGCGCAACTCATTCAGTGGCATGGATTCGGCGGAACTGTCTCGTAAGGCAAAAACGCCTTGGCCGAGGGTTAACGAAGCGCCGAGCACCATGCCCAAAATAACCAGCAGCGATGTGCGAGTCTTAGCAAGCATCAAATTCTCCTAAAATGCAGAGGGGATAAATCCATTAATTAAGGGGTGTGAGTGTAACATTTTTGATCATCAGCGACGTGCCGTTGAGGCCTGTTTTTTCAGCCATGAGCGGGGGTTAACCGGCTCGCCACGGCGACGAATTTCGAAGTATACCCCAGTCTGGCTTTGCCCGCCTGTGTCGCCCACAGTGGCGATAACGTCGTTGGGTTGCACCCAGTCGCCGCTCTCTTTTAGCAGCGTTTGGTTGTGGCCGTAGAGACTCATGTAGTGATTACCGTGATCAACAATAATAATGTTACCAAATCCTTGCAGCCAGTCGGCAAACACCACTTGACCGTAATAGATGTTGTGGACCTGAGTGCCTTGACGAGCTTTGATAATCAGGCCGCGCCAGCGCAGATCTCCCAAACCTCGTGGAGTGCCATAACGTGTCACCACTCGACCACGAGTCGGCCAAGGCAGTTTGCCCTTTAACTTGGCAAAGGGGCGTTTTTTCATTGGTGGCATAGGAATATCTGCTAGGCGTTCGCCTAAAGATTGCAGCAGTCGTTCCAATTGTTGCTGTTGTTGCTTCAGTTGGGTCAGACGACTTTTATCGTTGTTCAGGGTGTGATTGATGGCGGCAATGGCCTCTTGTCGATTTTTTTTGCCGGTTTTCAGCTCGGCTTTCTCCGTCAGTAGTTGGGCGTGAGCGCGCGCTAATTGTTGGCCGGTACTGATGGTTTTTTCTTTCAGCTGTTGCAGCTCTTGGCTGAGTTGGTTGAGTTGTTTGATGTTGTCGGTGCGCGTCTGGGTTAAGTAGGTGGCCAAGGTCAGAGTGCGATTGATGCTGCTGGGGTCTTGCTGGTTAAAGAAGAGTCGCAGGGTCTGCTGTTCACCGATGCGATGCGCAGCACGAAGTTGGCGAGCCAAAGTGGCACGTTGCTGTTTTAGTTGCTGGCTGAGTTTTTGTTTGCGGTGTTTGAGCTTTTTCAGTGTCTTGCTTTGTTGGCGGATTTGTTGCTGCTGTTGACCAATCTTGCGGTTCAACTGACTGATCAACTGCTCCGCTTTTTTCAACTGCCGTTGCTGTAGGCCGCGCTGTTTTTGCTGGGAGCTGATATGGCCAGTGAGTCGGTCTATTTGACCACGCAGACGTTTTAACTCGTTGTTTCGTTGTTCGATTTCCTTGTCAGCGGCGGCAGGAATGGCGCTGAGAAGGCTAAAACTGAGTAGCAGGGTGGTGACAAATGTCTTCATTATTGGGCTGTCTAGTGGAAACTGTGGCTGATTTTAGCGGTTCTTATCCTGAAAATGGGAGCATTTTTGCTGGTTTTTTGTAAAAAACAGAGAATTTATGCAGAAAGAAGTTAAGGTGCTTGGGAAAAGCACTGTATAATACTTTGCTAATATTATTAAATAGCAACAAAATGGTTTAGTTCTATGAGGCTTGAAGTGATGTTGTCGAAAACGACACAGTTGATGACTCAGGATGAAGACATTGAACGTGCATCACGTTCTTTGAAAGCAATGTCTCATCCTTTGCGATTGAAAATTCTTTGTACCTTGGGCGACGATGAGGTCAGTGTGCAGGAGATTGTGGCAAATGTGGGAACTTCACAGAGCAACATCTCCCAGCATCTGGCGATTTTACGCGACAAGGGAATCTTGGCATCGAGAAAAGATGCCAACCGTGTATACTATCGCGTCGGCGATGCGCGTACCTTGCGTTTGATCAGCATGATGCAGGAAGTATTCTGTACTCGTATACTTTAGAACGTATTATTTGGAGCTTGTGAATGGAGCAGTACCAAGAGTTTATTGGTAATCACCCTTACCTTTTTATTGCCCTCTTTATCACGGTTGGTTTTATTGTTTACAGTGAATACCAGCGCCGTTTTCGTGGCTTTAAAGAGCTTTCTGCGCTTCAGGCGACCTTGAAACAGAATCATGAGAATGCCTTGTTTGTCGATGTGCGTGAGCGCGCTGAATACACTCAAGGGCATCTGGTGGACTGCAAACACATTGCCCTCTCTGAGCTGGATAAAAAAATGAGCGAACTGAGCAAAGACAAGCAGCGTCCGCTGATTGTCTACTGTGCTTCTGGCAATCGTTCTTTGGGAGCGTGCGCCAAGCTGAAAAAAGCCGGTTTTGAATCGGTCTATAGTTTGGCTGGCGGTCTCTATGCTTGGCAGAAAGCCAATCTCCCT
>CAZTQX010000017.1:0-15585 GCA_964615985.1 uncultured Gammaproteobacteria bacterium | reverse complement strand
ATGCTTGGCAGAAAGCCAATCTCCCTATCGTGACCAAGTAGGAAAATAACGTGGCTCCTGAAATCATCGTTTACGCTATGGCGGCTTGCCCTTATTGTGCTTGGGCAAAACGCCTACTGGATGCCAAAGGGGTTGAGTTCGAACTGCTCTCCGTTGAGGGTCGTCCGGATCGCTGGGCTGAAATCGAAGATCGCACCGGCAGAAGTACGGTGCCACAGATTTTCATCGGCGAGTACCACGTTGGTGGTTACGATGATCTTTCGGCGCTGGAGCGCGAAGGTCGTCTTGATCCGCTGCTGTTTCCCGCCAATTAATCTGTTTTTTTGCCATTTTAGCTGAATGCGGTCTCTCCTCTCTGGAGAGGTCAGCTGCATCCCTGTAGACTGCCCTCTGTTTTAAGCCCAATCACATTTTATGGAGCATCTCATGGCAGAAAATGGCAGCAGTGACGTTAAACAGGAAGCCACTTCCGAATTCCAGATCCAAAAAGTCTATCTGAAAGACGTCTCGTTTGAGTCTCCTCAATCTCCTGAGCTGTTTTCAAAAAATGGTAACTGGAATCCAGACATCAATTTGCAACTCAACACCGAATCAAAAACGGTGGCTGAGAATGTTTATGAAATTGTCTTGACCGTTACCGTCACCGCCACTTTGGAAGATAAAAGCACCGCCTTTTTGGTGGAGCTGAAGCAGGCGGGCATTTTTGTCATCAAAGGTTTTGAGCAAGATGCGCTGGGTGGCATTGTCGGCAGTCACTGCCCTAGCATTTTGTTTCCCTTCGCTCGTGAAGCGGTGGCGGATCTGGTCGCTAAAGGTGGTTTCCCACAACTGCTGCTGTCGCCGATCAACTTTGATGCACTCTACATGCAGCACTTGGAAAAAGTAAAACAAGGCATGGCGGCACCGCAAACGGCTCAATGAGTCATCCATCCATTAGGATCGCGGTGCTGGGTGCCGGTTCTTGGGGCACCGCTCTGGCGGCGTTGCTGGCGCGTAACGGTCAGAGTACAACGCTCTGGGGTCGTGATGCAGGGCAGATGCGCGAGATGGCGGCGGTGGCAGAAAATCGCCGCTATTTGCCGGGTTCTCCGTTGTCCGCTTCCTTGGCTTATGAAAGCAATCTGGCCGTTGCGGTCGCCGACGTGGATGCCCTGTTGGTGGCCACACCCAGTCACACGTTTCGCACCTTATTAAAAACCCTGAAACCTCTTCTGGCTCCTTCGCAGGTCTTGATTTGTGCCTGCAAAGGTCTGGAGGTGGGCAGTGGCAAATTCATTCACCAAATTGCCAAAGAGGAGTTGGGGCGTACTCAGGCGCTGGCGCTGATTTCGGGGCCGACCTTTGCCCAAGAGGTGATGAACGGTTTACCGACGGCGATCACGGTCGCTTCCGACTCCTCTGAGGTGGCAAAAAAAGTCGTCGATTGGCTGCACAGTGACAGTTTTCGGCCTTATCTTAGCAGCGACTTGGTGGGGGTCGAGTTGGGTGGAGCGTTGAAAAATGTCTTGGCCATCGCAGCGGGCATCGCCGATGGCCTTGGCTTTGGTGCCAATACCCGTGCGGCGTTGGTGACGCGAGGTTTGGCGGAGATGATGCGCTTGGGTATGGCGTTGGATGCCAAGCCGGAGACCTTGATGGGCTTGGCGGGCATGGGGGATCTGGTGTTGACCTGTACCGATGATCTGTCGCGCAATCGGCAGCTGGGCTTGGCTCTGGCGCGTGGTTTGTCGGTGGATGAGGCCTTGGTCGAGATTGGCCAAGCGGTGGAGGGGGTTAAGACGGCGCGTGAAGCGTGGCTGTTGGCGCAGCGTTGGCAGGTGGATATGCCCATTGTGGAGCAGGTCTATCGAGTGATTTATCAGCAACATTCGCCACAGCAGGCGGTGCAAGATCTGTTGAGCCGTGACCCGCGCGCTGAGGGTTGGTAGCGTTTTTCTATTGGCTGCCGCTGAAATCAAACTGTCGCCACATTTCATAGACCATCACCGCCACGGCGTTGGAGAGGTTCAAGCTGCGACTGTCGGCCTTCATCGGCAGGCGTAGGCGTTGCTCGGCAGGTAGGGCTTGAATGATCTCTTGGGGCAATCCTCGTGTCTCGGGGCCAAACAGCAACATATCTCCCTCTTTAAAATTCGCTTCTGTGTGACGTTGCTGACCGTGGGTGGTGCAGGCAAACAGGCGTGCTTTTGGCTGTTGTGCTAAAAAATCTTCGAACGATGGGTACTCTTTGAGGGTTGCCCATTCACGATAATCCAATCCAGCGCGGCGCAGCCGTTTGTCGTCCAGCTCAAACCCCAAGGGGTGAATCAGGTGCAGCTGTGCGCCGGTGTTGGCGCAGAGGCGGATGATATTGCCGCTGTTGGGGGCGATTTCTGGTTGATAGAGGACAACGTGGATCATAATTGGGCTGTGGTGAGGTGTTGGGTTTGAGGGAGGTTGAGTTGCAAGCTTTCCAGTATATCTTGTTTTCGAAACGGTTTTTTAACGTAGTCATCCATGCCGGAGATGAAGCACTTTTCACGATCTTCCAACAGTACGTTGGCAGTGAGAGCGACAATGGTGAGGTGAGGGCTTTGCTGTTGCTGTTCTTGTTGGCGAATTTTTCGGGTGGTTTCGTAGCCATCCATGATGGGCATTTGGCAATCCATAAAGACAAGATCAAACTGCTGTTGATTGATTAACTCGAGTGCGACTTCACCGTGTTCAGCAACGTCCACTTTGAGGCCAAGATGTTCCAGCATACGTTTGCCAATCCATTGATTGACAGGGGTATCTTCCACCAGCAAAACGTGACCTCGAAAGGTTTTTTTGAGGAGCGGTTTTTGTGCTGCTTTTGTGCTGTTTTTGTGCTGCTCGGTGGTGGTGCTGGCGAGAGGAAAGCAGAGTTGGAAATAGAACTCGGCACCTGCATGGACTTGGCTCTGAATGAGAATGTTGCCACCCATTAAGTTGACCAGTTTTTGTGAGATAGCCAGTCCTAATCCAGAGCCACCAAATTTGCGCGTGGTGGAATTATCCGCTTGTGAAAAGGCATGAAAGAGTCGCCCTTGGGTTTCAGGGGCAATGCCGATGCCGCTGTCTTTGACGGAAAAATTGAGGGTGGCATGCTGTTGCTGGGCACTGATCAGGGAGACGCTGAGTGTCACATGGCCTTGTCCGGTAAATTTAATCGCATTGCCGATTAGATTGGCCAACACTTGCCGTAGGCGAGTGGGGTCGCCTTTGACCTGACTGACCAGTTTGCCGTTAAAGTGACTCCGAAGCCGAATTTTTTTCTCTTTGGCTTTGGGTGTGAGTAGATTAATGACCGCTGTAACTTCTTGCTGGAGATCAAACTGAATCTGTTCCAGATTGAGTTTTCCCGCTTCAATTTTGGAGAAATCTAGGGTGTCATTGATGACGTTCAGCAGCCAGTGAGCTGAGTTGGTGGCGGTCTTGAGCATATAAGTTTGATCGTGATTTAAGGGTGTTTCTTGTAGCAGATCCAGTGTGCCGATCACGCCGTTCATGGGGGTGCGAATTTCATGGCTCATATTGGCCAAAAACTGGCTTTTGGCTTGGTTGGCGCGTTCGGCTTGTTCTTTGGCTTCACGTTGACTGAGTTCTGAGAGTTGAATCAGGTGGATCTGTTGTTTGATTAGCCCATTGGTATAGCGGTTTTTCAGTAACACGCTGAGCTGTTGACCGAAGACATTAAAAGCGTTGAGGCTCTCTTTCTCGGTTGTATCGTAAAAATCGTGATTTTGTTCGGTGACACCGGTGATCAAATAAGCCAACCGTTCGTTTTTAACATGGCAGGGGTAGATGAGCAATTGGCTCAGAGGTGTGGTGATGTGAACCTGTTTTAGCTCGCTCTCGTTAAGAATAAAGCCTTGCTTGGTATCGAGAGTGTTGTGTTGTTCGAGCCAGTTTTTGAGCGGTTGCCAGTCGTGGCATTGTAGGCCTTCGATGCCCTTGGGGGTGGCGGCGAGCTGCTGGTTTTCAAACAACCATAACAGACCAAACTCCAACTCAAAGACATCAATCACGGCCTCGGCGCTTAACGCTGAAAAACTTTCCAAATCAGGACACAGCAGGGCTTGGGTGTTGTAATTTTGGATGGCCGAAAACCGCACCAACTCCTGATCCAGTTGCTGGTGGAGGGTGATCATCTGCTGCTGAATCAGGGAGAAGCGGTTGACCCGCTTTTGCAGCGTGCTGCACTTTTCCTTGAGCTGCTGATAGGAAAGATCGTCCATTGGGTAGGTTGGCTGCTGTGTCAGTGGGTAGAAATGGGGTTACGTGCTTTCGCGATAGAGGGCATAAAGTGCCGTTGAGTAGTTATGATACACATTTTTGTCACCCAAACGGGCAAATTCACCGAAGCCGTAAATTCCTAACCACGGCGGTATGCCATTTTCGCCGCTCAGAGGGGTTTGCATCTGAGCAACTAACTCTTCTTTCATAATTCGATTGAAGAGTAAGCGGCCTCGTGCCAGACAATCGGCATGAAAAACCGCGACCGGCTTTATTTGCTGCATCCGTTGTTGCATCTGCTCCATCATGCGGTCTAAATCATCGAAAATGCGCTCTTCATCGCGCACGGTAAGCCAGAGTTGGGTGCCTTCGGGGCAGAGGGTGGCGCAGTGCATTGCGCCACAGTCCTCTTTTTTGGTGATGACGCGTAAAATGTGTTCGTTGCCGTACTCTTGTGTCTCTGAGGCTGATAAACGTTCCGCCAGAGCGCCGATGGGGATGGTGTCGGCACAAGTGGCGCTTTCGGGGAGACCCAGACGTTGGGTGTAGGCTTGCCATGCCGGTTGGCCATCCAGTTCAAGGATGCGATTGCCGTCGGATTTTGTCACCTCGAAAGGCTCGCCTGTGGCGATAAAACCGTGGGTGGCCTGCGTGTCTACTTTGAGGCTAAGATCGGCAAAACCCACCGCCCAAGCGGCGTGTTCATAGACGCTTCCATCAACCATTTGATAACTGGCGATGCCGCGCATGTTGTCGGCGGAGGTGGCTCCAAAAATAGTGACATCACTGCCCAGTATGCTTTCTATGCCCTTGATGCAGAGGTCATCGGCAATATCAATTCCTGAGGCGAGAAACAGCACCATATTGATGTTGCTGTTTTGGGCTTTGAGTTGTTCGGCCAGCGCTACGGATTTTTCGTAAGCGTTGTGGCCGTAAATGTCGTCCACATGTGCCACCGCCAGTTCCGATTTGCCTTTGATGGCCATGATGGCCACGTCTTTCATGGATTCACTGACGCCCTCACTGCCGATGACCCCACAGCAGGAGCTGCCGACAATACGAGCTTCTGGTGCCAATTGTCGAGCCTGATCAATCAACTGTTGGTAGTTGTGGCCAATGGAAGCATGAATGATGAGCAGATCACAGGCTTGGCTCTCTTCGCCCAGTGCAGCCTCCATGCATTCGGTGATGGCGCGTTTGGAGTTGACCATACGGGTACTGGCAGAGTAGAAATCAAGCATCGTAAACCTCTCGAATACAAAATGGGGTGATATGAATTACAGTTAAAAAGGAATTATAATAATATCAGGGTTTTCTAATAAATACTATAGTTGTGTCAATATTGACTATTAATCTATTTCGCTCAATTGATACATTACTGTAGAAATCATTTTTATTGTTGTTTTGATGACGGTGTTGTGACTCAAGTCACTCTCTGTCTGACAAAAACCTAATGGTGAAGGTGGATGGGTGTGTTGTTGTTCGGAGCTGTGCTGGTGGAAAAGCAATTAGGAAACTACTATAGATTCATCCAAGGACGGACAGGCTAGGAAGGCAAATATTGCAGCCAAGGATGATCAGACAGGATGTCATTAAAGGATTTGGAATTTGAACCGATAGCCAAGGAGTCGTCAGGATGATGACAAGGTCAGGGATAACTGATTAGGAAATCAGCAAGCTCAATGGATGAGTTAGGGATGAATCAGTATCAGGGATTGATCGGACAGCGGAGTCTGTCTATTAGGAGTTGGAGGCCAGGGAGCGTACATGATGTACCGTTGGCTTAGGAATTGGTTTTTACCGCCAGTGATGTTGGAATGCATCTATAGGATTTTATAGGGAAGTAGCCATTGTCCACACAGTAAGGATGCTGAGTGGTGGCTCTTTTTTTTGCCCTTCATATTTAGTTTAATTCCCTTTTTCTCCGTTTAACCTCTTTCTTGATCTAAGGTTGCGTCAGCTTGATCTCGATACGACGATTGCGTTGATAGGCTTGTTGGTTACGTTGTCTGTCCAGCGGCTGAAATTCACCAAAGCCCGCTGCTGCCAGCCGTGACGGCTGAATGCCCTGTGTGATTAAATATTTGACGATGGAGATCGCGCGTGCGCTGGAGAGTTCCCAGTTGGAGGCGTAGAGCGGGGTCTTGATGGCACGGCGGTCGGTGTGACCGTCGACGCGCAGAATCCACTCGATATCAGCAGGGATTTGTTTCGCTACCGTGCGCAGGCTTTTGGCCAGTTTTAGCAGTTGTCGTTGTCCTGGTTTACCCAGTTCAGCGGAGCCACTGGCAAACAGCAGTTCCGATTGAAACACAAACCGATCACCTTCAATGCGTAAGCCTGCTTGGTCTCCCAGTGCCTCTTGCAGCCGCCCAAAAAACTCTGAACGGTATTTTTTCAGTTGGCGGACTTTGTCCGCCAATGCCAAATTGAGTTTTTTACCCAGCTGATCCAGTTTGACCTCTCTCTCTTTTACCTCGGCTTGGGAGAGGTCTAACTCTGCGGAGAGGCTCGCCAGCTGGTTTTGCAGAGCGTTGATTTGTTGACTGAAAAGAGCCAGTTGTTGCTGGGCTTGGTTGCTGAGTTGTTGTTCTGCCGCAAGAGCTTGTTGGCTGTCTGTGAGCTGTTGTTGGTGTTGATTGAGGTTGGCGGTGAGTGTTTGCTCTTGTTCGGCGGCCATTTCCAGAGCGTGCAAACGTACCATCAACTCTTGCCGACTCTGTTTCAGTTGACGCTGGTTCAGTTGTAAGTCTTGGCGTTGGCGAGCGATGGTCTGTTCTGACGCTGTACCACGTTGTTGCAAAATATCGCGTTGCAGTAGGGTGGCTGTCAGACGTGTTTGGCTATCGTTTAACTGCTGTTGCTGTTGCTGACTTTTTTCCCTCTCCAGCGAAAGCACGGTGCTGAGTTTGTTGATGTCACGGTTGAGTTGATCCAAGGCTTTGTCACGACCGATCAAGACGTCGGTGAGAAAAAACTGGCCGACGATAAAAATCAGCAGCATAAAAATAAAGACCAACAGCACCGCCGCTAAGGCATCCACAAAACCGGGCCAGACATTGACCGTTTGATGACGGCGGTGGCTTGCTAACATGACGATTCCTTATTTGGCCGGATCTTTACGAGCCAAGGTGCGAGCCAACAGGCGAACTTCATCACGCACCTCTTTGGAGAACTGGGCGCGATCTTTGGACAGGTCGCTTAACAGTCGATTGATGCCAGAATCGATGTTGTGCAGATGTTGGTTCATGCTTTCGTTGTGGATCTGATTTTCACCCAAGCGAGTTGCCAATTGGTCGGTGAGGTTGGTGAGTTTTTCCGCCAGTTCCAGCTGCTGTTTCTGTCCCTGTTGACGATTCTCTTCACCGCGTTGCATGTTGCGTTGCAGAGTATTGAGGTTGTCGGCGGTCTGTTCCAGCAGCGCTTCGATGTAACTGGAGACACCGCTGTCGCCTTCGGTGTTGAGGCTGCCGCTGGGCAGATGCGCCAGTTCCGAGAGCCACTCTTCCAGTTCGTTGTAAAAACGATTTTGGCTGTGGCCTGCTTGCAGATCCATAAAACCGATGATCAAGGCACCAGAGAGACCGAACAGGGAGGAGCTAAAGGCGGTGCCCATGCCTGACAGTGGCACTTGCAGTTGTTGGGTGAGGTTGGTGAAATTACTGGCCAGATCGCTGTTTTGATGGCTCAAACTTTTGATCACGTCGACCACGCCAGAGATGGTGTCCAGCAGCCCCCAAAAGGTGCCGAGCAGACCGAGAAAGACCAGCAGGCCGCCCATATAACGAGAAAGATCACGGGACTCATCTAAGCGCAGTCGAATGCCATCGAGCATGGCGCGCATGGCCAGTGCGGAGATGCGCAGACCTTTCTCGCGCCCGCTCAACATTTTCACCATTGGAGCCAGTAGGCGAGGTTGTACCTGTTGTTTGTCGTTATCAGGGAAGGCTCTGATCCAGAGAAAATCAGGGCGTAGGATTAATACTTGGCGGAAGTTGACCACAATGCCGATTAAGAGCACGCCTAGAATCATGCCGTTAAAAATACGGTTGGCGAGAAAGGCTTCTTGTAGGGGTTCAATTAGGGTGCTGATGGTCAGCAGTGCAGTGACCAAAAACAACAACATCCACAATAAAACGCGGCTTGGATTACTCACCCTTCTCTCCCAAATATCAACCGATGGTTCGTAGAATAACGAAGGGCGAGCATAACATGTTTGATTGCGAGTCAGGAAAAAGAGCAGATAATCACCCCATAGAATATGGGGTGGAAAGCGGGGAGGGTTTAGCGCAGCGGTAAGATGGGCAGTACAAACGCTTTGGGTTCAGTGGTCAAAGCAGACATAAACGCGATGAGTTCGCTTTTTTCTTGCTGCGACAATTTGAGAGGGAACATATTGGGGTCTAAACCTGAGCTGTTTTCACCGCCTCGGTCGTAGTGTTCGATCACATCTTCTAGGGTTTTGGCTGAACCGTCATGGAAATAGGGCGCTGATAACTCAACGTCTCTGAGAGTCGGTGTTTTAAAGGCGTGTTTTAATATTTTAACTTTGCGCTGGTTGTAACGACCTAAGTCATCTCCTTTAAGGCCAATGTTATGAAAACCATCGTCCACAAAATTGGGTGCTGAGTGGCAGACTTCGCAGTTGCCTTTTTTGGGGTCAACAAACAGCTTAAAACCGGCGACCTGTTGTTGGTTGAGGGCATTATTATCTCCTTGCACCCAACGGTCAAAAGGCGAGTCGTTGCTGATAATGGTGCGCTCAAAGGAGGCGATGGCTTTGGCGATGGTGTCGCGAGTAATGCCTTTGCCTGGGTAGGCTTTTTCAAACGCTGAGGCATAACCCTGACTGTTGGCTAAAAAGCTCAGCGTGGCTTCAAAGTCGGTGTGCATTTCGGCGGCGGTGTCCATCGGGCCGGTGGCTTGATCTTCGAGGTCTTTTTTGCGCCCATCCCACATCTGAATAAAATTATGCGCGGTGTTGGTGACCGCTGGTGAGGCTCTGCCCAGACGTGAACCGTTAATGCCGACACCGGTTTTTAGACCATCTGACCAACCCAACATCGGGTTATGGCAGGTGGCACAGGAGATGGTGCCGTTGCGACTCAGTCGCGGGTCAAAAAAGAGCATTTTTCCCAATTCTGAGCGGGCGCTTGTCCAGCTGTTTTGTTTCGGTTCGGGGGCTTTGTCTGGTAGTAGCCAGTTTTGCAGTGAGGGATGGCCTGCTTCAAAGATTAATTCAGAGGTTGCGAGGCTTATGGGTGAAAACAGTGCTGCTGCCAGTAATATGACAGAATTTGCGCTTGTTTTTAATAAAATTTTCACAATACGTTACCTATTTTGGTGAAGGGCAGTGGAGTGTCTTAGCCGGTTGTTTTTGCTTGGGTTCGAATGCTCTTGAGAAACAAGATGATCGAATCTATCTCGGTACTGTTGAGGTCTTTCCCCCACGGTGGCATGCGTGATGAACGTCCCATGGCTTTGCCGCCTTTGCTGATGATGTTCTTTAAATAACGATCAGGTGCTCGGCTTAAAGTTAGGTTGAAGGGTGGTGGGTTTTTAATGATTTTTGCCATTCGACCTTTACCATCGGCGCGTTTGCCGTGACATAAAGTGCAGCGACCGGCAAAGAGGCTTTGTCCCAGTTGTTTGCTGGGTCGATGAGCTTGCTGTCTGGAGCGCAACAGAGTGATGGTTTTTTCTGTGTCTGTGCGTAATGTAAAGATCAGTTCGGCAACGGAGTTAACCTCCGAGACGGTTAGTTCATCTGTCCAGGGTGGCATTTCTTCGCCGATGTTCGGCTTGATGCTACCGAGAATGACCGCTTGTTTAATTTCAGCGATGGTGCGGGTTTGTTGTTTGTGCTGCTTGAGTAGGTTGGTGTTGGGGTAGCTTGTTAAACTCAGCGGCAAAATACCCTCGCCCAAACCCATCGAGCCGTGGCATAAAGAGCAACGTTCCTGAAAGACTTTAATGCCACAATTCATGCCTTCAGTAACAGTGCCACAGGCTGAAAAAGCCGAGGAGCTGTATATGAAAGAGATAAAAAGGCTGTTTTTTATAAAAAAATTCATGCTGTCTCCCGTTGCTTATTTCACATGGATTTTCATGTACATTTTGGGGTGAATTGCACACTCAACATCGACGGTGCCAGATTTATAAAAAACGAGCTTTTTGGTGTCGCCTTGTTTGTATGACCCCAAATCAAAAGATTTTATCTCCGAAAGGCTGAAGACATTGTGAAAAAAGGGGTCTTGATTGGGGAAGCTGACGGTATCGCCCGCTTTTATGGACAGCTCTTCTGTCGTAAACGATTTATTTTTTTGTCCAACTTCAAATTCATTGGCTTGAGTCAGGCCGATTAAAGAGCTGAACAAGAGTGCGCTTAGGAGTGGTTTTTTCATGATTGATCTCGGTTGTTACAGGGAAAATTACACATTGAATTGCACCACGGCGTTGTTTAACACTTTGGTGGTCGAATCCAGTTGACTGCTCAGACAAAACAATTTTTCAGATTGCTGCCTGTTTTTAGCGGTGTATTCAACCAGTGAGGTGACGGTGTTATTGGTCACTTCGTTGGTTTGCAGTTGGATGCTCATGATTTGGGATATTTCTGATAACGCGCCAGAGATTTGATCGGCGTTGTCTTTGTTGTTTTTAATGTTAATGGAGACTTTTTTGAGTTGGTCAATGTTGCTGTCGGCTTTTTCAGAGGCCATTTTCATTGATGTCACTGTCTGATTAACACTCTCTTTTACATCTTCAATCAGCGATGAAATTTCTTCCACCGCACTGGAAGTGTGGCTGGCCAGCGTTCTGACCTCTTCGGCAACGACGGCAAAACCTCGCCCCTGTTCACCGGCTCTGGCGGCTTCAATGGCGGCATTGAGGGCGAGCAAGTTGGTTTGCGATGAGATGCTGTTAATGGTGTTGGTGATGCCGGTAATGCGGTCGGCAATATCGACCAGCTTTTTACTGCGTGAGGTGGCCGACTGCATGTCGTTTTGAAACAGTTGAAAGTCATTGACGGACTGATTGATCAGTTCAAAGGAGCGATGCGCCAGTTCGCTGGCTGAGGTGGCGCTTTGGTT
This sequence comes from uncultured Gammaproteobacteria bacterium, assembly GCA_964615985.1. Taxonomy (GTDB): domain Bacteria; phylum Pseudomonadota; class Gammaproteobacteria; order JAUZRS01; family JAUZRS01; genus JAUZRS01. The sequence continues at coordinate 4,258 of CAZTQX010000017.1, read as the reverse complement.
TGCCTTGGATATTTTATCGGCGGCAGTGCTACTGGAGCTGGTGACTTGATGGGTGTTTTTATTGATCTCTTCAACACCTTGGTTCAGTTGTTGGCTGATATGGGAGAGTTGCTGAGCATCCCCCTTCATCTGTTCGGCATCGTCGTTGACCGAGTGGGAAGCCATGCGAATGTCGGCAACGGTACTGCGTAGGGTTTCAACGGTGGTACGAATGCTTTTTAAGGTCATGCCAATTTCATCCGACCCCAGCTCGCTGACATCAATGTTTTGGGTTAAGTCCCCTTTGGCAATCGAGTGCATGGTTTGCTCGATTTTCCGCAGTGGATCGCACATCATGCGAATACTGAAAAAGGCAATGAACAGTCCAAGACAAACACCAAAAACATTTAAGCCTGCCAAGATAGTGAGGGTGTTTTCCAATTTTTGTTTTGCATCATGGGTTTCATCGGCAAGCGATTGTTTTGCGGCATGAATACTGGTGTCGCTGAGGGTTTGAATGGCGGTTAAAATGGGCTGAATAGTGGCAATGATGGTGAGGGCTTCGGTATCTCGATTTTGCCGCCCCAAACGAATGATTTTCAAGCGTTCTGCTCGAATAGAGTCAACCTGTTGCAGCAGTTTTTTGCTGTTGGCGTCGTGGGGCAGGCTGGCTAAAGCCTCATCAAGATAGGCTCCCGCTCGGATGGAGGCGATGGCGGAATAGCGAATGTGTTGCGAGTCATTGTTTGCAATCAGAGCTTGCAGAGCCAAATCCATTTTTAAAATAGCGATTTTTACATCATTGGCCAGATTGACTTGCTGAGAGCTGCTGTGAATGGCCAGCTCGATATTATTAACTTTTTGGGTGATGTTGTAGGCTCCAGCGACTAAGATCACCGTCATTCCTGATAAAAACAGACCGGCAGCCAGATAAATTTTGCTGCTGAGTTTGTAATTTTTTGTCAGATTAATCAGGCGTTTCATGATGATGATTTCGTTAGAGTTACACCCGCTATCGACACCTGAAGCGATTTTTTGAGTCTACGAGCAAGGTTTATGATGCAATTGATCGACAGCCACTGTCATTTAGATGCCCCTCGTTTTGATGATGATCGTGGTGCGGTTTTAGAACGTGCGTGGCAAGCGGGGGTGGTAGCACAACTGTTGCCAGCGGTTTCGGCGGCGCGTTGGCCGGTGTTGAAGCAAGTGTTGACCTTGGATGAGGGGTTGTATGCCGCTTACGGTCTGCATCCGATGTTTATCGCCGAGCATCAAAATGAACACCTGGATCAACTGGTGCTCTGGTTGGAGCGAGAAAAACCGGTAGCAGTGGGGGAGTGTGGCCTCGATTTTTTTATTAAAGAGCTGGATCAAACAGCGCAGCTACACTTTTTTCATCAGCAGCTGGATCTGGCGGTGCAGTTTGATTTGCCGGTGGTGGTTCATGCGCGAAAATCACTGGATCAGGTGCTGGCCGCATTGCGTCAACGTCCCAGTTTGAGAGGGGTTTGTCACTGCTTTTCGGGAAGCGAACAGCAGGCTAGGCAGCTCATTGAGCGGGGTTTTAGACTCGGTTTTGGTGGCCCAATTACTTATCCAAGGGCGTTAAAATTACGTCGTTTGGTGACGCGATTGCCGTTAGAATCGCTGCTTTTAGAATCCGATGCGCCGGATCAGCCGGACAGTCAACATTGGCAGCAGCGCAATGAACCGGCTTATCTGTCTCAGGTGGCACAGACGGTGGCGGAGTTAAAAGGCCTTGATCAAGCGCTGGTGGCGGCGGTCACGACCGAAAATGCTCGGCAGCTGTTTCAATTTTGAGCGAGAAAAAATATGAGTGAAGCACAACAACGAACCGAATTGTTGATTGGCAGCGATGGTTTGAAAAAATTGAGTCAGACTCGGGTGATGGTGGTGGGGTTGGGTGGTGTTGGTGGTTTTGCCGCCGAGGCGATTGCTCGTGCTGGCATCGGGCAGATGACCCTGGTTGATCACGACACGGTGGCGGAGTCCAATCTGAATCGGCAGTTGTTGGCGCTGCACTCCACCTTGGGGAGATCGAAAGTCGAGGTGATGGCCGAGCGTCTGCGTGATATTAATCCGCAGTTGGATTTGAGTGTGCAGGATCTTTTTATCCGCCCTGAAAATGTGTTGGAACTGTTGAAAACGTCAAAGCCGGATGTGGTGATTGATTGCATTGACAGCATTCATTGCAAGGCGGATCTGGTCTGGCAGTGTCAGCAACAGGAGGTGGCTATTTTTTCTGCGATGGGAGCCGGTGGTCATCTGGATGCCAGTAAGGTTAAGTTGAGCAGTTTGGCAAACACCGCTGTCTGTCCATTGGCCAGAGAGATGCGCCGTCGTCTGCGGCGTTTGGGTGCGGACTTGAATTATCCGGTGGTTTACAGTGATGAGTTGCCGACAAAGGGCAGCGAGCATCAGCCGGTGGAGGGCGGGCGGGCGCGTTCGGTGAACGGCACCATTTCGTTTTTACCGGCGGTGTTGGGTTTGATGTTGGCTTCGGCGGTGGTTAATTCGTTGTTGGATTAGAGCAGAATCATGAATTTCGTGGTTGATTTTCAATTTAATTAGGAAGCATCGTTTCATCTTGGAATTGTGCTAATGCCACTAAATTTTTTTCATCTCTCAACGTTAGGGAGTGGTGGCGGCATTCTATTAAATTCTGCTTATACAAATGGCGTAATACTCGATTGGCATGTACGACGCTAATGCCCGTTGCTTCGGCAATGTGTTCTTGCGTTAGTGGAAAAGGGACGGTTCGCTGTACAAATAAGCTGTCTTTTGGATTTTTTTTAATAATGCGGTAATACAACTCTAATAATAAATAAGCAACACGCTCCTCTGCACTTTTTTGTCCCATCGCCAATAGACGTTGATGACAAGCATCCATATTATCAGATAATATGTTGAACATATTTTGTCTGGCCTGATTGTTTTGGTTCAGAATTGTTTGTAAATTTTGTCCAGAAAAGGCGCAGAAATTGCTTTGTGTTAGGGCTTCAACCGTGTGTTTTATTTGTCGTTTATGGTGGCTCTTGAAGCCTAAGATGTCGCCTGGAAGAGCAAAATATAAAATTTGCCGTTTACCATTAAGTACCGATCGATGTGCCATTACCCAGCCCCTGGTCAGTACATAGACATACTCTTGGTGGTGTTTTTCATGGTAGAGCGTCTCGCCAATCTCCAAACAGCGCTGAGATTTTTCTTTGTAGTGCTGTATTTTCTCCATGCCACTGTCTGATAGACCTTCAAACAGGGTGTGTTTACGCACCTTGCAATGGATGCATTGAGTGCCGTGACAAGAGCTGGAGTTATTGCTTAGTTGTGCTTGTGGTGTGGGCGTTGGCAAAACTCTTTCCATAACAGAAATCCAGTTATTTTTTATAAGGCGGTGATATAAATTTTGGCATCGTCTAAATATAACATAGGTTAATTTTTATTCCTGTGATCCTAGCTAGAATGCAGTTTGATCACTATTGATCTGACTACTTTGACCCTAGCAGGGCTTGGGAGAATTTTGTGAAGAGAACAGGCTTATTATACCTATTTTTTAGCGCCTTACTATTGCTCTTTCAGCAGAGCGCGTTTGCAGCGGTAGAGCACAGACCCAGTGAGTTTTCTGAAGAGACGAAACAGTGCGTCAAATGCCACAAGAAGCATAACCAAAGCATTGTACAGCAGTGGGGTGATAGTAAGCATTACCGCGCCAAGGTGGGGTGTTATGAATGCCACAAGGCGAATAAGGGCGAGGCCGATGCCTTTATCCATGACGATAAGAAGGTGAAAAAGTACATCTCTATCATCGTATCACCCAAAGATTGCGCCAATTGCCATGAAAATGAAGTCAAGCAAATGACGGAATCCCACCATGCTAAGGCGGGTCGTATCTTAGGTTCATTGGATAATTTATTGGCCGAAGTAGTCGAAGGCAATAATGCAATGATCACAGAAGGCTTTCCCCAGGGTACCTCGGCGGCGGCGGTTAGCGGCTGTTGGCAGTGTCATGGTTCTAAGGTAAAAGTACTCGATGGAGGAGCTGCCTTGGATGCTGCAACCTGGCCTAACACCGGCATTGGGCGAATCAACCCCGATGGTTCTGAAGGAAGTTGTTCTGCTTGCCATGCACGGCATAAATTTTCAGTAGCACAAGCGCGTCGTCCTGAAAATTGTGGACGTTGCCACATGGGACCGGATCATCCTCAAAAAGAGATTTATGAAGAGTCCAAACACGGCATCAATTTCTTTGCCAATATTGATA
>CAZTQX010000016.1:0-30398 GCA_964615985.1 uncultured Gammaproteobacteria bacterium | reverse complement strand
AAGGTGCCAACAGCGTTATGGTTCGTCAGACTGACGAAGCCGGTAATGTCAGCCCTGTTTCTGCTGCGCTGGACTTCACCTTTGACACCCAAGTTGCCGCTCCTGGTGTGGCTCTAATCAATGATACTGGCCTGCTTGCAACCGACAACATCAGTAGCGATGGCGCTTTGACCTTCACCGGCGTTGAGGCCGGTGCTACCGTTGAGTACAGCACCGATAGCGGTGCAACATGGGTCGCCACGTTCACTCCAAACGAAGGCATCAACAGCGTTCAAGTTCGTCAAACCGATGTGGCGGGTAATGTCAGTGGCGCTTCCGCTGTTCTAACCTTCACTTTAGACACCGCCGCACCTCTAGCAGCACCGACCATCGCTCTGACCACCGACACCGCTCTGGCCGATGGCATTACCAGTAATGGTGCCTTAACCACCACCGGCGCTGAAGCGGGCGCTGTGGTGGAATACAGCATCGACAACGGTGCAACTTGGGCAGGCAGCTTCACTGCTGCCGAAGGCATCAACAACGTTATTGTTCGCCAAACCGATGTGGCCGGTAACGTTAGCCCCTCTTCCGCAGCTTTGACCTTTACTTTGGATACCCTCGTTGCTGTTCCTGGTGTGACTCTGTCCAACGACACTGGTCTCGCGGCAACCGATAACATCACCAGCGATCCTACTCTCTCTTTCACTGGCGTTGAGGCCGGTGCTCTGGTTGAGTACAGCATCGATGGTGGTACCACTTGGACAGCCAGCTTCACCGCTGCCGAGGGAATCAACAGCGTTCAAATTCGTCAAACCGATGTGGCCGGTAATGTCAGTGGTGCTTCCACCGCTCTGAACTTTACCTTGGATACCGCCGCTCCTGTGGCGGCTCCCAGCATTGCGTTAACCAACGACACCGGTCTTGTTGCTGCTGACAGCATCACCAATGACGGTGCCTTGACCACCAGCGGCAAAGAAGTCGGCGCTCTGGTTGAATACAGCATCGATGGTGGCACCACTTGGGCAGGCAGCTTTACTGCTGCCGAAGGTGCCAACAGCGTTATGGTTCGTCAGACCGATGTGGCTGGCAATGTCAGTCCCGCTTCCGCTGCTCTGGCCTTTACCCTTGATACCGCACTGCCTGCTACTCCCGTTATCGCCCTGACCACCGACTCTGGTGTCGCGGCTGATGCCATTTCCAATGTCGGCACCTTAGTCACTACTGGCGCTGAAGCCGGTGCATTGGTTGAATACAGTATTGATGCCGGTGTCACTTGGACAGCCAGCTTTACTGCTGCCGAAGGTGCCAACAGCGTTATGGTTCGGCAAACCGATGTGGCCGGTAACGTCAGCCCAGCATCCGCTGCGCTTGACTTTACTCTTGATACCGCAGCCGCCGCACCCACCGTAGCTCTGACCAACGACACCGGTCTTGCCGCTGCTGACAGCATCACCAACGATGCCGCTCTAAGCCTCACCGGCGTTGAAGCCGGTGCTACCGTTGAGTACAGCGTTGATGCTGGGGCCACTTGGACTGCCGCATTTGCTCCTGCTGATGGCACCCATACGGTGATCGTTCGTCAGACTGATGTGGCGGGTAACATCAGCGCCGCTTCGACTCCACTGACCTTTACGCTTGATACCGCCATTCCTGCGGCTCCCAGTGTTGCCCTGACAACCGATTCAGGTGCTATGGCAACCGACGGCATCACCAATAACGGTGCTGTCACACCCGCAGGCGCTGAAGCGGGCGCTGTGGTGGAATACAGCATCGACAACGGTGCAACTTGGACAGCCAGCTTCACTGCTGCCGAAGGTGCCAACAGCGTCCAAGTTCGTCAAACCGATGTCGCTGGTAATGTCAGCCCTGCTTCAACTGTTTTGGCCTTTACCCTTGATACCGCTGTTGTCGCACCCACAGTGGCACTGAGCAACGATACCGGTACTGCTGCTGACAATATCACCAGCGATCCTGCACTCTCCTTTACTGGCGTTGAAGTCGGTGCTACCGTTGAGTACAGCGTTGATGCTGGCACGACATGGTCTGCTACTTTCACCGCAGCCGAAGGTGCCAACAGCGTCCAAGTTCGTCAAACTGATGTGGCTGGCAATGTTAGCGCAGCTTCAACTGCTTTGGCCTTCACCTTAGATACGATTATTCCTATCGCGCCAGTCGTCACGCTCAGCAACGACACCGGTACCGCAGGTGATCTGCTCACCAATGACGGTGCTTTGAACGTTGCCTCTGAAGCCGGTGCCGTACTTGAATACAGCATCGACGCAGGTGTTACTTGGACAGCCAGCTTCACCGCTGCCGAAGGTGCCAACACCGTTATCGTTCGTCAAACCGATGGTGCCGGTAATGTCAGCCCTGCTTCTGCACCGCTGACCTTTACCCTCGATACCATTGTCGCCGCTCCTACCGTGGTCTTGAACCTCGATAGCGCAGCCATCGGCGATGGCATCACCAACGATGGACAGATCATTGTCACCGGCAACGAAGCTGCTGCTCTGGTTGAGTACAGCATCGACAACGGTGCAACCTGGACTGCCAGTTTCACCGCTGCCGAAGGTGCCAACAGCGTTATCGTGCGTCAAACCGACGGTGCGGGTAATGTCAGTGCCGCTTCTGCACCACTGAGTTTCACTTTGGATACTCAAGTGGCTGCCCCCACTCTCGCTCTGAGCAATGACACCGGCATCGCCGGTGACAACATCACCAGTAATCCCGCTCTGACGATTACGGGTGGTGAAACCAATGCACTGATTGAATACAGCATTGACAGCGGAGTTACTTGGACAACCACCTTCACTGCTGCCGAAGGTGCCAACAGCGTTCAAGTGCGTCAAACCGATGTGGCCGGTAACGTCAGCGTGGCTTCTACACCGTTGGCCTTCACCTTAAACACCGTTGCCGGTGCGCCCACCGTCACTTTGGCGAATGACACCGCCACGGTTGGTGACAACATCACCAGTGATGGTGCTCTGACCGTAGCCGGAACCTCAGCCGGTGCTCTGATTGAGTACAGCATTGATGGCGGTCTCACTTGGGCAGGTACTTTCACCGCAGCCGAAGGTGTTAACAGCGTTATCGTTCGTCAGACCGATCTGGCGGGTAACGTCAGCGCTAACTCTACGGCACTCGGCTTCACTCTCGATACCGCAGCTCTCGCACCAACAGTAACACTTACCAATGACACCGCTCTCGCCGATGGCATCAGCAGTGACGGTGCTCTGACCGTTTCGGGCGTTGAAACCAACGCGGTTGTGGAATACAGCATTGATGGCGGCACCACTTGGACAGCCAGCTTCATTGCTGCCGAAGGTGCCAACAGCGTGCAAATTCGTCAAACCGATGTGGCAGGCAATGTTAGCCCAGCTTCCGCCGCTTTGACCTTTACCTTGGACACCCAAGTTGCTGCGCCAAGTCTGGCTCTCAGCATTGATTCTGGCGCAGCCGCCGACAACATCAGTAACGATGGCACTCTGGCCGTCACCGGTGCTGAAGTGGGTGCTCTGGTTGAATACAGCATCGACGCAGGTGTGACTTGGACAGCCACTTTCACCGCAACGGAAGGCGCGAACAGCGTTCAAGTTCGCCAAACCGATGTGGCAGGTAATGTCAGTGCGGCTTCCGCTCCACTGGCCTTCACCCTGGATACTCTCGTTGACGCTCCTATTGTCGTCTTGAACAACGACACGGGCACCGCTGGAGATTTCGTCACCAGTGATGGTGCCCTACTGATCACCGGCACCGAAACCGGCGCTCTGATTGAGTACAGCATTGACGCAGGTCTCACTTGGGCAGCCAGCTTCACCGCTGTCGAAGGGGTCAACGACGTTCTGGTTCGTCAAACCGATGTGGCCAGTAATGTCAGCGCCGCTTCTGCGCCACTGAACTTCACCCTCAACACCGCCATCCCAGGTACTCTCAGCCTCTCTTTGAGCGTTGACTCAGGCGTGGCGGGCGACAACATCTCCAACGATGGCGCTCTCACCGTTACCGGTGCCACGGCAGGTACAACCGTACAATACAGCGTTGATGCAGGTCTCAACTGGACAAACAGCTTCACCGCGACCGAAGGAGCCAACAGCGTTATTGCACGGCAAACTGATCTCGCGGGTAACGTCAGCGCAGCTTCCACACCCTTCGCCTTTACTCTGGATACTCTGGTAACAGCACCCAGTGTGGCTCTGCTCAACGACACCGGTTCATTAGCAACCGACAACATCAGCAGCGATGGTGCCCTCAACTTAACCGGCGTTGAAACCGGAGCCACGGTGGAGTACAGCATTGATGCAGGCGCTACTTGGACAGCCAGCTTCACCGCTGTCGAAGGTGCCAACAGCGTACTGGTTCGTCAAACCGATCTGGCAGGTAATGTCAGCGCCGCTTCTGCGCCGCTCGACTTTACCTTGGATACTCTGGCTCCAACAGCTCCAACGGCCAGCGTCTCTGCCACCAACGCCATTGCTACCGCTGCCGAAGCCACGGCGGGTGCAGTGGACGTAACGGCACTGGCAGGCGAAACCATTGTTGTCACCTTCAGTGATGGCCCAACCAGCATTCCAGTGACGGTCACTGCAACGGGCGCTCCACAAGCAGTGGCTTTGAGCGCTGCTGAAGTGGCCAGCTTGGTCAACGGTGCAATCACTGTCAGTGCGGTGACTACGGATATCGCAGGCAACACCTCTGCGGCTGCCAACACCAGCTTCACACTGGATACCGCTGTCGCCAGCGTCCCTGTGTTGACGGTTTCTGCGGCTACCGCACTTTCCACCGAAGCAGAAGCGATTGCTGGCTCGGTCACCATCGCACCTGCGGTCGGTGAAACCAGCGTGGTCTGGTTTAGCAACGGCCCCAACATCATCACCAAAACGGTTGTCGGTGATGGCACCGCTCAAGCCGTGACTCTGACCGCTGCCGAAGTTGCCACCTTAGGTGATGGCATCATCTATCTCAGCGCGGTGAACTCCGATCTGGCGGGCAACTACACCTCAACCTCAGCTACTGTCAGCTTTGTATTGGATACGGTGGCTCCCGCAGCACCCACATTGACCCCAGTCGCTGGAGCTGACTTCGCTACTGCCGCTGAGGCACAGGCCGGTGCAGTTACACTTGCTCCAGGCGTTGGCGAAAGCAGCGATGTGGTCTTTACTAATGGCCTCAACAGCGTAACGGTAACGGTTGTTGGCGATGGTACTGCTCAAGCGGCTGTGCTGAGCGCAGCTGACTTGCTCACCTTGGGCGATGGCACCATCACCGTGGATGCCACCACTTCTGATGCTGCTGGGAACGTTTCGGCCGCTGCGGTTCAAACCAGCTTTGTGCTGGATACCGTGGCTCCCAACACCATCAACTTGGCGGTTGCTGCCGGTGCTGATTTCGCAACAGCAGCAGAAGCCACAGCCGGTGCGGTTAGTATCACAATGGCCATTGGTGATACCACCGATGTGATCTTTAGCAATGCCGCCAACGGCACCAACGTCACATTCACCGTGGTGGGTGATGGCACAGCCCAAGTGCTTGCTCTCACGGCGGCGGATCTGATCACTCTGGGTGACGGTTCCATCAGCGTTAATGCCACCATCACCGATCAAGCAGGCAACGTTTCCACCGCCAACGTCGGCTTCGTGCTGGACAGCGTGGCACCCACAGCACCGGCTGTGACGCTTGCTGCTGCTGATATCGGCACCAGTCTGGCTGCCTCCGGTGCAGTCAGCGTCGCTACCGTCACAGGTGAAACCACCGATGTGGTCTTCAGCAACGCTGTTGCTGGCACCAGCGTCACTGTCTCTCTGATCGGAGATGGCACGACACAAAACGCCATTCTAGGCGCAGCTGATTTGGCCACCTTGGGTGACGGCGTGATCAGCGTTGATGCCAGCACCACCGATCTGGCGGGCAATGCCTCACCGGCTGCGGTGCAGAGCAGCTTTAATCTGGATACGATTGCAGCCACCACCCCGGTCTTGACCGTGGTGGCCGGTGCCGCAATCTCAACCGCTGCCGAAGCCACCGCCGGATCCGTTACGGTTTCACCAGCTACGGGTGAAAGCACCGACGTGGTCTTTAGCAACGCTCTCGCTGGCAGCAGCGTCACCATCACCGTGGTCGGTGATGGCACCGCTCAAGCGGTTGTTCTAAGCGCGGCTGATCAAGCCACTTTGGGTGATGGCACCATCAGCGTCGATGCCACCAGCGTCGATGTCGCAGGTAACGTCTCTACTGCGGCACTGTCAGCCAGCTTTGAATTGGCAACCACCGCACCGAATGCAGCCACTTTGACTCTGGTTGCAGGGGCTGACAACGCCACGGCTGCCGAAGCCACAACGGGTGCGGTTGACATGACCGCCACCGCCGGTGATGTCGTCACCGTTAACTTTGTTGGCACACTGGGCACCGTGACACAAACCATTACCGCCACCGGCCTGCCACAAACGCTGACCTTAACCGCAGCGAATTTGGTCACCTTGGGTGATGGCGCGATCAATGTGGACGCCAACATCACCGATCTGGCGGGTAACACCACCACCACCAATATTGCTTTTGCTCTGGATACCGTTGCTGCAACCACACCGGTCTTCAGCGTGGTTGCCGGTGCTGACTTAGCCACCGCTGCCGAAGCCACTGCCGGAGCCGTTACAATCTCCCCAGCGGCCGGTGAAAGCACCGATGTCACCTTCAGCAACGCGGCTGGCGCTAGCGTTATCATCACCATTGTCGGTGACGGTACTGCACAAGCGGTCGCTCTGAGTGCGGCGGATGTCGCCCTGCTCGGTGATGGCACCATCGACGTAAACGCGGTCAGCATCGACTTGGCTGGCAACGTTTCAGCTGCGGCAGTGCCAAGCAGCTTTGTCTTGGATACGGTGGCTCCCACAGCACCAACGGCCACCGTCTCGGCGGCCAATGTTATCGCCACGGCTGCTGAAGCCGAAGCGGGCGCAGTGGATGTCACCGCCGCAGTGGGCGAAGTCACCTCGGTGGTCTTCAGCAACGCCGTCGCTGGCACCAGCGTCACGGTCACCGTGACCGGTACAGGCGCTCCACAAGCGGTCGCTCTGACCGCTGCGGATCTGCTCACCTTGGGTGATGGCGCCATCAGCGTCGCTGCCAGCAACAGTGATTTGGCTGGCAACCTTGCCACTAGCAACGCCAACTTCACGTTGGATACCGCAGCAGCGGCACTGCCAGTACTCAGCTCTGCGGCCAGCGTTACCACGGCAAATGCAGCTACAGCGGTCACGGTCGCTCCAGCAGTCGGTGAAACCACCACGGTGGTCTTCACCAACGGTGCCAATGCTGCGAACACCACGGTGATCAAAATCGTCATCGGTACCGGTGCCGCCCAGACCATCAGCCTCACGGCAGCGGATATCACCACACTGGCATTCACATCGGGAGATACCATCTACACCAATGCCATCAGTACTGATCTGGCGGGCAACACCACGGCCACCAGCAGCGGCAGCTTTGTCATTGATGATCTGGCTCCTACAGTTGCCTCGGTGACACCATTGGATAACGCCCTCGGTGTGTTGGCCACGGACAACATCGTGGTCACCCTATCGGAAAATGTGCAAGCCGGAACAGGCAACTTTGTCATCGACAATGGTGCAGGCGATGTCCGTACCATTGATGTCAACGATGCCACTCAGGTGACGGTCGCAGGCAACACCGTGACCATCAACCCCACGGGTGATCTGGTTGGCAACAGCAATTACAGTGTCACCTACGGTGCTGGAGTATTGACCGATGTCGCTGGCAACCAGCTGGCTGCGCAGGTCAACCCCATCGCACACAACTTCACCACCGCAGCGGCAGTTGATCCTACCGTGGTGGTCTTCGATTTGGTCAATGGGGTCAGCTCTGACCACTCCGGCCGAGTCTTTGATGCCAATGTCTCCTACACCATCCATGTGGTGGTGGATCCTGCCGCTGGTGCAATCAACACGGCTCCAGTAGTGGGTGCGGTGGGTACCTTCGGCACATGGAGTGGCGCGGCTAACTTGGGTGCAGATGACACCATCATCTTTGACACCAGCACCGGTAGCATCACTGGCGCACTGGGTGGAGTTGGTACGGTGGCACAACCCACAGCGGTTGCTTCATCACTGCCTAATGCCAGCTACGCTTGGACGGGTGCGACCCTCAACGCGGTGGCCGCTGGCATTACCGAACTGGGTGCTGTCTCCCGTGCTACTACACTGGGCGTACAAACAACCAACCTCTGGAACGGCACTTGGGCTGCTCTCGGTGACGGTGCTGACGCAGGCGGCTTCGTACAAGCCACCCCAGTCGGTCTGTTGACCAGCCAAGGTTTGGCGTAACAACGGCAGCAATGCCTTAACCCAAGGCGAGGAGCTTTGCTCCTTGCTGATCTTTTCATCAACACCCGCTGTTGGCGTACTTATTTTGGGTACACCAGCAGCGGGTTTTTTTGTGATGCACTTCAACCTTCTCAAGATCAAAAAACCATTCCCCTCCTTCGTCGGCTTTTTTTGGGTTTCAACCCTTAATATAGTCCTAAGTCATTGACATCAAGCAAAAATAAAATCACTGAAAATCATTACTACAGGGAATTAGTATGAACAATCTGGCCTTTTTAAGAGAACTGTACGCTCAACAACAATATCGCCCACTCAAACAAGCCTGTCTGACCGAAGAAAAAAATCAATACGATGTGCAGATTTTATTGATTTTAGCATCGATCAATTTAAACCAATTAAAAGGCATAGAAGCACGTTTTAAGCTGGTGCTAAAACACGAGGCCGAACTGGATAACGATGCCCTCTGTGATCTGGCTGCTGTTTTTATGCTGCACTCCAAAGCCGAACGCGCCATCAAAAGATTGTCCAGCGTGCTCAAACAAGAGCCTCGACACAGCTTGGCCTTGGCGCGTTTGGGTCTTTGTCATTTGATGGAGCAAAAACTCCCCGAGGCCGCTGACTGTTTTGCTCGCTCCGCCGCCATTGACTCCAGCCGCATCGCCGTCTGGAGCAACTTGGCCGATGTCCAGATCCAACTCAAAAATTATGAGCAAGCGCAGAGCGCCCTCGATCAGGGGCGCACCGCGCTGCAAAAACAGCAAGAGGATCTCTCGGAATTTTTCGATCAACAGCACCGCCATCGTCTTAGAATTCTGCAACTGCAACTCTGGATCGAAACCGAACAACAAGCCGAAGCAGAACATTGGTTTGAGTTGGTGGATGAGCAAGACGACGAAGAGCAGACGGTACTGTGGCGCAGCAATTACGCCACTCTGTTAGCCGAGCGGAATCTGCATGAAGAGGCCACTGAAATTCTGCGTGAAGGCTTAAAACCCTACCCCAACAACACCACCCTGTTGATGCAGTTGTCCGAATTGGCACAACTACAAGGCCGCTCCAGAGCTGCCATTAAAGCCCTTGAACGGGTCATTAAACAGGACAAAAAAAACCCACTGCCGTGGATCAAGCTCTCCAACAACTGCCTGCATCAACTCACGGCACGCGCCCGCAGCAGCGCTGAAAAAGCGGTGAAATTAGCCGCAACATTGAAAACCGATAAAAGCCATAACGAAGATCAGATCAGCGCCATCCGTTTGCAGGCACAGCAAGCCCTCGCCCAAGTGGAAAGCCACGAACAGAACTTTGAGACCGCCGAGCAACTGTTCCGTAAAATATTGGAGATCAACCCTAAATTCACCCCCGCTCTACAGAGCTTGGGACAACAGCAGATGCAGCGCGGCAACATTGACGATGCGGTGTCTCTGTTTGAAAAACTAAAAAAATTAGACCCCGTGAAAGGTCACTCAGCTCTGATCAGCGCCCGTCATTTTCCCGAAGATGAACAGACCTTGGAACAGCTCAACGCCGCCGCTCACACCCCCAGTTTGGAAGGTTCGGCACGTACCAGTTTGCTGTTTCAACTGGCCTCCGCTTGGGAAAAACGCCAGCAGTACGACAAAGCCTTCAGCCTTGCCCAAGAGGCCAATGAACTCAGTCAACGCTTGGTAAAATACGATGCCAAAGAACATCGTAATCGCTGTGCGCGCATTCGCCATGCCTTCAGTAAGAGCCTCTATGACGTACGTCGTGATTGTGGTGTGGACTCCAGCCTACCGGTGTATGTTTTGGGAATGCCCCGCTCTGGCACCACCTTGATCGAACAGATTCTGGCCGGTCACAGCGACATTGCCGGAGCCGGTGAATTGGGACTGATCCCTGGCGTGGTGCAAGGACTGAATCGCTGGGAGCGGCATGTGGGATCGGGACGCTCGTTTCCCGATTGCGCCGATGACCTAAGTCCTTACATCAGTTCCGGCATCGCCAACAATCTGCTCAAAGAGTTGCAGGAGTACGATCCCAAGGCCAAACATGTGATTGATAAATTGCCGCACAATTTTGAAAACATCGGTTTGATTAAATTTCTTTTCCCCAATGCGAAGATCATTTCGGTGCGCCGCGACCCACGGGACATTGCCCTCTCCAACTACTTCACCGATTACCAAGCCAAACATGGCGGAATGGGTTTTGCCTATGACCTCACTCACATCGGCGAACAGTTGGCAGATCACAATTTATTGATGCACCACTGGCATCAACTCTTCCCAGGCGAAATATTGGAGATCAATTACGAAGATGTGGTTAACGACACCGAAGGCAGCGCACGCAAAATGCTGGAGTACATCGGAGTTGATTGGCAACCACAGGTGGTCGCCTTCAACGAACTGGATCGACCGGTGAAAACCGCCAGCGTTTGGCAAGTACGCCAGCCCATTTACAAAACCTCAACGGCCAAATGGAAACGTTACCAAGCACACTTAGCGCCTTTGACCACCGGTACCAATGCGCCCATTGAATTTGATGCCATCACCGACATGCTCAACTTGCCAGAACCGGCGTTTCTACAAGACGGTTTTGAGTTGTACAAAAAAGAAGATTTTGATGGTGCCGAATATCTGTTTAAAAAGATGCTGCATCACAACCCCGATCACGCCGCCTGCAATTACATGGTCGGGGAGATTTATCTGCGCAAAAACAACCTCGACGATGGCATGAAATTGATTGAAAAAGCCCTCGAACTGGCACCGTGGAAACGCGAATGGAGTAAAAATTTGCTCAAAGCCTACAACATGAGCAATCAGGATGAAAAAGCGACGGCGTTAACAAAACGCTATCGACTGAATAAAAAACAGAAAGTAGAAAACAACAGCGAAGAAAACTCGCACTGGATGGAAATTGAGAATAATCCAATCAGTGCGGCTCACCAACCCTAGACGACGAGAAGTACAATGATAAAAACAATAAATAATAAAAAATGGCTGCCCATGGCAATGCTTGTTTTGTTAAGCAACATGCCTATTGCCAACGCTGCGGAGAGCGGTTTGAGTGCGGCACTGCAAGCCACGATTAAATGGCATCCTGTTATGAGAGGAAAACAGGCCGAAGTGGATGCCAAAGGTTACGCCATCGACAGCGCCAAAGCGCAACGTTATCCCACTTTTAGCGCTCAATGGGGGCAGCGCGACGAAAATGAGGTGGCCATTGTTTCGATGCGCCAACCGTTATGGAGTTTTGGTCGAATCAGCAATGGCATTGATTACGCTGAGGCGGATAAACACGTTGGCGATGCTGATTTTCTCAAAGTAAAACGCAAATTATTGGAAGACACTGCCATTGCTTATGCCGCTATCTCCGGCATTCGACAACGTCTACAAGTGGGGCTGGATAATGTCGAACAACACAAACAACTGTATCAACAAATAAAACGCCGTCATCAAGGCAAACTGGCCTCACAAACGGATGTGCTGTTGGTTGAAGTGCGTCTGCGCCAAGCCCGTACTCAGGTTCTGCGCACTCGGGGCGAACTGCATGTGGCGAAAAATGACCTGCAAGCTTTAACCCAAACAGACATTGATGCCAGACCCGAAGTTTCCGCTGAGTTTACCCAACTGCCCAGCGCCGAACGCCTGGCAACGATGGCCATACAAAACGAAGCCAGCATCAAACACAAACAACAGCTGATCACCTTGGCTGATAAAAATGTTGATCGCATCTTTAGCTCCGCCATGCCAACCCTTTATCTGCAAGCAGAGCAAAACCTCAATGCACCAGGCTACGAAACGGGGACTCACTACAGTGTGATGCTGGATGGCAAACTGGATGGTTTTGGGTTTTCCACCTTTGGTCGTTCTCGTGCCGCCAAAGCGCAGCTGGATGCGGCCAAACAAGATCTCTATGCCACCCGTAACGACGTTCGGCGTAAAGTTAAAACCCTGCTCAATAATCGCCAAATGCAACAAACTCTGATCAGAGGGCTGCAAAGAGCAGTCGATGATTTACAAACCACCATGGACTCGTATAGCCGTCAATACGGGGCAGGCTTTAAAGCTTGGTTGGAGGTGCTTAATCTACAACGAGAACTGACGGATCAAAGAATCCAACAGAGCCAAGCTTACAATGAGTGGTTGGTTAGCACCTTAAGAATTCGCGTTCTAACAGGGATGTTAGATTCACTATTAAATGAGAAAAGGTCTTAAGCATGGACGATCAAAGCCAAGACAAAACCAGAAAAAAACCAACTAGGCACAGCAAAAACCCCCAACCAACCACGGTGCCAACGATTTTTTTACAGCAACTGTTGGCTCGACATCAGGTGCCTTTTCAGACAGAGAAATTAGAGGCCGCTTGCCAAAAAATCAATAATACAAAATCAAAACTGGCGCTAATAAAAAAAATTCAGCTGATTTTTGTTGAGGCCAATATTAAAGGTGTGCGCCCAGCTCAACTGTTATGGCGACGCTTTGATCAACGCCGCCTACCGGCGCTGGTGTTCTGTAATAACAACTGGCATATGGTCACTCCTACGGAAACAGAAGGTGGCGAGGCTGTTTTTCTGGATGCGAAAAACAATAAACAATCACTCAGCGATGAGATGCTACAAGACACCTTAGTACTCTGGCTGCAAGTACGCCAACGCTCAGAAAAACCCAGTTTTTTAAGTTTAAAAGGCAACATAGCAGCCCGCATTATTTGGCAAGAGTTACTCAAAGACAAAGCCTGGCTGATTAACATCGCCATCGCCACCATGATGATTAACGCCCTAGCCATCGGCACTTCCATCTTCGCCATGCAAGTCTACGACCGCGTAGTTCCAACACTGGCTTACGCCACCCTGACCACCTTAACCGCAGGCATGATGATCATCGTGGTGCTGGATTGGTTTTTAAAAACCATTCGCGCCAAAATCTTAGACAGCGTCTCCTGTGAGGTGGATAAACGCACCTCACAACAGGTCTTTGACCACCTACTGCACATTCAGCTTGATCAACAACCGCGCAGTTTGGGCAGTTTGGCCGCCCAAGTAGGCAGCTTGGATTCGGTGCGACAATTCTTCTCTTCCAGCATTATTTTCACCCTGATCGACCTGCCATTTGCGATTATGTTTATCGCTTTTATTATGCTGATTGGGGGTGCCGTCGGCTGGGTTTATATCTTACTGTTGCCCATCGCGATTATGTTGGGTTTAATCACCCAGATGCGCCTGAAAAAATTACTCCACAATCAGATGATTCGCTCCAATGAGCGCCAAGGCCTGTTGGTGGACTGCATTCGAGGTGCTGAATCCATTCGCGCCAATAACGCCACTTGGCGTTTTTCCGAAGAGTGGCGTTCCATCAGCAGCTCCATTGCCCGTTACAATCTGCAACAAAAAGCGGTCAGTAGTTTCTCTTCTGTCACCACCAGCAGCCTCTCCACCGTGGCTTATGTCTCTGCGGTGGTGGTCGGCGTTGGTCAAATCGAACAGGGTAATATCACCATGGGTGCGCTCATCGCGTGCAGCATTTTGGGTGGCCGCGTCATCGCTCCCATCTCCGCTAGCGTGCAACATTTGGCTCAGTGGCAACAGGTCTCTGAAGCATTACAGATGGTCAACCAACTGTTTCAATTGGACGGTGAACGGCGTAATAAACAAGACCTGCTGTTACTGGATGATCGCCCCCAAAAATTTGAACTGGCACAGGTGCGTTTTTCCTACCCCGAAAGCCCGATTAAACAGGTCAATATTCCCAAGCTCACTTTTAAACCCGGTGATCGTGTCTTACTGATGGGCAAAGTCGGCTGCGGCAAATCCACTCTGCTGAAAATACTTGCTGGCCTGTATCGTCCCTCGGAAGGTCGAGTCGTATTGGGTAACGCTGACCTGTGGGAGATCGACCCACAAATTGTCTCCACCCACTTGGGTTATCTACCCCAAACCGTGCATCTGTTTAAGGGTACTCTGCGCAGTAATTTAACTCTCTCAGGTGCGGTGGGCGATTCACGTCTGCTGCGCATCTCTCGCTACCTTGGCATTGATGAGATCGCGGCCAACAACCCATTAGGAATGGATCTGGAAATCAGCGAAGGCGGTGAAGGGCTTTCAGGAGGGCAACGCCAATTGGTCTCAATGGCACGTCTGTTAATTGCACGCCCCCGCATCTGGTTGCTGGATGAACCCACCGCTTCTCTGGATAAAAAAAGCGAACAGCGCATCTGGCAGGTGCTGAAAAAATCGGTGCGCCCTGAAGACATTGTTATTGTCTCCACTCATCGCCCCATGAGCGCCGATAACTTTGCCAATCGCATTATCGTCATGGATCAAGGCGAAGTGACTAAAGATGGCAAGCCAGAAAAAATATTGCCGCAACTGCTGCATCAACAGAACAAAAAACCACAAAAAATAGACAAACCCGTTGTGGCACATCTGAATACACGAGGAAAAGTCGATGTTATTTAAACCAGCGGGAGAACAAGCTGTCTCGCCAAAAGTACAGCGATTGGAAAATTATCACAAAAAAAATTCCAGTTTCGCCTTATGGGTTATTTTTGCCGGTCTAACGAGTTTTGTGATAGGTTCAAATTATCTGCGCATTGACGAAGTGGCCAAAGCCAGTGGCGAAGTCATTGCCAGCAGTCGTGTACAGGTGATCCAAGCGGTGGATGGCGGGGTTTTATCCGAGCTGAATGTTTGGGAAGGTGATCGTGTTAAAGCCGGTCAAATCTTGGCCAAGCTGGATCAAACTCGAGTGCAAGCGGCGGTGGCCGAAGTGGAAGCACGCCTGTTTGCCCTAAAATCAAAAGCCATTCGTTTGCGTGCTGAAGTGACCGGTGCCAGAGTTCTGGATTTTCCAGAGTCGTTTAAGAAAAACTCATCGGATACGGTTCGAATTGAAAAAGCCCTGTTTCAACAACGTCGTCACGGCCTGAGGCAAGACTTGAGCACGCTTAGAACGGCGGTCTCTCTCGCCCAAGAGCACCTCGAATTGGTTAAAACCTTATTGGAAAGCGGTGATGTCAGTCACTCCGAGCATTTAACCTCAAAACGCAATCTCAACGAGGCCAATGCCAAATTAATCAACCGTAAAAACCGCTTCCTTGAAGAGGTACAGACGGAATTGACCACGGTGGAAGATGAGATTTCCCAAAATGATCAAATTCTCAAACAGCGCCAAGAGCAGTTAGACAGCTGCCTGTTTATTGCTCAAGTCCCTGGCATCGTTAAAAACATCCGTATGACCACCGTCGGCGGTGTGCTGCGAGCGGGCGAAGAGATGATGCAAATTATCCCCGTGGACGACAAGCTGATTATTGAAGCCAAGGTCAGTCCATCGGACATTGCTCAAGTCCGAAAAGGCTTGGACAGTAACATTCGTTTTGACCCCTTTGATTACACCATTCACGGCGGCGTTGAGGGCAAAGTCATCTACGTCAGTGCGGATACCCTCAAGGAAGAGAGTGCCAACGGGACGGAAATTTATTATCGGGTTCACATCGTCCCCAACAGCAACCCCGTCGTCACCACCACCGGCAAAGTCTTAGAAGTGCTGCCAGGCATGACCACGCAGGTCGATATTCGCACCGGTGACCGCACCTTGCTAAATTTCTTGCTGAAACCGCTGCGTAAAACCTTATCGGAATCGTTTGGTGAACGGTAATTAATTTGGCGTTAACCCACCGTCACAACGCACCGAAATGGCATGAGGTTTTTTACCCTTATGCAATTTCAGCGCGGTCAATGCCCCACCCCAAACACAGCCGGTATCGGTGGGATGAATTTTTTTGATTTTCAGTGGCAGAGAGTCTGTCAACGCCGCCCAGTGACCAAACACAATTCGCGTCCCCTGCTCGGTCACTTTAGTCTCTAACTCAAACCACGGCATCAAGCCTTGCACTTGTTTGCCAGGAGCGTGTTTTTCCAACATATCCAAATGCCCTTCAACACTGCAAAAACGCATCCGAGTAAAACTGTTGGTGATAAAACGCCAGCGATCACTGCCCTGCAAAGCCTCTGACCACCGATCCGGTTGATCGCCGTACATGTTTTCAAAATAGCTCTGATGCTCCGCACCACGTAGCACCGCTTCCACCTCTCTTGCCGCAACTTGTGCCTGAGCAAGATCCCACTGCGGATAAATTCCTGCATGAGCCATGACACAGTTGTATTTTTTATCGTAATGCAGCAACGGTTGTTGACGTAACCAAAACAGCAGCTCCTCACAATCGTCGGCTTTGAAAATAGCTGCCAATGAACAGCCTTTTTTAATCGCTTTAACTCCCGCCTGCATCGCCAGCAGATGCAAATCATGATTGCCCAGTACCGTGATTGCCGCCTCACCTAAGTCTTTAACAAAACGTAACACCGCCAAAGAGTCCGGGCCACGATTAACCAAGTCACCGGCAAACCAGAGCCTGTCCTTGTTTTTATCAAAGTCGATTTTTTTCAGCAACGCCTGCAACGCTGAATAACAACCCTGCACATCGCCAATCACATAAACCGCCATAAACTACTCCACGCCCAAACGCGACAAGGCTCTATCTTGAGCCTGTGCCAACGACAGCTGTGCCAATAACGCCCCAAGCAACGCCAACAACATATCCCACTGCGTATCCCAAGGATCACCTTGACTGCCCAAAAAATCGACTGCGCCATCGCGGCTCACCAGAGACACCCACCACTCGATCAACTCGTAAAACGCGCTCATGGCCAACGTCACAGCAGTGACCAAGAAAAACAACCAACGACCCGCTTGCAAAGGTGAATAACGGATTAAAATTTCCCGAAATAACATCGCTGGTACAAAACCTTGAACAAAATGCGCCAGCCGATCAAAGTTATTCCGAGTCTGCTCACATTCATCACGCAGCCAATCAAACAGCGGCACATGGGCAAAACCGTAACGAGCGCCAAATAAAATCAACACAGCGATCAAAACCAACAAACGATAGGTTAAAAGGGTTAAAGGCCAGCGCGAATGGCTCACCGAAAAAATGATCACACCGATTAAAACCGGCAAACTGTCCAACAACCACGTCAGACGATCCGTTGCTGGACTCCAGCCCAACAACACAATACAACTAAGAACCAGCGACAGCAGCCAAGCTGGCTCCCGCACGCCAAAAATCACACTCAGTGCAACACCCTTGGGGTGGTCAACAAAAACTCAGGAATGGGCGCATCAAAATTGGTGCCGTCGTCGTCCACCATCTGATAACTGCCGCCCATGGTACCAACGGAGGTTTCCAACATGGTACCACTGGTGTACTGAAACCCCTCGCCGGGTTTCAAATGAGGTTGTTCACCCACCACACCATCACCTTTCACCTCTTGTATCCGACCATTGGCATCGGTGATGATCCAATGACGTTTTAGTAACCGCGCGGCTGCCGTACCTTCGTTACGAATGGTAATGGTGTAGGCGAAGACGTAACGATCCTCCGACGGCTCCGATTCGGCCTCAATATAAGAGGTCTCAATATCAATTTTTATCTCTGGTCCCATAAAAAATCTGCTCACTCTAAAAATGTTCTGTAACAACGATGACGCTATTCTATCCTTAAACCGCTACAGGTGCGCACTGTAATAACAGCTCAAGCTGGCAAACTGCGCCAAACTCAGCGACTCAGCGCGCAGGCTCGGATCAATATCACAACTCTCAATGGCCTCGGCACTCAACAACGGCCTGAGGGTATTGCGCAAGGTTTTACGCCGCTGGCTAAACGCTTGGCGCACCAATTTAGCAAACAACTCGACCTCGCCCACCTCCACCAACGGCTCCACATGCGGGGTCAAACGCACAATGGCGGAATTCACTTTCGGTGGCGGATTAAACGCCCCAGGCCGGACGGTGAACAGCGCATCCACCTGACAATAATATTGACACATCACCGACAGACGACCGTAATCTCGTCCGCCTGGCGAGGCGGCCATGCGCTGCACCACCTCGTACTGCAACATAAAGTGCATATCGTGAATCCGTTCCACACTCTGCAACAGATGAAAAATCAACGGCGTGGAAATGTTGTAAGGCAAGTTGCCCACCAACCTTAGCTTCTCGTTCTCTTCACAGAGAGCGGCAAAATCAAACTTCAACGCATCGGCACTGTGGACGATCAACTCCCCCTGATCGGCGCAAAGCGCTTCCAGCTTCGGGATCAGATCCCGATCCAGTTCCACCACCTGAAGCTGCCCCAACTGCTGCAAAATCGGTAGGGTCAAAGCACCCAAACCAGGGCCGATCTCCACCAGTTTCTGCCCCGCCTTGGGAGCCACCGCTCGCACAATGCGATCAATCACCGAGTTATCATGGAGGAAATTTTGCCCAAATCGTTTACGCGGAATGTGTTTCATCTGTTCTGATTCTCAGCCATTGTCTGCGCTACTGCCAAAGCCGCTTCAAAACTGCCCAATTCGATGTTGCCGGTTCCGGCCAAAGACAGAGCCGTGCCGTGATCCACCGAGGTACGAATAATGGAAAGCCCCAAGGTGACGTTGACCGCAGAACCAAAACCGACGTGTTTCAGTACCGGCAAACCTTGATCGTGGTACATCGCCAACACCGCATCCGCCTGTTGCAGATAATTCGGGGTAAACAGCGTATCCGCTGGCAACGGCCCAATTAGATTTTTCCCCTCGGCTCGCAAGCGTTCCAAAACGGGTGTGATCACCTTGATCTCTTCCCAGCCCAGATGGCCATCCTCACCCGCATGAGGGTTCAGACCACAGACCAAAATCCGTGGCTCAGCAATGCCGTAACGCTGTTGCAGATCACGATGCAAAATCCGAATCACCCTCTCCAGAGAAGAATCAGTAATCGCCTGACTCACTTCAGAGAGCGGTAAATGAGTGGTCGCCAAAGCGACCCGCAAACGATCAGCGGTCAGCATCATCACCGGAAAACCATCGCTCTGCTCAGCCAAAAACTCCGTATGGCCACTAAAAGCCACCCCAGCATCGTTAATAATGCCCTTATGCACAGGACCTGTGATCAAGGCCGCAAAGCGCTTTTTCAAGCAACCTCGCGTCGCCACCCGCAAGGTCTCCAAAACGTATTCGACATTGAGGACATTCAACTCACCGACCTTAACCTCATCCAACAGGGCAATGGGCAACACCGTGTTACGCCCTGCTTGCGCTGGCTGGCTAAAATCCACTACATCCAATGACAGTGGTTTGCCCAACGCTTTGGCACGTTCGGCCAACAGTTCAGGATCGGCGATAAAAACCCACTCATGCTGATGATCTTGCTGACAGAGCAATACCGACAAATCGGGGCCTATTCCTGCTGGCTCACCTGGGGTAATGGCAAAACGCAACGTCTGGCTCATTGAATAGAATCCACGTCTGCCAAACCGGCCAGACGAATTTCTACATAAGCCTGCGCTCTCAGCTTCCTCAACCAAACCTCTGAAGCTTCTTCCACCTTGCGTTCCAGCAGACGCTCACGCGCCTTGTCACGCAGAAACTCTTCGGTATCGTCTTGGGTGCGTTTGCCAAGCAACTGCACCACGTGCCAACCGAAAGCAGAACGAAATGGCTCGCTGAATTCATCGACCACCAGCTCGTTCACCACTTTTTCAAAAACCGGTACCATCACACCCGCTGAAAACCAACCCAAATCACCACCGGCAACCGCGCTGCCAGGATCATCGGAAACCGCTTTGGCCAAGCTGGCAAAATCCTCCCCAGCCACAATACGCTCTCGAATGGCCTTTAATTTAGCCAAAGTGGCCTCACTGTCACGCA
Source organism: uncultured Gammaproteobacteria bacterium (assembly GCA_964615985.1). Classification (GTDB taxonomy): domain Bacteria; phylum Pseudomonadota; class Gammaproteobacteria; order JAUZRS01; family JAUZRS01; genus JAUZRS01. The sequence continues at coordinate 10,364 of CAZTQX010000016.1, read as the reverse complement.
CTTCGGTCACCCGCAACAAAATATGCCGAGCATGGCTCTGTTTAACAAAATGACGCTCTTCGCCTCGACTCTGCTGCAACAGCAAAATATGAAAACCGCTGGCACTGCGCAGGGGGCCCAATGTATCGCCCTCATTGGCCGTTTGTAATGCTTCCACAAAGACCTTGGGCAACTGCTCCAGTTTACGCCAACCCAAATCACCGCCTTCCAGTGCATATTGGCCATCAGAGCTGCGCATCGCCAAGGCAGCAAAGTCACTACCCGAATTTAACTTGGCCAGCAACGCCTCCGCTTTCTGCCGAGCTTGGCCAATCTGCGCCAGATCATCACCTTCGCCGGTGGCTATTAAAATATGGCGCAAATGATACTCAAAACCACTTTTTAAAACCCGTTGGCGCAGAGAGAGAAAGTCATCCAACTCCTGATCACTGACCTTGGTCTGCATCTCTACTTGGCGCTTTCGTAACTGCGCTAACAAAACTTCTTCTCGCACCTCGGCACGGAACTCGCGGTAATCCACCCCTTCAGACAGCAGCGCCTGACGAAATTGAGCCAGTCCCATTTTATTGCTACGAGCAATACGTTGCAGAGTGCGATTCAATTCACTGTCATCGACCCGCAAACCCAGCTCCTTGGCTTTTTGCTCTTGCACTTTTCGCGAGATCAGACGTTCCATTACCTGTTTACGCAACACCTGCTGATCATCGACAGCCTGACCGGACTCTTTCAATTGAGCACTGATTCGTTGCAATCCGCGCTCAAACTCGCTGTTTAGGATTACACCATCATTTACAATCGCCGCGATGCCATTCAAAGGCTGCGACGCTGCTTGCAGAGAGGCGGCCAGTAAGGTCAATAGCAAACCCATAAAAATATTTTTGTTCATATTCAATCAATACTCAATTGCACGATAACCGATAATACCATCTTCCAGCAGCTTTCTGGGACCCTGCCCTATGGGAGCCAGCCCCTTCAAGACCAGTTGAGCATAAACCGCCGACTGGGTTTGATCGTCAACAATTCGACCATTGACCACATCCAAAAATTCACGCCCCACCAGACGCAGCAACCAGCAACAGCTTTCATATTCAAGCCCCGCAAAACTGTCCAATACCTTTTCCTCTTTGAGGGAATAGTTCCAACGCGCCATCAAGCGCCAATGGTTATTGAGAGGCCAACGCATGGCCAAGTCCACCTGTTCGCTGAGTATTTTTTTCTGCGCCGTTTGCGCAAACAGATAACGAAAATTAGCGATATGTTGATTATCACGGCGGTAACGAAATTGAAAATCAGCTCGATCAGCATCCCCAGTATCAGCGTTGAGCAAAAAAGCCGTATTCACCGACCAGTGTTTGCTAAAACGCCCCTTGGCTTCTGCAATCAGATCCGACTGGGGTTGCACTTCGGGCTCCTGACTGGCACGCAAGATCACTTCACGATCGGCAAAATAATAGATACGCCCCAAACTGCCACTCATCATCTCCCGACCATTGTCAGAATCGATCAAACGGTAGGTCAAACCTGCCGAGAGCTGGTTGGCATCCGCCACTCGATCACCGCCGGTAAAACGGTTATTTCGAAACAGCTGAGCATAGTTAAAACCCAACTGACTGCTGTCAAACAGAGGAATGTCGTCCTGATCCTCAAAGGCAGCGTAGAGGTAGTAAAGACGTGGCTCCAAAACCTGCCGTGGTTCACCTTTCTGAGCCGGTTCACGATCAAAATAGAGACCACCATCCAACGACAGCAGCGGCACCGTGCGTTGGATTTCTGTAGAACTCTGGTCTATGCGGTTTAGGGCATACTGTGAATGACGCACCGAGAATGAGGGAGTGAAAAAACCAGCGGTCTTTCGATAAGGCCAACTCACTTTTGCCGTGCTATCAAAACGCAAACCGGTATCGCTCTGCTCACGCTCAAAACGTACCAGCTCTGCGTCCAGATCATACTGTACGCTGCCCTTTAAAAGAGGCGCAAAACGACCATCGAAGTTCACCTGTGGCATTCTCTGATAAGGACGGCTGGCAATCGCAATGGAGTCATCAAGCGTTTGAAAATTCTGGACACGGCTACTCAATACATAACGATCCGCGTGATAAGCAATATCGGCGCGTCTCTCTAGATGAGTGATGCTTGCCACACTTAAACGGTTGCCCAGATCGTTAAAATAACCTTTATCGGAAACCTCTCCGGCATCAATTGAGCTGTGCCAACGACGGTCAATCAGAGCGTTATGACGCAGACGGTAAAAATAACGTGACTCACCATTCATGGCCTGATCACGATCAAGATAATCTGCATCCAAATGCCAACTGCCCCATTCATCTAAATAACGAAATTCAGACAAAAGTTGCGTCCCCCGTTCACTCATCCAACGAGGAGTCAAAGTGGCGTCAGCCTGAGGTTTAATATTCCAATAATAGGGTGTATTGATTTCCAAACCTCGGCTACTTGAATTCTCCACCAACGGTGCTAGAAAACCACTTTTACGGCTTTTACCCAGTGGAAAACTAAAAATGGGAGTGTAGAGAAACGGCACACCTTTAAAACTCAGGTAGGCATTTTTTGCGGTTCCCACCTCGGTATTCGGGTTTAACACCATCTCTTTGGCCACCACCACCCAATCTTCTTGCGTAGCCAAACAGGTCGAGTAAGTCGCCTCTTGCAGATAAGTGACTTGCTGCTCATCGCGCCGAGTTCGCACTGCCCGCCCCTGAGCATGCCGTTCTGGATAACGGTATTGAACCCCCTCAAACTCCGCCACAGAAGAGTTCATGCTCACCAGAGCCGACTCCGCCGTCAGTTGGTATTCAGGGGTTCGAAAAGTGACATTGCCCGAGCCACGGCTCTCCTGTTGCAACTGATCAACCTTCATATGATCCGCCAACAACATCCGATCACCCTGCATCAAACGCACGTCGCCATCCAGCTCTGTAATGCCTTTAATGGCACTGAAGGTACGATCAGCACTGATACGAATGCGGTTATCGGCAAAACGAGTCAGCGGCAACAGCACCTCCGGCTCACCACAAAAATGCCAGACATCGTTTGCCGCATAAACTGGAGACAAACAGAAACCAAACACGAGCAGCAAGACGATCTGTCCTGACACAGATTTTAGGAACGATTTTTGCATTATTTAAATAAAGTGTGGGAAATTACAAGAAATGTATGACACGCGCTATCTACTCAAATATCAACGAAAAGAAATCATCGCACTAAGCATACCGACCTCAATCACGAAAGAAAACCCTCAGCTAGAAAGGTAATATTAACACTTGAGGAAATGCAGTCAGGACTGCACAATGTAATTAAGGGCATATTCCTTAACCAATAGATGAAATGCCACACCTACGAATAGCCAGGAGAGTTAACTGATGAGCAAGGTCGCCCCTCACACAACAATATCCAGCCACACCGTCGTCCCACAACCTACGGTGACGAACCGCCGTAACCGCACTCAGCACACCATTCAAGAGTTGATGACAGAGCGTACTCAACTTTTGAGCCAATTCAGCAGCCTCAGTGGTACCTCGCAGCACCAAAGCGACCACGCCGAGCTGGAAGAACACCTGAAAGGATTTTGCCAAATTTTAATGGACTATTTGGCGCTGGGACATTTTGAGATCTATCAGCGCATTCTGGAAGGCAAAGAACGTCGCAACAACGTGCGTGAAAGTGCTGCCACCGTCTACCCACTGATCGCTCAAACCACCGACATTCTAGTTGAGTTTAACGACCTTTATGCCAGCGATACGGCCTGCAAAGCGTTCAAACAGCTGGCCAGCGACATCTACCGTTTGGGTGAAACCCTCTCATTGCGATTTGAAATGGAAGACACCCTATTGGAAGCGCTCTCCGACGAGAGACGCAACGATATAAGTTAAGCCCAACGCTTCAGCTCCGATTTTGCACCGCAATCATGTGCAGTAGATCGGAGCTGATGTAACTGAACTCAACCCCATAGCGCAGGCCTTCGCTCCTCAACTGGACTCAGCGCCAATAACAGTTGCTCTAGTTCAAAAGGCACATGAGTAAAAATCACCCCATACTGCATTCCTTCCATTTTTAATTCTCGATAGGCCACCAAACCACGCAACATAAATTGCTGATCTTTTAGATCCATCTGCATTTCAACCGGCTTTAAAATTCGAAAATTGACATTATCCGTCAGCAAACCCACGCCGCCGTGCGTGACATTCAACAGCGAACAACGTTTAAAACTTGTGGAACCCATCTTGCGCATGGAGACATAGATCTCCACCCCCTCCATGCGTACCCCACCACGCCGCTGTTCAACCCATCGTTGTAATTCACCCATTATCACACCCTCCTTAGCAGATCCAATACATCTCAAGCGAACCCCAAACCTAACAAATCGACTCCCACTTTGCTCGGACACTCAATTCCTACAACTGATAAAATCAACACCCAACTTCGCAGCCGTCATCGAGACACCCCATGAACCCCACCGAAATCTTCCCCGTTGTGCTCTGCTGCTCCGGCAACGACCCCAGCGGCGGCGCAGGCATTCAGGCCGACATCGAAGCCCTCAGCAGCCAAGCTTGCCACACCGCTCCCGTGATCACCTGCTTGACTGTGCAAGACAGCCAAGACGTCAAACGCATCGAACCACTGCACCCCAGCCTTTTCACTCGTCAAATGAGAGCGGTGCTGGAAGATATGCCGGTGGCGGTGATTAAAGTCGGTCTGCTCGGCTCGGCGGAGATCGTCAAAGCCCTCTACAGCGTGCTAATGGACTACCCCGAACTGCCCGTGGTGCTCGACCCCATTTTGGCCTCCGGTGGCAGCGGTAAATCACTGGCCAACGACGACCTAATTGAAGCCATCGAACGCTACCTGATCCCCAACACCTACCTAATGACCCCCAATCGTCACGAAGCCCTCACCCTCACGGGCGCAGAGGATGAACAGGGCGCCGCGCTGAATCTGCTGGAGAGCGGCTGCGAATATGTGCTGATCACTGGCGCGGACAGCAAAACCGAACAGGTTCACAACGTTCTTTATCACGATGCCAGTCAACTGGAGCGCTTCAGTTGGCAACGTCTGCCCCACAGCTACCACGGCTCCGGATGCACCCTGAGCGCCAGCATCGCCGGATTGTTGGCACAGGGTGAACACCCCATCGCCGCCGTGCGTCAAGCGCAAGAGTACACCTGGCAAACTCTGAAAGCCGCCCATCGACCCGGCATGGGACAGCATCTGCCCAACCGTTTTTTCTGGGCCAGCGGTGAAGAGGAAGAAGAGAAAAAGTGAAGGGACTCTACGCCATCAGCGATCAACATTTGATTGCCGCAGATAAATTCGCCGCCAGCATTGAAGCGACACTCAGAGGCGGAGCCAGCGTGGTGCAGTACCGCGATAAAAGCAGCGATCGACAGCGCCGTGGCCAACAAGCACAAACCGTGGTGGCACTCTGCCAAAAGTATCAAGCCACATCCATTATCAATGACGACATTGAACTGGCGCTGGCCGTTGGAGCCGACGGTGTGCATCTGGGCTTGGAGGATGGCTCACTGCAACAGGCCAGAGCGCGTTTAGGAGCGCAGGCAATCATCGGCATCACCTGTTACAACGATCTGCAACGAGCCATTCAGGCCGAACAGCAAGGCGCGAATTACGTCGCCTTTGGGCGTTTTTTCAGCTCCAGCACCAAACCTAACGCCACTCCCGCCACGCTGGAGTTGCTCCAGCAGGCACGCCGAGAAATCAGCCTGCCCATCTGCGCCATCGGCGGCATCACCTTAAAGAATGCCCCACCACTGTTGGCAGCGGGAGTCGATCTGCTGGCGGTGGTGAACGCTCTTTTTGCCCATCAAGAAGCAGGCAAGATCGAGCAACAGAGCCGTCGTTTTAGTACTCTATTTTCAGCACGACAAAAAAACTACGACTGATTATAAAACGTCCGCCCCTTCCGTCCTTTGCCAAACTGCTGCTGCACAATCACCCCGACCAGATCATCACGACCGCCAATGGCGATCACTTCATGGCCCTCTTCCAGAGCGTGCAAACTGTACACACCGTTCTCAGCAATGCGCAGTTGGCGGAAAATATAATCGTCTTGCGCCAATTTAGCCATCACAAAACAGCCGTCTCTCAAGATCCCTTCGGGGTCGATAATGATCACGGTGCTTTTTTTAAACTCTGGCTCCATGCTGCTGTCCAACACCTGCAACGCAAACGGTTCACCCGCCGCGCAACTGCCTAAACTGTCATCCATCGTTCTAACCTCATCTCACTATTTTAAAAATTTATGTGTCGGTTTTATCGTCATCCAAGCGCTCACGCTGCTGCAACGCCCACAAATTGGCGTACAAACCACTCTGCGCCAACAACTGATTATGATCACCACGCTCGACAATCTGCCCCTGCTCCATGACCAAAATTTGATCTGCATCCACAATGGTGGAGAGCCGATGGGCAATCATCAAGGTGGTGGTCTGCGCTGACACCTTCTCCAAGGCGCTCAAAATCGCCTGCTCGGAGCGTGAATCCAAACTGGAGGTGGCCTCATCAAAGACCAAAATGGCCGGGCGTTTCAAAATCACCCGCGCAATCGCCACCCGTTGTTTCTCACCACCGGACAATTTCAAACCACGCTCTCCCACCACCGTCTCGTAACCGTCGGGCAGACTCTCGATAAACCGATGAATGTCCGCCAAACGAGCCGCTTCAAACACCTCGTCACGGCTGGCATCGGGTTTGGCGTAAAGAATGTTGTAGTAGATGCTGTCGTTAAACAGCACCGTATCTTGCGGCACAATGCCGATGGTGCGGCGGACACTCTCTTGGCTGCAATCGCGCAGATCCTGACCGTCGATCAATACCGCACCTGAATTCACATCGTAAAACCGAAACAGCAGCCGCGAAAGGGTTGATTTCCCAGCCCCCGATGGCCCAACCACCGCCACCTTCTGACCAGCGGGAATCGTAAAAGAAACCTCTTTTAAAATCGGTCGCTCTGGCTGATAGGCAAAATTCACCGCGTCAAATTTGACCTCCGCCTGACCCACTTGCAAGGTTTTCGCATCGGCGCGGTCTTGGATCTCTTCTGGCTGATCCAGCAGCTTAAACACCAGATCCATATCCGCCAGCGCGTACTTGAGCGAGCGATAGATAATCCCCAAAAACCCCAGCGGCAAAAAGAGCTGCAACATCATGGTATTCACCAGCACCAGATCCCCCAAGCTCATTTCGCCCTGCTGCACCTCATGCACCGCCAGCGCCATGATCACCGTCACCCCAATGGCAATGATCACCCCTTGACCAAAATTGAGCATCGACATGGTGGTCTGGCTTTTCACCCCTGCATCTTCCCAACCACTCATGACCTCATCGTAACGCCGCACTTCGTGAGCTTCGTTATTGAAGTATTTGACCGTCTCGTAGTTGAGCAGACTGTCCACCGCCCGACTGTTGGCCTCGGAGTCCAGCGCGTTCATCTGATGGCGAAAGTGCATCCGCCACTCGGTCACTTTGAGAGTAAAAAAGACGTAGGTCATCACCGTGACAAAAGTAACGATGGCAAAATAGGCGCTGTATTGACTGAACAAAATCGCCGCCACCAGCAGAAACTCCACCGCCGTGGGGATGATATTAAACACCAGATAATTGAGAATCGAACTGACACTGCGCGCGCCGCGCTCCAGATCCCGACTGATCGCCCCCGTGCGCCGCTCCAGATGAAAGCGCAGCGAGAGTCGATGCAGATGGCTGATGACCCGATTGGAGAGTTTGTGCATCGCTCGGTGACGCACTCGGGCAAAGATCGCATCGCGCAGTTCATTGAAGAGCGAGGCAACCAAGCGCAAGGCACCGTAGATCAGCAGCAGCGTCACCGGCAAAATAACACTGTTTTGCGGCGCTTGATCAAGAAAATCGATGATCTCTTTAAAAACCAGAGGCACCCCAACAATGGCAAATTTGGCCAGCAGCAGACTGAGCAACGCCAGCAAGGCACGACCACGGTAGTCCCAAATAAAAGGATAGATACGCTTGAGATTTTGGAAATCAGTACGCTCGCTGTGCGGCGCTGAGGTGTAACGGCTGCGAGAGGTCATGGCTCAAATACGCTAGGGATCAACGCCCGCACGGTAAAGCAGAGGGGCATGGAATGCAAGTTGAGCCATCACCATCACCGCAAAGAAAACCGCACCGGCAATCTCAACCGCACTGCCACCATCTCCTCACCAATCTTCGCCGCTGAAAAACTCGAAGCCAAAATCGCTGTTTTAGCCGCACGATCAAACGCCGCACCTGCCGACTTAATAATCGTCACCCGTCGAACACGCCCCTTTTTATCAATCAACGCTTCCAGCTTCACCACCCCACTGCGTCCTGCTGTCCGCATGGTTTCGGGGTAAATCGGCGCTTCACGGTGTAAAAAATGCGGCAGCTCGGTCAATTTAAAAATCGGCTCAGGAGTCGGCAACGACTCTACTTGCTTATCTGGAACAGCCACCGCTTTTGTCACCGCTTCAACCACTTGGGGCTGTGGCTTTTCCACTGGCTTTGGTGGCGTTATTTTAAGCGGAATTTTTTTCTTTACGACTTTTTTTACGATTTTCTTTTTCGGAGTTTTTTTTACCTTTTTTTTCACGCTTGGTATTTTAATCGGTGGGTTTTTTTTAGGGATGATTTTTTTAGGTTTAGGCAGCGACTTTGCTGGCAGTTGCATCAAATTCAACACCAACAGCGGTTTCTCTTCCACCACCTTCGGCTCCGCCTGCGCCAACAGATTAATGGAGAAAAAAAGCCCACCACTGAGCAGACCACCCAGCAGCAGCGCCACCAGCAGTAACAAGCCGGTTTTAATGGCTCGGCTCATCGGTGGCAATGGCCAACGACGGCGCACCACCCGCTTTGGCGGCATCCACCAGCGCCATCAACTGCGCGGTGGTGCTGCGCCGATCCGCCAACAACAACACGCTCAACTCCGGTTTTAAAGCCGCCTGCTCTTCTAATAGCCTCGTCACATCCGCCAAACTCACAGCGGCTTTATTGATATAAGCCTGACCCTTTTGATCCAATTGAATGCGAAACGGTTTGTCCGGCAAACTGGCGCTGTTTTCTGAGCTGGGTTTCTCGATCACAATGCCCTCGTTATCAGGAAAAATAGTCGTCACCATAAAAAAGATCAGCAGCAGAAAGACCACATCCACCAGCGGAGCCATGCTGATTTCTGGTCTGCCGAGGGAGAGTTTCGGCATCGGACAGAGATCGTCGTTATTCATTTGACATAAGCCTGTTTCAGGCTGGCCAGATCCCGATGCAGAAGCAACTGAATCGCCTGATGAGTCACGGTCAAAATGCGCGTCACCCGCTGCGCCAACAGGTGATGCAGAAAAATCACTGGAATGGCGATAATCAAACCGCTGGCGGTGGTCAGCAACGCCTGCGAGATGCCATCGGCCATCTGATCCGCTTTGCCACTGCCCTGCAAGGCGATCACCTCAAAGACATTGATCATCCCCGTCACCGTCCCCAGCAGCCCCAACATCGGCAGCAGTGATCCCAAAATGGCGATGGTGGAGAGACTGCCCTCCATCTTCGGTGTCACCTCCGCCAGATGAATGTTGATCTCCTTGGCCAAACTCTGCTGCGAGTCGATCTGCGGCCAACTCAGCAGCCGCAACAACTGCGCAACGGGGCTGTTGCTACCAGACTCCGGCAACGACTCACCCCGCAACTGACGATAATCTCGCCGCGCTTGAAGCAACAGGCTGCGCCCTTTGAACGCCTCCCACACCAGCAGCCCAAACGCCACCCAAGCCACCAGCAAGATGACCCACATAATCAGCCCACCGCTCTGCATCAAATTGAAAAATTGCTCTGCCAGAGTCATCTAAAACTCCATCTTCAAACCAAGATAAGGGAAAAAGGAGAGACCGGAGATCTCCGTTGGGTTATCAATCTTTTCATACTCAGCACCGTAATCGTACTCCACCACATTGCTGGCAAAGGTGACGTTTTGCAGATCAAGATAAAACTGCATCTTCGACTCATTAAAGAGAAATTCACGACTCAAGCGCAGATCCACTTTACGATAGACCGGCAGGCGCTCGCCGTTGTGTTTGCCAAACTCCGGCAACCAACGACTGTTGATGTTGGTGGGGTCTTCCTGATGACGCGCAATCACAGCGGTGTAAGGTCGTCCTGAGTGAGCCTCCGCTTTGATACTCCAATCCCAATGACTCCAACTGCCGCTAAAAGGCTGACCCCAAACGGCCACCAAGGTCAGCGGTTGATCGCCAGAAAAATCACGGGTGATGCCGGTGATCTCATTGGTGCGCTCCGACTTGGCCCACGACAACGACAACCAACCTCGTTTACCCTGACTCGGT
>CAZTQX010000015.1:20015-30779 GCA_964615985.1 uncultured Gammaproteobacteria bacterium | reverse complement strand
AGCCAGTATGGCGCTCTTTGCTAATTATTACATCAAAATATGGCTACACCCTATACGTGATTGACGATAATCAACTCATAATAATTTCATGTCGCTATCACTATTAGGAGCAGTTATGGGTCGCTGGTTCATGTTTGATGGTATGAGTACTTTGATCAAAGGAAAACAGGCTCTGTTCCGTCAACAGGCGTGAAAACGCCTGTGCCTCAACCGGCAGGCTAAAGAGATAACCTTGGCTCTGGGCGCAGTTTTGCTCTTGTAAAAAGTGCAGTTGGGCGCGATTTTCGACCCCTTCCGCAATCACCTTTAAGCCCAATTTTTGCGCCATCTGAATCACGCCGCTGACCACCACCGCAATGGGTTTGTGGGTGGTTACGCCTTGTAAAAAACGCCGATCTATTTTGACGCTGTTGAGCCGCTTGCTCATTAAGCAGTTTAAAGACGTTTCTCCGTGACCAAAATCATCAATACAGAGTCCGACTCCCATCGCACGAATGCTGTCGAGGCTCTCTTTTTCTATTGCCGTGGGGTGGTTAAAGAGTCGGCTGCTGATCTCTAAGGTTAAAAACTGTGCGTCTAATTGACTTTCACTGAGCGCGTTTTGAATCCATTGAAGTGTATTTTCGCCCCGCAATTGTTGAGCTGAAATGTTGACGTGAATACAGAGTTTTTCTGCGCCATCGTTATGCCAAATCTTGCACTGTTGGCAGGCGTGATTTAAGACCCATTTTCCAACCGAGACAATTAAACCGGTCTCTTCTAATATGGGTATAAATTCATTGGGTGGAATCAGTTTTTGATGGCCGTTACGCCGCCAACGTAACAGCGCTTCAGCAGCCTGTGGTTTGCCGGTGTTGGTATCCACGATGGGTTGATAATGAAGTTGTAATTCATTTTGTTTTAGAGCGCGATGCAGTTCCTGCTCCGTTTGTAGACGGTGTTGTTCGTCGGGCGTTAGGTCGTCACTGTAGATTTGATAGTTGTTGCGGCCTCGGTTTTTGGCGCGATACATGGCGATGTCGGCATTTTTTATTAACTCTTCGTTGCTGTTACCGGCGGTGGGGTAGGTAGCGACGCCGATGCTGGAGCTGACGATGACTTTTTTGCCGTTTAGGGTGAAGGGAGCCGCCATCGCTTGCAGAATTTTTTGCGCCACAATGCCAGCATTGGAGATGGCGGTGATGCCTTCAATAATGACGGTAAATTCATCGCCTCCCAAGCGAGCGGCAAAATCCCCTTCACGAATGACGTTTTTGATTCGTTGCGCCACGTTGCGCAGTAACTCATCCCCCGCATCATGACCCAAGGTGTCGTTGATCATTTTGAAGCGATCAAGATCAATAAAGAGCAGCCCCAGCAGTGCTTCTTTACGACGGCTGCGTGCCAGAGCTTGACGTAGATTGTCATCAAACAGAGCGCGATTGGCCAAGCCGGTCAGAGAGTCGTAGTGAGCTAGATAAGTGAGACGCGACTCGGCACTTTTGCGCTCGATGGCGTAACGAATGGTTTTATCCAGAAAACGGCTGTCATTTTCGCCTTTGATAAGAAAGTCTTGTGCGCCTATTTTGACCGCTTCTTGGACGATGCTGGGGTCTTGGTTGCCGCTCATGACAATTATGGGAGTATGTGGAGCGAGGTTAATAATGGCGGTGACGGTCTCGATGCCTTGGCTGTCCGGTAGGGAGAGATCCAGCAGAATAATGTCCGCTTGGTAACCGGTTTCGAGTTTCTGTTGTGCCTCTTCGAGGCATTTAACGTGTTGGATCGAAAAGGTTTGTCCTTCGATGTGTTGTAGAGTGTATTGCAGTAAAAAGGCATCGGCTGGGTTGTCTTCGACCAGTAGCAGTTGGATCTCAGTGTTGGGGGACATATTAGTTCGCTCTAGACGAGATTAAGAAGATGATCAAGATCGGCCTGTAAAACCTGCATTGCCTGATGATTCATAACAACACTGACGTAACAGACCTGTTTTTTTTCTGCCAAAGTGAGTGACATACACAAGACCATGGTGACTCTGCTGCTGCTGTGAAAGGCACTGATTTCGTGTAACAAAGAGAAAACAGAACCTTTTTTAAAATGTTGGCTTTCCATCGTGATGGGGTCTGGAAACAGGTTTTCTAAGCTGCGCAAGCTGGTGGAGAGCAGTAAGCAGCCGATAGAGGTTAACGTCTGCTCTTCTTGCTGCAACAGCTCTTGTTCTGTTTGTTCTGTTTTTAACAAAATCTCAACGAGGCTGAGGCTGGTATTTTGTGGTAGCGCGAGCAGGGCATCACCCCAGATGTGACCTGAAAATTTCTGTATGACCAAGCAGGCCTCTTTTCCTGTTAGCTGTTCCAGCACGTTGCTGGCTTCATGCAAGGTATAGAAGCCGATGCTGGGAATGGAGAGTAAAACCTCCTGTTTAACCTGTTGGCTGAGGATTTCAGCAGCTTGACCTAGGCCAATATTAAAGAGTTCACCCAGCGCATCGCGTTGCAGTTCGCTTAGATCGTTGACCATTTTATTAGGAGACGTAACCGACGATTTTATCTTCGGTGATGGGTTTACTGACAAAGGAAATGCCCAGCTTATTGGCTCTTTGTTGCACGCTTTTTTGCACGTTGGCGGTTAACAGACACATATTGGCGTGAGGAAACTGGTGTTTTAGTTTTTCGGCCAGTTCCATGCCGTCGATGCCAGGCATATTGAGATCAATGGTCATCCAGTCAATTTGTTCGCCGCTGACTTTTTCCAGCGCCTCTTCGCCTGAACAGGCTTCGATGATGTTCCACTCTGGGTGAACAACGTGAACAAAATTTTTCACCATCATGCGAGTTAAGCGGCTGTCGTCTACCACTAACATGGTTTGTATTGTCATGGGTGTGCCTTTAGTAGTGCGTTATTGGGTGTTGATGTATCGATTGTTTAATTCTATCGGTCTGGGTTAGAAATACTTAAAGGTTTATTTCTAGGCGGATGTTTTTCGCGCCCTATTTTAAGTTTGTTTCGTGTTAACCGATATAAAGGTAAGTTTATGGCTTAATGTGATACTTATGAGAGGACGTTTATGCAGACGTTAACAGAGAATAAAACTGAAGTTGAAGGTTTAAAAGAAATCAATCAGGCGTTGACTAACTCCAATGCAGAGTTGGAGCAGTTCGCCTACATTGCATCCCATGATCTGCAAGAACCGCTGCGTACCGTGACCAGCTTTCTGCAATTGTTGGAGAGTAATTGCGGTCAGGAGTTGAGCGAGGAAGGACGGCAATACATTGACTTTGCCGTGCAAGGCAGCAATCGGATGAAGATGCTGGTTAATGGCTTGCTGGAATTTTCTCGTTTGGGCAGTCGAGAAAAACAGCTAAGCGAGGTGGACAGTGGCGACGTGTTTTTATCGGTGTTGGAGAGTTTGGAGTTGTCGATTGGCGACAGTGGGGCATTGATTGAATATGAGCGTTTGCCGAGGGTGATGGCGGACAGTTACCAGTTGCAATTGGTGTTGCAAAACTTGATTTCAAATGCGATTAAATACCGTTGTGAGGGTGATTTAAAAATCAGCCTCAAGGCAAAGAGAGTCGAGGATTTTTGGCAATTTTCTGTGCGAGATAACGGCATCGGTATGGAATCAAAACATTTCGAACGCATTTTTAAAATTTTTCAGCGTCTTCATGCTCAAGGAGAATACTCTGGGGTTGGCATTGGTTTGGCGGTGTGTAAAAAAATTGTGGAACGCCACGCTGGCAAAATATGGGTGGATGCAGAAAAGGGTGTGGGCTCAACGTTTTATTTTACTTTAAAGGGTCTTCCTAATGATGGCAAGTAGATTGATTGAAAAGAGTTCGATGGATGTGTTGTTGGTGGAAGATGATATAGCGCATCAGGTGCTGACCAAAAAAGCCTTTATGAGTGTGGGTCTCTCTTGTTGTATGAGTGTGACCAATAATGGCGAAGAGGCAATGGCTTTTTTGTATAAAGAAGCGCCATTTTTTGATGTTAAGCGGCCCGATCTTATTCTACTGGATTTGAATATGCCTAAGATGGACGGTTATGAGGTCTTGAGAACCATTAAAAATGATCCAGATTTGGCGCAAATACCGGTGGTGATTTTGAGTACCTCTAATAATCCCAACGATGTGCAGGCGTGTTATGCGCAGCACGCCAATTCGTTTTTGCAAAAGCATGTGGATATGAAGCGCTTTATTAAGGCGGTGGATGTTTTAAAACAGTATTGGTTTGAGCAGGTATTATTGCCCGAAGAGGTGGGGCATTAAATTAAGATATGGTGCCCCGAGCAGGATTCGAACCTGCGACTTCTCCCTTAGGAGGGGAGCGCTCTATCCAGCTGAGCTACCGAGGCGTGGTCGGCCGTATTCTAATCGCTCTGCTGGCGTGATGCACGTTTAATCCCCGTTGTTATTCCATGAAGGCGAGCTGTAGAGTTGTCTCTTCTTGAGTGTCGATGCAGATGATTTGATCCGCTTCGTCACTGGTTAGGGAGCGATGGTTTTTTATCTGTGCTTGTAACACGTGAAGATTCGCTTCAGAGGCATCATTGCCAGTCGCTTGACGTGCTTGGATGCGCTGTTTTAACAGGGCTTCAGGTGCCTGAATGTCGAGAATAACGAAGTGAACGCCTCTACTTTTGGACAACTGTTTAAAGGCGGCGCGTTGTTGGGGATCAAGCAAGGTGGCATCCACCAAGGGGGAGAAACCGCTCTCTAATATGGTTTCGCTCAACTGTTGTAGGCGTTGATGGGTTTTCTCTGTGGCGTCAGCGCTGTAGAGGCCGTTGTTTAAGGCGCTGTTTGAGTTCTGTTGTGCTTCAAGACCAAACAATCGTTTGCGTTCCACATCGGAGCGCAGACGAATAAAACCGTATTGCTCAACTGCTTGTTGACTGATGTGGCTCTTGCCGCTGCCAGAAAAACCGTGGGTGGCGCACAGGTGGACTGTTTGGGGGCGAGTGTAGCGTTCGGCCAGATCGCTGTAGCTGCGGTACTGTTGCATGGCTTGCTGCTGTTCGGTTTCACTCAGTCCTTCTTGAGCAAGACGGAAGCTGGCGATTTTGGCGCGTACCAGAGCACGGTAGACTTGATAAAACTTCAGCAGTGGCAAGCCTTCATAATCGCCGCTCTGTTCCAAGTAGGCGTTTAAAAACCGTCGTGCCAGTTGCGGTGCTTGGCGGTCATCCAGATCCATAATCAAAAAGGCAATTTCGCTCATAAGATCGATCCAACGAAATGATTCGTTGAACTCAATGCCATCAAAAATAGTGATCTCACCCTCTTGCAAGGTCATGTTGCCCAAGTGCATGTCGCCGTGGCATTCGCGGATAGAGCCGTGTTCCTTGCGTTGTTGCAGCAGCGGTTCGAGTTTTTGGTACTGCTGTTGGCTCCACTGTTCGAGACGTTTGAGTTGGGCAATCGCCTCTGGCTCTTTGATCAGAGGGTAGAGTTGATCAAAATTTTGCTGCATCGGCGCAAAGACTTCTGCGGGGCTGCCCAGTGTCGAGCTTGTTTCTGCAACGGCGGCCTGTTGATGAAAGCGGTAAATGGTGGCTGCTAAGTCGTCCATCTGTTGGCCGTTGAGATTGCCCTCTGCCAGCTGCTTGTCGAGTAAGCCTTGTTGGGAAAACTGCCGCATTTTTACCGCGTATTCGAGAATCTCGCCCTCTCCACCAATGTGAGGTTGTTCGATGCTGCCGCGAATGGCGACCACCTCAAGATAGAGTTCGGGAGCCAGGCGGCGATTGAGGCGCAACTCTTCTTCACAAAAATGATGGCGTTGTTCCAGCGTGGTGAAATCAAGAAAACCGAAGTTGACCGGTTTTTTGATCTTGTAAACAATCTCGCCACAGAGAATCACGGTGGAGATGTGCGTTTCGATCTGCTCCAGTGGTTGAATGGGGTGTGGGAAATTATTTTCGCAGGAACACAAGTTTTGGATCAGGGTTTGCTGTTGTGAATAAAGAGCTGTGCTCATGGGGTGTCAATTCCTGTCTGAAGTGGATGGTGCAGGGTAGAACAATTGCCTTTGAGATTCTATTTTTATAACGAGTGTTTGGGAGATAAAGGATGGATTTAGCCACATTGTTGGGCGTGTTGAGTGTCACAGGGGTGATTGTTGGATCGATCCTGCTGGGTGGTGATGCAATGACGTTTATCAACGTACCATCTTTGATCATCGTTATTGGTGGCACGATTGCCGTGGTTTTGACACGGGTCACCTTGGGGCAGTTTCTCAGCTCCTTTGGCATCGCGCTTAAAGCCTTTTTATATAAGAGTACGGCTCCAGAAGAGCTGATCACAGAAGCGGTTGAGTTGGCCAATATCGCGCGTAAAGAGGGTATTTTGGCTCTGGAAGAGCGTGAGATTAATCATCCGTTTTTGAAAAAAGGCATTGGCCTCTGCATCGACGGTCATCCACCAGAGATGGTGCATCGAATGTTGGCCAAAGACATTAATTTGACCATTGAGCGCCATGACATTGGGGTCAGCATGTTTAAGTCAACGGGAGATGCTGCTCCGGCGATGGGCATGATTGGTACCTTGATTGGTCTGGTGCAGATGTTGTCGAACATGTCCGATCCCAAATCCATCGGGCCAGCGATGGCGGTGGCGCTGTTGACGACGTTGTATGGGGCGGTGATTGCCACCGCATTTGCCTTGCCGATTGCAGAAAAATTAAAACTCAGAAGCAACGAAGAGAAGCTCAATAAGGCGTTGATTATTGAGTCGATCTCAGGGGTGCAGGAGGGCGTCAATCCACGGGTTTTGGAACAGCTTCTGATGAACTTTTTGCCGGAAAGCAAGCGTATTTCATCTAATGATTGATGTGGATTAGGGATTAAATAATGGATGATGAGGCGGAATGCGTATGTGAAGAGGGGATACCCGGATGGGTGATGACCTTTGCCGACTTAATGTCGCTGTTGATGTGCTTTTTTGTGTTGTTGCTGTCGTTTTCTGAAATGGACGTACAGAAGTACAAGCAGGTGGCCGGTTCAATGAAACATGCCTTTGGTGTGCAAAGAGAGATCAAGGCCAAGGATATTCCAAAAGGCACCAGTGTGGTGGCTCAGGAGTTTAGTCCTGGCAAGCCCGTGCCGACCCCTTTTATCCAAGTTCGGCAGATGACCACCGATGAGTATAAACAGAACTTGGATTTCAGCGATTCTGATGCCAAAGGGGCCGCTCAGGATATGGATGAGGCGATCAAAAGGGCGAAAAAACGGGCAGAAAAATTGAAACGAAGTTTGGCCAGAGAGATTAAGTTGGGTTTGCTAGAGGTGCTGACAGAGCGTGAAAAGGTGATCTTACGTATTCGTGAGCAGGGTTCATTTTCGTCTGGTAGAGCGGCTCTACAGCGCAGCTTTATTCCCGTTTTAAGTCGCATTGCCACCTCACTGAAAACGAGTGATGGCAAAATCATCGTAGCGGGACATACGGATAATCTGCCCATATCCACGCGAAAATTTCCATCCAACTGGGTCTTGTCTGCCAGCCGTGCTGCCAGTGTGGTGCATTTTCTGACTCAGCATGAAAAAGTAAATTCGAAGCGCTTGGAAATCAGGGCGCATGGCGATGTGGTACCCATTGCGACCAATGCGATTCGAGCGGGACGAGCTAAAAATCGTCGCATAGAGATTATTTTGGTGGAAGAGATTGCTAAACGAAAATCACAAAAAACCCCAGTAGCAAGGAGATAAGCGTGTCTAATAAAGCAGAGAGACGGCGTTACTTTCGTATTGATGATCAACTCTCATTGCAGTGTCGATGTATTGAGAACGATGAGATTGACAGTTTTGAATACAAACGAGATCGGTTCAGTATTTACAATACGTTTATGAGAAAGAATGAGCAAAATTTGCCACTTTTTAAGGTGGTGGAGAAAAAACAGTCTGATGTGGCTGAATATCTACGCTTTATGGATGAAAAAATTAATTCATTGGCTAAGCTGTTTGTCTCTAAAGAGGCAATGTTGCCGGATGAGCCAACTCATAATGTAAACTTGAGTGCTCAGGGGATGCGATTTTTCTCGCAAGAATCCTATCAAAAGGGGGGCTTGATCGAGATGAAGGTTAAGCTGTTTCCATCAAAAATATTTATGATGTTGTATGCTCGGGTGGTGTCTTGCATTGTTTGCAGCGATGGTTTAGAACAAGCGAATCAGTTTTTGGTGTCGGTGGATTATGAATACATACACGAGGAAGATCGAGAAGCGATTATCAAACACACGCACAAAAAGCAGTTACGTGATTTGCATGATAAAAAACGCAATGAGGCGTTAAGTTTTTGTTAGTTTATCTGTTTCATGGGGTTTAATAAGACGGCTTCCCAAAGGATACCGCCTCTATTTTTAACCGCCTATTTTAGGCTATTGCTAAAGACGACGCTTTTTCGAGTATTTCCCGTTTCAACAGTGAACGAGTTGGCTCGTCAATGCTTGACCAAGCTTTGGCAATCTCGATGGCTTCTTTATCCAGTTTGGGTGCATCTTCTTGACCAAACATCAGCCAAGAAGGGGTGACATTCAGTGCATCGGATAAACTTTGGATTTTACGTGGGCGTAAGCTCTTGCCGTTTTCGATTTTTTGGATCACGGCTTGAGTTGTACCGGCTTTTGCGGCCAGCTGTTCTTGAGTCCAATGTTTGGCCTTACGGCTGTGTCTCAGACGATCACCGAGTGTGGTTGGTCCACCTTGATACGTTACATTTGTCATATTTAATTGTCCTATGTATTCCACTGTTTGTTGACACAAGTGTGCTGTTTTAATTAACGGCTAAGGTGTAACCTTCTTGACATTTTTATTACCAATACCTTGGTATGCGTGACTCATATCCTTGACCTTTTTTATTCTTTGGTCAATTCAAAACAGCTTGCTTTTGAATTACAGTCACTGTCTGGCTGGATAACTTACCCAACGGTTACTTCGAAAGCCCTTAGTCGTTTGGCTGCACACCATCTAATTCCAGTTGATCTAACATTAGATGCTTAGACTGTGGCTGGAATCCACAGTTCCGAACTGTTTTCTTGGGAAGTCTATGTTGTTCACAAGAAAGAAAAGATTGTCAGCCGGAACTGCGTTTTCATGCTTTGCGACTTTCGGTAGTCATTTTGACACATTGAATTACTGAATAGCTAATAAAAAGTGTTTTTTGTTTGAAAATAGGCCGTTTATGGCTGTTTTTTGTACAAAAAAGGGGTTTATGAGTCATAAAGTTGACGATGAACGGTATGAGATAGAGGTGTAATAGGATTTGGGTGTGTGGTTATTTTGGTAAAACACGATTGTGGATAAAGCATAAATGACACAGTATGTCATAATTGTCACATTGCCTTGACATTTTTGGAGCTGGAATTTAAATGAAAGAGTTTGAAAGATTATTGAAAGAACCCGTAGCGACAGGACGGTTACGTCATCAGCCAGCGGATTTTCAGGTGAATGAGGTATTGGGGTTTACTCCCAGTGGAGAGGGGGAACATTGGTTTTTGCACATTGAAAAAATCGGTCTGAACAGCGATGAGGTGGCCAACAGACTGGCTAAATTGGCTGGAGTGAAGCTGATGGATGTGGGTTATTCCGGTTTAAAAGATCGTCACGCCATCACTCGACAGTGGTTTAGTGTTTATTTGCCAGGTAAACCGTCGCCCGATTGGTTGTCGATCAGTGACGATGAACTCTCCATTATTGAAGTGACTCAGCACAATAAAAAATTGCGTCGTGGGGTGCATAAAGCCAATCTCTTTGCGATTACCTTGCGGGAGTTTGAGGGGGATTTTGCAGAGTTACAGAGTCGTTTTGAACAAGTGGCAACCAAGGGCTTTGCCAATTACTTTGGTGAGCAGCGTTTTGGCCACGGCGGTAGAAACATTGACCGCGCTTTGGCACTGTTTGAGAAGCGTCTGCGCAAAGTCTCACGGGCGAAAAAGTCGATCTATCTATCAGCGGCACGTTCATGGTTGTTCAATTGTGTGTTATCAGAACGCATTTGTCAGGAGCGTTGGGATCAACTTCAGAGCGGTGATGTGGTGATGCTGCACGGTTCGCACAGCATCTTTACCATTGAAGAGGTGGATGAAGTGCTGCAACAGCGTCTCTCTGAGGGCGATATTCACCTCACAGGACCGATGTGGGGCAAAGGCAGCTCTAAGTTGGGAGAAGAGGTTCAGGCGTGGGAGAACGCCTGTATCGCCTCAGAGCCACCACTGGCGTCTGGACTGGAAGCCGCTGGGATGAAGATGGAGCGTCGTCCGTTGCGGGTGTTGCCGCAAGCGATGGCCATCACACAGCTTGATGAGAGGTCGGTGCAGTTGAAATTTGAACTGCCCACCGGCAGTTATGCCACCAGTTTATTGCGGGAGTTGGTGAACTATCGACAGTGATTTACGGCGGTTTTGTCAGGTTTGTCACCATAGCCTATTTGGTCTGACTTTTGCTCGCTAAGAAGCTAATGCCATTTTAGGCAGGATAATCGTCAAAATAGAAAATAGGATCACTCCAATGAATGCAGCCGTAAAAGCTCCCAAACTTCGCCTGAATCAAGCCATTAATTTTGAGTTGAGCGTTTATGAATACGCACAATTGGAGACCTTTTTTGATGAGAAATACCAAACCTTTTGGTATTACATGAACTCCACTCCGCGCCCTTGTTTTACCCCAACCTTGTTGGCGGACATCAAAAGCTTTTTTGGCAGCGTCAAGAGAGAGATTGACAGCGATGAGGGACGTGAGATCGAATATTTGGTCTTGGCCTCTGAGTTTGAGGGTACCTTTAATTTAGG
>CAZTQX010000015.1:0-19915 GCA_964615985.1 uncultured Gammaproteobacteria bacterium | reverse complement strand
TCGCGTAAAATTGGCAATATGGCCGCTGAAAAGATGATCTTGAGCGGCAAGCTCTACAGTGCTGAAGAGCTGCATGAGATGGGGGTGGTGGATGTGCTGGCGGAAAAAGGTGAGGGTGAGAAGGCGGTTTACGCCTACATTAAACGAGAAAAACGCATTGCCAACAGTGTACGGGCGATGCGAAAAGTGAAAGCCTATTGCAATCCGGTCAGTTATGAAGAGCTGCGTAACATCACCAAAATTTGGGTGCAGGCGGCGCTGAATTTAAAGAAAAAAGATCTGCGTATGATGGCGCGTCTGATTGCGCGTCAAAATGGCAAACAGCCAAGTGTGGTTGCTTAATGATTTTGTAATTAATACGGTGAAGGCAACAGGCAACAGGCAACAGGCAACAGGGCAGCCCTTGTGGCTGCCCTGTTGCCTGTTGCCTTCTGTTCCTGCCCTTGTTTGTGTAACTCAGCGTTGTCTTCAGGGCGCACACAAGATGCGCCCCTACACATCGGTATGAAATTGAATCTGTTAAACTGCCGCTCTTCCCAATGATAAAACGGTTTTTTTGTGCAGATACCCTCTCGCTGGTTGTTGTTGCTGGTCTCTAGTGTCGCAGGTCTCACCTTCTCCTTCTGTTTGCAAACCGTGCCGCCCTTGATGCGGCTGTTGGTGGCTGATTTTCAGATCAGTTTTACTCAGGCAGGTCTGTTGATGGGGCTGTTTACCCTGCCTGCGTTGCTGGTGGCGTTGCCCAGTGGGGTGTTGTTGGATCGGTACGGTGCGCGGCGAATTGCTCTGTTTGCGGCGGTTTTATTGTTGTTGGGCAATCTGTTGGCGGCTCTGGCGGTAAATTATCTGTGGTTGGCGCTGGGGCGTTTTATTGCAGGTAGCGGCGCGGCGGTGGTGATGGTGGTGGCACCGCAGGTGGTGGCGAGTGCTTTTCGTCAGCAGGGGCTGGGATTGGCGATGGGGCTGTTTAATATTTCGGTGCCGTTGGGAACCATGATGGCCTTGTACGGGGTGGCGCTGCTGCTGCCGAGCTGGGGTTGGCAGAGTGCCTTTTGGCTCGATCTGCTGCTCTCTCTGTTATTGCTGTTGTTGGTGTTGCTGTTTTATCCCAAGCAGGTTTCTTCTGCGCCGAGTGGCTCTGCTAGCGATTCTGTTTGGCAAGGTTTGGCTTCGATCCCCATGACTCTGCTGTGGTTAGCCCTCTGTCTGGGGTTTTATTCTATGGGAGCGATGCAGTTTTTCAGCTTTGCTCCGGCTTTTTATCAAGCTGAGGGGGTGAGTGAGGCGCGTGCGGGTCTGTTGGCCAGCTTACCGATGCTGCCTTCTTTGCTGTTGGCACCGCTGTTTGGCTGGATTTCTGATCGAATCGGCTTGCGCTGGTTGTTTGTTGTCGTCGGCAGTTTGGGGGTGGCGGCGGTGTTGTTGATTTTGCCGTTGGACGATCTGGGTGGGGTGTTTTATCCATTGTTGCTGGGGTTGTTTTTGGCACTGATGGTGCCGACCATTTACAGTATGCCGCCGGATCTGCTGCCGCCCGAGCGCTTGGGGCTGGCCTACGGTCTGTTGAGCATGGCCTTTGGCGTGGGGGGCTTGAGCGGTTCGCTGTTGGTGGGGATGGCGCGTGACTGGAGTGGCGATTATCAGTGGGGCTTTCAGTGGATGGCGCTGTTGAGTCTGTTGGCAGCGGGGGCGATTTTTCGCGTTTGGCGTTTGCAGCGTTTGCAGCGTTAGCGGCGTTTGTTAAAGCGTTTTTTACGTTCTTCTTTTTTGGTTTTTTTCTTTTCTGCCTCTTTTTCCAATTTGATTTGCAGCTGGATCAGTTCCTGTTCGACCATTTCGGGTCGTTCTAAGCTGATGCGACCGAGGGTGGCATCACGGAATTCGGTCAGCAGAATTTTGCAGATTTTGTTCAGATTGACCAAGCCGCCACTGACCAAGGTGCCACGCTGACGACCGATGGTCTCTAAAAATTCCAGTTCGCTGGCGGGTACGTTGTCCAGTTGATAACGTCGTTGCAGCGCTTCTGGGTAGTATTTGAGCAGATATTCGCTGGCAAAAAAGCCCACATCGTCGTATTCCATCGCGGTGTCTTTGATCGCGCCACTGACCGCCAAGCGGTAGGCGCTCTGCTGATTTTCCACCTTGGGCCAGAGAATGCCAGGGGTGTCAAAAAGAGTCACACCGTTATCTAAAATAATCCGCTGTTGGCATTTGGTCACCGCCGGTTCGTTGCCGGTTTTGGCGATGGGGCGACCGGCGAGGATGTTGATCAGGGTGGATTTGCCCACATTGGGGATGCCCATGATCATGGCGTTGATGTTGCCGATGGCGCGGCTCGGCACCATCTGTTTGATCAGGTTGCTGAGGTCACGAATCTGTTCCGGTTGTTGACGAGTGATGGCGAGGGCTTTGACCTGCTTTTCGCGCTCGAAATGATCAATCCAGAGTTGGGTCACGTCAGGGTCGGCCAGATCGCTTTTATTGAGCAGTTTGATGGTCGGTTTGTCGGCGCTGAGACGACCGATGACCGGATTTTCACTGCTGTAGGGCAGCCGTGCATCCACCACTTCGATGATGACATGTACCTTGTTGAGAATCTCTTTGATCTCTTTGGTGGCCTTGTACATGTGGCCTGGGTACCAGTTGATGCTCATCGTTTTTTCTTCAGTAAGGTGCTTTTGGCTTGGTTGAGTTTGGCCGCCAAGTAATCGGAACCACCACGGTCGGGATGGACTTTTTGCATCAATTTTCGGTGGGCGGCGACGATCTGTTTGCGGTTGAGCGGTGCTTCAGGATCTAAGCCTAAAATTTTCAAGGCTTCTTCTTGTTTCATGCCGGTGGGCGGCGGCGGGGCTGGGGTGCTGCTCTCTTCCGGTTTGGGTTTGCGTCCCCACTGTGGCCAGTTGGAGCCAAAACGCTGCTGTAGGTAGTTTTCTAACAGAGATTGGGAAGTACCATCGGCCTGACACTCTTGCCAGAAAATTTCCAGTTGCGGTTGGGTCAGCTCTTCCAGTGAGAAACCTTGATAACGACCGCTTAGAACGTCACCGGAGATGGGGGTTTTGTCTTGATCCAACTCCAGATGCAGGAACAACGAGTTAGCGGTAAAGGCAACTGTGGCAGGAGGGACTTTGGAACGTCCGGGTTGAAAGAGGTTTTTCAGTTGATGAAGCAGGGGGGCAAATTGCATCAGACGCATCACTTTTTGAGTAAAGGGAATAACGGCGGCGACCACGGCGAACAGCCACGGCAGACGACCGGTGAGGGTGATGAGCAGCAGCAGACCCGAGCCACCCCAGAGCATACTTTTTCGATAGAATTGCTGGCGCTCTTGATCTGAAAGACGGTTCAGGTGACGAAAAAATGCCACAATTGCAAACAGCAGCAGCAAAAGTAACAGCAGGCGGCCAAACATTACCCACTCCAAAGAACTGGTTTAATTCGGGGCAAGTATACGCAGCTCATTGGCTACTACAAGGGAAGTTCTGTGCCAGATTATGATGCGTTGCGGGATGAAGAGAGGGAAAAACGCCCCAGCGAGGAGGGATGGATTGGGGCGTTTTGAAAAAGTGTTAGCTCAGATCGTCAACGTACCAATCCATCGCTTCCAACATGCCTTCACCGATGCGGTGGGTGGGCTGGTAGCCGAGTCGTTCTTGAGATTTGGAGATGTCCGCCAGTGAGTGGCGCACATCGCCTGCACGAAAATCGCGGTAGGTGGGTTTGGCGTCTTTCAAATGTGGGAAACGTTCCACTAATAAAATGCGAATGTTTTCGTACAACTCGTTGAGGGTGGTGCGATCTCCCACGGCGACGTTGTAGACCTGATTGGCCGCTTCGGGGTGTTGCGAGGTGGCTGCCATTAAATTGGCTTGCACGGTGTTGTCGATGTAACAGAAATCACGGCTGGTTTCGCCATCACCGTTGATAAAGATCTCTTCGTTTTTGATCATGGCATCAACCCATTTTGGGATCACCGCCGCGTAAGCGCCGTCGGGATCTTGGCGACGACCGAAGATGTTGAAGTAGCGCAGACCGATGGACTCCATGCCGTAGCAGCGCCCAAAGACGTTGGCGTACTGTTCGTTGACCACTTTGGTGACCGCGTAAGGAGAGAGTGGATTGCCGATTTTATCTTCCACTTTCGGCAGGCCAGGGTGATCGCCGTAGGTGGAGCTAGAGGCGGCGTAGACAAAGCGTTTGACCTTGGCATCGCGGGCGGCGACCAACATATTCAGAAAGCCGCTGATGTTGTTGTTGTTGGTGGTGATCGGGTCTTCCAGCGAGCGCGGTACGGAACCGAGCGCGGCTTGATGTAGGACGTAATCAACCCCGTCGCAAGCATCACGACACTCTTCTAGGTTGCAGATGTCACCCTTTTTAAAGGTGAAACGCTGCCACTGCTCGTTGCTGACGCTGGCTTGCACTTTGTCCATGTTGTGCTGGTGGCCGGTGGCGAAGTTATCCAAGCCGACGACGTTTTGGTTTAATTTCAGCAGGGTTTCCAGCAGGTTGGAGCCGATAAAACCGGCCACACCGGTAATCAGCCAAGTGGATGGGGCGGTGGTCAGCTGTTGTTTGAGGGTTTCATACTGAGTCATAAAAGGTCACTTTTTTATGTTGAGGTCAATCCGTGTATTGCCATACTAGGCAGCGGCTCGTTGAGGGTCAACGAGCAGAGAGAAGGGCGGACGGTTTTTTAGGCTTAAATTTCAGATATTTTTTGGCTGGGCTGAATATCTGCAATAAAATGATTTTTGATCAGGGCAGGAATTTTTCCGATTTCAACGGGGCGACTAAAATAGTAACCTTGTAGCAGATCACAACCAAAATTGATCAGCAGCTGCGACTGCTCCAGAGTTTCAACCCCTTCAGCCACGGTTTTGCAACCCATGGCATGAGCCAGATCAACAATGGTACCGAGCAGAACAATGCCTTCTTTATCGTTTGGTAGCTCTTTGACAAAAGCGCGATCAATTTTTAGGCAATCCACCGGCAGATTTTTCAGCGAGCTGAGGGAAGAGAAGCCTGTGCCAAAGTCGTCAATGGCAATTTTGACCCCCAGTTTTTTTAGTGCATCAATGGTATCGATCACCGAGGCTTTGGTCTGCAGTGCCCCTTCGGTGATCTCCAATTCCAGTAGGTGGGCCGTTAAGCCACTCTGTTTCAGAGTCTCTTTAACGGTTTTTACCAAGGTGGTATCGGCAAAATGAGAAGGGGAGATATTGACCGCCATGCGAATCTCTCCCAGACCGTCTTGTGACCACTGCTTGGCTTGGTTGCAGGCGGTTTCGAGCACCCATTTGCTAAAGCG
This sequence comes from uncultured Gammaproteobacteria bacterium, assembly GCA_964615985.1. Lineage (GTDB taxonomy): Bacteria > Pseudomonadota > Gammaproteobacteria > JAUZRS01 > JAUZRS01 > JAUZRS01. The sequence goes on along the minus strand of CAZTQX010000015.1, from coordinate 14,601 downwards.
TTGGATCATTCCCATTCGTTCCAGAACCGGAATAAATTCATTGGGAGGCACCAGGCCTCGGCTTGGGTGTCGCCAGCGACTGAGGGCTTCGACTGCGACCAAGGTGCCGCTCTGAATGTCGATTTGGGGTTGGTAAAACAGCTCGAATTCATCTCTGTTGAGTGCTTGGGTTAGGGCTTGTTCAAGGGAGAGTTTCTGTTCCGCCGTGGCGGTCATCTGTGCATCGTAGAAAGCAAAGCAGTGTTTGCCCGCTTTTTTAGCGGCGTACATGGCGCTGTCGGCGGTCTTGAGCAGGTTTTCTACCGAGTCGGCATCGTTAGGATAGAAAGAGATGCCGATACTGGCTTTGGGGGTTAGGGTGCGCCCCGCTAACTCCAGCGGCTGTTGAATGGCATTCAGGCAGTTGTTGGCCACGCGGGCGACGCTCTCTTCACTTTGGATATCGTTTAGCAGTAGGCAAAATTCATCACCGCCGAGGCGGGCGACAAAGTCGCTTTCGCGTACCGCCCCCTTCAGGCGCTGGGCGAGGTGGGTTAGCAATTGGTCACCAACGTTGTGTCCCATGCTGTCGTTGATGTCTTTGAAACCATCCAGATCGAGAAACAGCAGGGCAAAATGATCGTGGTGACGATGGGCGCGTTTGAGGGTCTCCTCTAGGTATTGAATCAGATAGGTGCGACTGGCCAGACCGGTTAAGGTATCGAAATAGGCCAGTTTGCGTATCTGTTCTTCGTTTTTACGTAGGGCTTTTTCCGTTTTGCTGGCGCGTAAAATAAAGCGCAACTGTTGCAACATAATCGGGTAGTTGACCGGTTTGGTGGTAAACCCACTGGCTCCGATGGCAAACGCTTGGTTGATGGAGTTCACATCGTCCAGGCCGGTCACCATCATCACCGGAATGGACTTGAGAGCGTCGATGCTTTTCAATTGGCGACAGGTTTCATAGCCGTCCATCTCATCCATCAAGGCATCAAGTAAAATCAGGTCGGGTGGAGTCTGCTGGGTTTTATCCAAAGCCTCTTGGCCTGATTTTGCTTGCTCCACGCTAAAGCCTTCACTGAGCAAGGTTGCTTCGGTGGCGAGGCGATAAATGGGGTCATCGTCTACCAATAAAATGCGTGTTTTTAAGTCGTTAGAACGGGTTTGATGGGGTGTTTTTTTGGAGTAGGTCATTTTTGTTGTTGCGTTACGGGTTAATAACGCCTCCAGTGCTTGCCGCAGTTGAGGGACAAGGATTGCGAGCTGTTGATAAAGAGGGATAAGAGTGTCGATATGGTGTTGATGAGCTGCGTTTTCCAGTTGCGCACAGAGATCAGAGAAACTCAGTGCACCGATATTGGCGCTGCTGGATTTAAGGCTGTGGGCGCTGTTTCTGGCCACGGTTGTATCGCCATTTTGGATGGCGTGTTGCAGTGTTTGCAGCAATTTAGGCGTTTCATCGAGATACAGTGTGATGATTTTGGTGAGCATATCCTTGCCCAGATTTTTCCCCAGTTGATCCAGTTGATCGATGGTATTGCTGTCCAGTAGTGGTAAAGAGGTTGAGGTCTTAAGTGCAGGTGAGCTGTCGGTTTTGTTGCTGCTGTTCTGCCACTGGCTTAGGGTTTGTTGCAGCTGTTGTTGGTTGAACGGTTTGCTGAGATAGCCGTCCATGCCAGAGTCGAGGCACTGTTGTTCAACGCCTTTTTGAATGTCGGCGGTGAGGGCGATAATGGGGGTTGCCGGTCGCTTTTGTTGTTGTTCAATTTGACGCCACTGTTGAGCGGCGGAAAAACCGTCCATCTCTGGCATATGGCAATCCATAAAAACCAGATCAAAGGTCTGCTGCTTGAGGGCTTGCAGTGCTTCTAAACCGTCATTGGCCACCGTTGCACGATAGCCCAACATCTCCAACATGCCCAAGGCGACCTCTTGATTTACGAGATTGTCTTCGGCCAGCAGAATATGGCCTTTGGCGGTTATTTGCTTCTGTTTGGTTTCACTGCCTGCATCTTCCTCTGCGTTGCTGAGCAGCTCCAACAGACACTGTAACAGGTGGTTTTGGCGTACCGGTTTGCTGAGATGGCGATTGATATGGGTGTTGCGCACTTCGGTGCTGTCGCTGTCGAAATCAGCAGAACTGAGCATAATCAGTGGCAGAGTGGGGATCTCTTCGTCGGCACGAATCTGTTGAGCTAAATTTAGACCATCCATATAAGGCATCTGCCAATCGAGCAGCGCAATTTGATAGGGGCGTGTGGTTTGTGCGGCCTCTTGTAGCCGTTTGAGAGCCTCTTGACCGCTGGCAACGCAGTCGCTGCTCATGCCCCAGAGGTTCATCTGCCGTTGTAGAATATCTCGATTGCAGGCGTTGTCATCGACAATCAAGGCGCGCACGTTTCGCAGTGCGTCGTGGTTGTCGTTTAAGACGGTGGTTTTTTGCGTGTTGTGCAATGTGACATGAAAACTGAAACAGCTGCCTTTTCCGAGCTGACTGCTGAGGCTGATTTCACCGCCGAGCAGCTCGACCAATTGACGGCTGATGGCCAAGCCAAGACCGGTGCCGCCGTATTTGCGGGTAATGGAGTTATCCGCTTGAGTAAAGGATTCAAAAATGGCCGCTTGTTGATTTTCGGCGATTCCAGGGCCACTGTCGATTACCTGCACATGCAGTGTGGGGTGTTGTTCTGCTTGCATTTTAAGTTGGGCGATGACCTGAATCTGGCCTTGCTGGGTGAATTTGATCGCGTTGCCGACCAGATTGGTTAAGATTTGCCGCAGACGAGTGGCATCTCCGTGCAGCAGGGTCGGTGGGCTGGTGGGCAGATCGAGCAACAGTTCCAGTTTTTTACGCTGAGCTTGATCGGCCAGCATCTCCATGATGTCGTCCAGCAGACAGCGCAGATCAAAATCCTCCTCTTGCAGTTGCAGTTTGCCCGCTTCGATGCGGGAAAAATCGAGAATGTCATTGATAACGTGCAGTAAGCCTTCCGCAGAGCGGTGGGCGGTATTGGCCAAGCGTAATTGACGTTGGTTCAGTTGGCTGCCGAGCAGCAGTTCGGTCATGCCCAAAACCCCGTTCATAGGAGTTCGAATCTCGTGGCTCATGGAGGCGAGAAACTCGCTTTTGGCGTGGTTGGCACTTTCAGCGGACTCTTTGGCGTTGCGCAGAGCGGATTTTTCATCTTCAAGCTGGCGCAGGGCAAGATGCAGTGCTTGGGTGCGCTCTTTGACTTTGTCTTCCAAAATGGTGGCACGTTGAAACAGCGAGAAGGCATCTTTGTCGTAAGAGGTGGAGCTTTCCACCCGCTTGATCAACACTTGGTTGATTTTTTTTAGACGTTGATTCTCTTGCTCTAACTGTTGCAGTGATTGACTCACGGAGTTTCTCCGGCGGCGATGGCCAGAGCGGTAAAGGTTTGGTTGATGTGCTGGCCGCCCATCTGTTCACCGTAGGTGGAGAAGCCGACGACGTTGTTTTGCAATAAACTTTGGCCAATATTTTCCAGTGTACCGTTGGTTCTGGCTTCCAATTGCCGCAAAATACAGTCAAAACCAATGATTAAATCCGCTTGTTGTAGGCTGTTTTGTACGTTATCGAGGGCGTTATTTAAGTTTTCCAGCAGATCTCCCTTGAGTGCTTGATGTAGGACGATGCCGGACTCAATGGCACAGTAAAAAAGCAGACCTCGGCCTTCGATGACTTGCTGTACGGAACGGACATAAATTTGGTTGCCCACTTTGACGACTAAGGGGTGATCGGCAAAGGTGTTGGGGGAGAGTTGATCTACTTGTAAACCGACGCTGCGAGCATAGAATTCGGCAGCAGGTTCGGCATCAATTTCCCAGACAATGCGATTTTTTGGGTCGGCATCGGTGACCACATGGGAGCTGCCTACTTGAGTAAAGTGCTCGGTTTTAAAGGCTTTGAAGCGGCGTTGACTGTGAATTAACAGCAGCAGAGCGCGATTATTCAGTGCTTCGCCTTGGTAGTAGAGCCAGGTTTTTTTAAAATCAATGCCGTCCCCAGCAGAACCTCCGATGAGAGGAATGTTGCGCAAACCTTGGTCAATTCCAGCCACCAACACCTCCTCTTGCATCGAGAGGCCGTCGCTGAGCAGCAGAGCGAAGGTGTTGTCGGCGGCGCAGGTCTGCTTTATCTCTTTTTCAAATTGTATTTTGGCTTGTTGGCTAAGTTGTTCCGCTTGTTTTAGATCAACCTCAGAGAGGTTATCAAACAGAGTGACCTTGGCTTGAAATTCATTTTTTGGCAAGGAAAAGGCGCTGATGCTGCCTTCAAGGTAGCCGCTGGGGCCGATTTCGCCTGCGGTACTGCAACCGATAACCAGTTGCTCTGGAAAATGCTTCGGAATGGCTTCTGCAAGCTGCTTTGTATCGTAGTGGGGCGATACAAATAGAACGACGATGCTGCTATCTTGACCTTGTAGTTGGCTGGCCAACTCTGCAATGGCGGCTGGGGCTTGTTTGTGATGACTGACACTGCGATGAATTGCCTGCTGGGCTTTGGGATCCATATCCAACCTCCAATAGTTTGTTATGGGAGATTCAATAAATGTGCCTAGGATTGAATAGGGTTACGCTGATAAGAGGATTTTGATCACTTTTGTGACTTTATAGTGATATCACGGTTCTGCCGATGTACAGAGCGGTGTTTCTGTTTTGGGTAAAGAAGGAGAATAGGCATTATGAAAACATCATTGCGTGGTTTGCGAGACCATCTGTACGATTATGTATTGCGTGCTAAAGAGGGGGAGGAGATCATCATTACCTTGAACAATCATTCGGTGGCGCGTTTGATGCCGCTAGAGCCGGAGAATGAACAGAAGAGATCGCCCTGTGATGAGGCGTTTTTGTCTGAGCTGGAAATACTACAAGAGGCGTTGAGCGTTGATCTTACAGCTGATAAACCTGCATAATAGACTTTAGTTCACTTAAAAGCAGACGGCGTTCTTTGGGGGCTAATTTATCCACCTCTTGCAGCTCTTCGCCTTGTTCTAGGCCAGCGATAATGCGATAGACTTTTTGGCAGCCTTGTTGGCAGAATTCTTCAACGTGTTGTGTTACCGGGCAGTTTTTCATGATTGATTTGCTCTCCATTTATTCCGTTAAGGTGGGGAAGGTGTCGGCATAACGTTCGATCCACTCTTGAGCGGCATTTTCGTAACACAACCGGCGTCCTTGCTGTTGGTACAACTCTTCTCGGTAGGTTTCAATGTGGCAGATCTGTTCGATCATGCGTAACCGAAAGGCCTCATGATAACTTTCAAATCCTACTCGAATATGAAAACCGGTGAGATGAGCTTGGGAATGGGTCACAACGGCGTGAAAATCATGAGTATTATTTTGAATTTTAAGAGTGATGCGCAGACGAGTATTGTTTTTGAAAGCAATCTGACTGCTGAAGTTGAGGTGTGGGGAGTTACAGAGGTGTATGGGGTTTTTATCGCATACTTGATCAAGTCGTTGACAGTGGATTGAGGTGTTTTCAGGATGATGAATTAAATTAGGGTGAGCTATATGATGAGGGAGGCTTGTGTGAGATGAGACTCCCATTGAGTCGCTAAAGGTAGAAATTGACACTGGAACCTCCTCTTCAAAAAATTGTGTGGTTGATATCTACTGATATAGTCCTTTTTTATCAGTAAGTTAAGGAAGGTAATTGACAAAATGCTTTAATTACGCCTTCAGATTTGGGTGCATATTAGCATATTCTGTTCCACTGAACTAATCCTTGGAGTTGTTATGCAGTTTGATAAACCCTTGATTGAGGCTCGCTTGATCAAACGTTACAAACGTTTTTTGGCCGATGTGACACTGGAAAACGGTGAGCAGGTCACCGCCCACACACCTAACACAGGCTCCATGAAGGGCTGTAGTGAACCCGATTGTCGGGTCTGGTTACTGGATTCGGAGAACCCCAAACGCAAATACCCACTGGGTTGGGAGATGATCGAAGCCAAACCTGGAGTGCTGGTGGGGATCAACACCCATCTGAGTAATAAATTAGTCAAAGAGGCGATAGAGAACGGTGTGATCAGCGAATTGCAGGGCTATCAAACTCTGCGCTCAGAGGTGGCTTACGGAGCGGAAAAAAGCCGTATTGATCTATTTTTGCAACAGGGTGAACAGGCGGATTGTTATGTGGAGGTGAAAAACGTCACTTGGGTGGATGAGGGTATTGCCTATTTTCCCGATGCGGTCAGTGTTCGAGGCAGCAAACACCTGCGTGAGTTGATGGCGCAGGTGGCGTTGGGCTTTCGTGCTGTGCTGATTTTCTGTCTGCAACGCAAGGATGCCAATGAAGTGCGTCCTGCCGATGACGTTGATCCTGAATACGGTCGTTTGTTGCGCCAAGCCGTGGCTGCAGGCGTAGAGGTGTTGGCCTATCAGGCCGAGCCGACTCCTGAGGGGATCAGTTTGAGCCGTGCTTTGCCAGTGGTCTGTCTTTAACTCTTACGATCCGTGGTGTTGACGTAGATTTTCAGTCGTTGGCCAGGTTTGAGGTATTTGCCGCGCAACTTGTTTTTGTTCCAACGTTGCAGATCCGATAGGCTGATTTTAAAGCGTTGGCTGATGCTGGCCAGCGAGTCGCCGCTGCGAACGGTGTAGCTGATGCGGCGTTTGGCGGTTTTTTGCAGCGGGTGCTGGAAGCGGGCGGGGTTGCTGAAACGACCGCTGCGCTGCGATTTTTTAATCCAGATCGTCAGGATGCGTCCTTGGCGCAGTGAATCCCCTGGCGCCATGTTGTTCCATTTGGCCAGTTGGCGGATGCCGACGTGGTATTTAAGCGCGATGTCGGAGAAGGTTTCATTTTTTGCCACTTTGTGGGTGATCTTTTTCCGCCCTTGGCGTTGGCGATTTTGCTGCTGTTGCAGGCGTTGCTCGGCACTGAGACTGTAATCTTTCAGATCACGTCGAGCCAAGGGGATAATCAGTATTTTTCCGGCGCGAATGCGGTGGCTTTTGAGGTTGTTGACCTTCTTTAATAACTGCGTGGTGGTGCGATAACGGTGGGCAATTTTACCCAAACTTTCACCGCTTTTGATTGTGTGCCGTTGCCAATTGATGCGTTTTTCTTCTGGGTAATTTTTTATATTTTGCTTGAATTGCTCGTTTTTTTCGCTGGGGATTAACAGCTCAAACGGCCCTTTTGGCGGTGTTGCCCAGCGATTAAATGCGGGGTTGTAACGGTAGATCTGTTCGACGCTGATGTCGGCCAGTTCTGCGGCCAGATCGAGATCAATTTGTGAGCCGATCTGTACACGTTGTAAAAAGGGTTGGTTTTTAATCGGTTCGAGGCTGATTTTAAACTCATCGGCGTTAAGAATGATGGTTTTGAGTGCCAGCATTTTGGGCAGATAAGCGCGGGTCTCTTTGGGCAGTTTTAGCGACCAAAAATCGGTGGCTTTGCCTTGTTTGCGGTTTTTACGTTGAGCGCGTCCGACGGTGCCTTCGCCGCTGTTGTAGGCCGCCAGTGCCAGCAGCCAATCTTCATCAAAATAACGATGCAGGTACTCCAGATAATCCAGCGCGGCGTTGGTGGAAGCCAACACATCGCGGCGACCGTCAAGCCACCAGTTGTGCTCCAAACCGAAGCGTTTGGCGGTGCCAGGAATCATCTGCCACAGCCCCGCTGCCCGTCCGTGCGAGTAGGCAAAAGGGTCGTAGGCGCTCTCCACAATGGGCAGCAGTGCCAATTCACTGGGCAGACCGCGCGCCTCGACTTCGTTGAGTACCGCATAAAGGTAGGGTTTGGCGCGTTTGCTGACCCGTTTCAGGTAATTGGGGTGTTTTTTATACCAATTTAGCTGGGGTTGGATGTTTTTGTGATTGCTGGTGGGAAGGGAAAAATTCATCCGCATTCGTTGCCAGAGGTCTTCGGTGGCTTCTGGTTTGGTTGAGTTGCTCTGTTCATCGCGCAGTTCGTAGGCGAGTTTGGGTAGTTCCAGTGGCAGGCGTTGGGTCGATGTTGCTGGAGTGGCGGCGTTGACGATTGGAAGGTTGGTAAAGAGCAGCAGTGCGATCAGGATGCGGATAAAATGAGAAATAGGCATGGGAAATTCCTTGTAACAAACATAGCGGGTAGGATGGAGCAAAGCAAAGCGTGCCCATCGCATCATCGTGATATTCAGTTGGGCACATCGCTTTCGCTCCTTTGCGCCAACCTACGGCTCTGGATGCGTAACGTTAAGTTTAATTTTTTGAGCGTAAGTAGTCGATCACTTCCAGAGTGACGTTGGCATCGTTGTAGTCGATTTCAACCGGCCAAAATGCCCCGTTGTGTTGCAATACCAAACTGGGAAAACTGCTGACTTTCAGTTGCCGACTCTGCTGGATCTCTTTTTGTAGCTCATGTTGGGTCTCGGTGGCGTTGAGCTGTTGCACAAATTGAGCTTTGTCTAATCCTAATTCTTCTGCCAGTGCAATCAGGGTTACGTCGTCCGAGGGGTTGCACGCTTGTTGATAGTAGCCGTTTTGAATCGCTTGGGTCATTAAAAGGTCGTATTTCACACCTTGCTGGCGGGCAGCAATCACCGCTCGGCAGGCGGGATAGGTTGAGCGACGGGGCTGGTTTTTGTCCCAAAATTCAAAGTTAAAGCGTTTGTGTGGCAGTCGTTGTTCGATCTGTCGCCACGCTTGTTTGACCTGTTGTTGGGTTGTTTCAGGCATGGGTTGATCGCTGTCGGCAGCCAAACCACCCAGTAGGCGAATCACCTGCACGTTGCTGGGTAACCTTGTTTGAATTTGTTGCCACGTTTCGCCGAATGCCCAGCACCAACTGCACATGGGGTCATGGACGTAATAGAGTTTCGTCATTCGATGCTGTCCACAATGCGCAGATGGGAGAAACCGTCACCGTTGCGCTGCACCTGAATCTGGGTGGTGAGGCGGGTTTTGAGTGCTTCAACGTGGGAGATAATGGCGATGGTGCGGTTTTCCAAGCGTAGATTTTCCAGTGCGCTGAGGGCGATGTCCAGCGTTTGAGCGTCCAAACTGCCAAAGCCTTCATCAATAAAGAGGCTTTCGATGCGGGTTTTGCGCCCAGCCAACTCTGACAGCCCCAGCGCCAGTGCCAAACTGACCAAAAACGATTCACCACCAGAAAGGCTGTTGGTGGGGCGCACGCTGCTGGCTTGGTAAAGATCGATGACCTCCAGTGCCAGCTCTTCGACGTTTTTCAGCTGAATTTGATAGCGTGGATTGAGTTTGTGCAGATGAAAATTGGCCAATTTGATCAGTTGAGCCAAGGTCAGGCTCTGGGCAAATTTGGGAAATTTATTGCCACTGGCGGAGCCGATCAGGTCGTTGAGGACAAACCACTGCTGCGCCGCTTGGGTGAGTTGACTGATCTTTTTTAGCTGCCCCTGTTGGTTGTGACGCTGCTCTTGGTCGGCCTTGAGAATGGCGTTGATCTCACCGGCGCGCTCGTCGAGGGTGGTTTGCCGTTGCTGCTGCTGTTGGTAGTCCAGTTTCAGTTGTTCAGCGGCTTCGCCTTGGGGTAGGTTGTAATCCAACAGTTTGTTGAGTTCGTGGTCTTGGCTCTCCCACAGAGAATCCAATTTGGATTGTTGCTCACGCAGCTGGGTCTGTTGTTGGCGTAGGCCATTGGCTTCTGACTCGCTCAGCAGGCTCTGGCGTAACTGTTCCAGGTTTTTAAATTGATGTTGCTTTAGTCTCTCTTGTAGCGTCGTTTTTTGTTGTTGCAGCGTGTTTTGCTGTTTGTTAATACTGTCCAAGTTGGCGTAACAGAGAGCTTGTATCTCTGCCAGTTGAGTTTTGGCCTGCTGCACACTCTGTTTGCGTTTGTTCTCGTCGGTCAGGGTAATGTCTATTTTGGTCAGCTGGGTGGCTGTTAGGTCACGATAGTGCGTCAGTTGCTGTTGCCACTCGTCATCTTCTTGTAACAGTTGCGTTAGCTCTGCACCGACTCGCTCTATTTCGGTTTTGAGATTTTTCTGGTCTTGTTGCAGTTTGAGCAGCAGCTGCTCTTGTTCTGCATGGTGTTTGAAGCGTTGTTCCAGTTCATCAATCACCCGTTGTGTCTGTTCGCTGCCATGCAGAGCCAGCGTCCAGTTTGAAGTGGTGTCATTGAAATTCTGGATCGCCGTTTGTGATTGTTCTAACAAGGTGGCCAGATTTTGTTGGCGCTGTTTTAACTCACTGCTTTGCAGCCCAAGCTCTTGTTGGTTTTGATGACTCTGTTCTTCTTGGCTGCGTTGTTGGGCAAGAAATAACAGATAATCTTTTTCCGCTTGCACATGATTTTTTTCGATCTTTTTTAGAGTCTCTGCTTGCTGTTTTGCTTGTTGGAGTTCTGTTTTGGCCTCTTGGCGAGCCGTCTGTAAGGGCTGTTGATCGTTGAGTTGTAGAGAGAGGTTGATCTTGTTGGCTTTGCTGCTAAAACGTTCCGTCAGGCTTTTGATGTCGGCGCGGTTTTTATGCAGCTGCTCGGTTTGATTGTTGATCTTATTTTTGTGCTGCTGCTGCTGTTGCTCGGCTTCGAGTTTCCCTTTTTCGGCTTTTTGAAGACGTTTTTGTTGTTCTTTTAGGGCTGTTTCTGTCTCTGATTCAGAGGGCAGGTTTTGTGATTCGATGTAGGGGTGTTGCAGCGCACCGCAGAGTGGACAGGGGTTATCTTCTTGTAATGCTTGTCGATGGCTTTTAAGGCTTTGGATGGCCAAGGCTTGTTGATGTTGCAGGGTTTTGTTTTCCAGATGCAGCTGCTCTTGTTGCAGTTCTGCTTTTTTATTTTTGATTTCTGTGCTGTCTTGTTGATAGTCCGTTTGCAGTTGTTTTAAGCTTTTTAGCAGCTCTGTTTCTGCTTTTCCCAACAGTCGAGCATCGGCATCGTAGTCGGAGAGTTCATCCAATACGTGTGATTTTTTTTGCAGTATTTCAATCTGAAATTGCCAACTGGTGCTGTTGTGGTTACCTCTGGCCTCTTCCAATTGTTGTTTGCTTTGCTGCAAAGTGGTGAGCCACTGGCTCTGTTTGTGTGTGGAATCATTGAGTTGTTGTTGCAGCTGATCGACCTGTTTTTGGCGCTGCTGAATGTTTTTTTGCAGCTCTTGAATGCCCTGTAAACTTTCGTCTTGTTGGCGTTGCAAAGAGCGGCACTGCTCTGCTTGTTGTCGAATTGCTGGCAGGGCTGTTTCGATTTGCACCTCTTGAGGATGCTTTTTCAACCACCTTTCAACACGCTGTAAGGCTTGGTTCAGGTTGCCTTGTTCTTGGAAGAGTTGTTGACTCTGCTGAGCCGATTGCTGGCGTTGTTGTTCACAGGTTTGGTGGGCGGCAGTGAGGGTTGTCAGGTTTTGCTGCCGAATTTTTTGCTGCTGTTGTTGCAGTGCTTGTTGTTGTTGCAGCAGCTCTTGCAGGTTTTTTTCAGTATTTTTGAGTTGTTGCAGTTCGTCGCTGAGGGGGGCGGCTTTTTCGTGTTGTGCCAATTTTTGCAGCTGCGGATTCAGCTCTTGATTGAGCTGTTGTAGCTTTTGCTGCTGCTGTTGCAGTTGTGCTTGTTTCTGCTGCAACTCTTGTTGTTGTTGGTAGTGTTGCAGTTGTTGATGCAGTGTTGTGAGCTGGCTTTGATTCTCTTTTTTTGCGCTCAACAAATTCTGTTTTTCTGTTCCGATTTCTTTTTGTTCTATTTCAGAGAGCAGCTTTAAGCCTTCTAGCGAGTGGTGAGCTTGGCTGATTTCAGCCTCTTTTTGGCGGGCAATGTCAAAAGCGGTGGTGCTGATCTGGGAGTAAATCTCGGTGCCGGTGATGCGTTCCAGCAGTGCGCCGCGTTCGTTGGCATCGGCATCGAGAAACTCTTTAAAACGTCCTTGGGCGAGCAGTACGGAGCGTAAAAAACGGGGGTAATCGAGTCCGGTAAGGGCTTCAATGCGTTCATCCACTGGGCGCAGTTTGCTCTCTAATATTTCACCTTGTTCGTTGCTCAACTGACGTTTGGGGGGCTGGATTTTGCCATCGCTTTTGCCCCGAGCGCGGCGCAGATCCCAGCGGGCGTAAAATTGGCCTTCGGCACATTCAAACAGCACTTCGGCAAAGCATTCACTGCTGCCTCGTGACATCATTTCAGTGGGGTTATTGAGGTTGTTGTAGCGCGCCGCTTTGCCAAACAGCGCCAAGGTGATGGCATCCAGCAGAGTGGTTTTACCTGCTCCGGTGGAGCCGGTGATGGCAAAGATGCCTGCTTCGGCCAGTGGCCCACGGTCGAAGTCGATCTCGAAGATGCCCACCAAGGAGTTGAGGTTTTTGAATTGCAGCCGTAAAATTTTCACAATGAGGCCTCGTCATGAAGCTGTTTTAGCAGTTGTTGAAAACAGCCTCTTAGGGTTTCGTGGCTAATCCTTCCTTGGTAGCTCTCTAAACGATGTTGAAAGACCTCTTCCGGTTGCAGCTCTTCGATGCGGCGATCCGACTCGCTCAGGGTGGCTGGGGGGGCGTGTTGTTGGGCTAAGCCAATTTTTAGAATCTCCACCTGTTGCTGTTTGGCGCTGTCGTGCAGTTGTTTGAGATCGTTGGCGGCCAGTTCGCTGTCGGTTAGGATCAGCTCCAGCCACGGGGTGAGTTGTTCCTTGGGTTGCAGTGCTGCAATCTGCTGTTGCAGCTCTTCGCTGCTGCCTTTTAGCGAGAGTAGGCAGCGAAACTGAGGAATGGTGATGTTCTGCTGTTCGATTTTGTTTGTTTGAGTGTCGATGATCCGTAGGCACTTGTCGTGTTTGATCTCGCCAAAACTGAGGGGCAGCGGGCTGCCTGAGTAGCGAATGGTTTCATTGCCGCCAACTTTTTGCGCGCGATGCAGATGCCCCAGAGCGATGTAGTCAAAGGCATCTGGAAACTGGCTGGCAGATATGCTGCCCAGCGAGCCGATGTGAATGTGGCGTTCGCTGTCGGAGAGGCTGCTGCCGATGGCGGTCAGATGGCCGGTGGCGATCAGGGCGGCTCCGCTGGTGTTGCGCTGTTGCAGCTCCGTGGCGAGTTTGGCATAACTCTGGATCACGCCCTGTTTGGTGCGTTGTTCCATCTCATCAAAACTTTCTCCGGCCACCGCTCGGCGCAGATCACGATCCCGCAGATAAGGCACGGCGGCCAGCCAGACCCCAGGGTCTTGCTCATTTTGGCTTTTGATCTGTAGCAGAACGTCATCGTGTTCTTCTGATAGTGAGCCAACCACATGAATATTAAGAGCTTTTAGCAGTCGTTTGGGGGCTTCCAGATGAGAGGCAGAGTCGTGATTGCCCGCCACAATCACCGCTTGGCAATGGCCTAAAACCGAGAGGCGGCGCAGAAAGTCGTAGTAGAGTCGTTCCGCTTGGCGCGAGGGGTTGGCGTTGTCGAAGATGTCGCCACAGACCAGCAGCAGTTCGATTTTTTGCTGTTGCAGGGTGAGCAGCAAAAAGTCGAGAAACAGAGCGTGTTCTTGATGGCGCTCTTGATCGTAAAAGCGTTGGCCAAGGTGCCAATCGGAGGTGTGCAGAATTTTCATGATTTCACTGTGGTTGGCTGACGTTTTCGAGGTGAACAGTAAGTGTTATTGGTAAAAGGGTCAATCAATTATGGCGGATCATTTTAGCGTATTAGGATTATAGTGTCGTATTTGTTGCAGGAAGTGTTCTCTCTGTTTTAGCTGAGCCAATTGCTCTTCGTCGATGACGGGCAGTTGCGGCAGATGAGTGAGAAGGATTTGGGTGAACAGTCCGCTGCCGTTGCGCTGCGTTGTTTGTTGTTCGGCGTTGTAAACCTTGACCTGTTGCAAGCCGCAACTGGGCGAACCGCGTTTGACGATCAGACCGTTGATCTGGGCAAATTGTTGCGCCATTTTTGTAGCGTAGTCGCGCAGTGCTTGGGTGAAGTCCAGAGTGGGGTCGTCAACGCCCAAGACCTGTGGGCTGGCTGGATTGCCAACCAGACGAATGGGAGGTCTTGGTGTCGGCAGGCCGATGGCGGTTTCTGGGCAAAAGGGAATGAGGGTGGCGATTTGGCTCAATTCATTGAGTATAAAATCTTGGCGTTTGTGGCTGCCATCGTAGCGAACGGCGTGGCCTAATAAGCAGGCGCTGACGGCGAGGGTAATTTTTTTAGACATAAAAAAGCCCCAGCTGGGAGGAGGGTCAGCTAGGGCAGATCGAAACGGAGGTTTCGGGGGTATGACTTATTTTGCAGCAGCAGGAGCGGCGGCTTTAGGAGCAGCAGGAGCTGCAACAACAGGTGCGCCGTAGTAAGGAGCGTTGTAGCCGTAACCGTTGCCAGCAACGTTGCTGTTGCCTTTAGCAGAGGTTTTCATGCTGAAACCGAAAGAACCGTTGCCAGCGCCGTTACCGAAGAAGTTGCCGTTACCGTTGCTGTTGTTAGAACCGTTGTTGTAGCCATTGCTGCTGTTACCGTTACCGTTGGCATCACCTTTAGCAGAAGCGTTCATGCTGAAGCCAAAATCGCCAGAACCGTTAGCAGAACCGTTGCCGTTACCATTGCTGTAGCTGTTGTTGTTAGAACCGTTGTTGTTGTCAAAAGGACCCCACCAAGCTTGAGAAGCAGCAGAAGCGGTGATGAGAGCAGCAACAGCGATCAGTTTCAAATTTTTCATGGTTAATC
>CAZTQX010000014.1:0-31185 GCA_964615985.1 uncultured Gammaproteobacteria bacterium | reverse complement strand
CAGAATCCGCCTATGGTTCCTACCTTAATTGTCTAAAACTGTCCGAAGTGTTGACCTTAAGCCAATGTACTATTAAGTAGCGAGACCCCATTATCTCTGCCATACTTAAGCATTAGAAATAATAATTCATTCATCAATATAACTAATAATGATATGGAACTACGCCAACTGCGCTCTCTTGCCACACTTGTTGATCAAGACTTCAATGTCAGCCGCGCTGCCGATCAGCTGAATCTGGTACAACCCGCTGTCTCTCAGCACCTCAAACAATTGGAAAATGAACTGGGGTTTTCCTTGTTTCAACGTCATGGCAAACGTCTCACTGGACTTAGCCAGCAGGGAAAAGAGGTGCTGCACTACGTTCATCAAGTTCTCAATGCTGCCGCCAATCTCTCTGCCATTGGCGATGAACATCAACAACAAAATCACGGCGTGCTTCGCATTGGAGCAACTCACACCCAAGCTCGTTATGTCTTGCCGCCGGTGATTCAACGCTTCCGACAAATCTATCCCGAAGTGGAAATTCAACTACATCAAGGTACCCCCGAACAGTTGGTTAACATGGCAATCAAAGACCAGGTCGATCTCGCCATCTGCACCGAAGCACTGGATAAAAGTAGCGAACTCTCATTTAAGAGCATCTACCGTTGGAATCGCTGCCTGATTGCACCACCACAGCACCCTATTTTTCAACATCAAAAAATCACTCTCGAACACCTGTGTCATTACCCCTTGATCACCTACATCTTTGGTTTTACCGGTCGTGGCAATCTCAACCAAACCTTTCAACAGGCCGACCTACAACCACAGGTAGCTCTCAGCGCTGCTGATACCGATGTGATCAAAACCTACGTTCGAGAGGGCTTGGGCATCGGTATTATTACCGATCTGGCCTACAACGCGAGAGAAGACGAAGATTTACAAAAATGCGATCTCAGCCACCTATTTCCTTGGGAAACCACCAAAATTGCCTACCTAAAAGAAAAATATCTGCGCACCTTCCAACAACGTTTTATCGAGCTGTTCCAACAAGAGACTCGATGGATCAGCAGCAAAAATTCAGCATCCAAATAAACTGCCCCAAATATTGCTTAACAAAGTGCATTCATTAACCACAACACTTCAACCACAACACCTCCATTCAGCTAATAATGATCGAGCATTCAATTCCACTTAAGCTAATAGCATCTATAATCTATCTCACACCTACATCGGAGCCAAAACCATGAACATGCAACAAATTCGCATCATCGCCCGTAACATCAACCTCAAACCGGGCAAAATGCCAAAAACCACCCTGATACGCAGCATTCAATCCAACGAAGGCAACTTCGACTGCTTTGCCACTGCCGTCAGTGGCTACTGCGATCAAGGCGGCTGCATCTGGCGCGATGACTGCCTCAGCCTGTCACAAAAAACCGGCAAAAAAATGAAAAATGGCCGTCAAACAAAGCGCAACTAAAAGATAACGGTTGACGCTGGCAAAGACGGGGCGGAAACTGAAATAGTAGGTAATAAATTCCAGACTGAGATAAAGGAGAGTGACATGCACATCTACAAACACATTCTTCTCGGTGTCGATTTCTCTTCAGAAAGCGATGCAGTAATCGAAAAAGCCAAGGAGCTGGCGGAACAATATCAAGCCAAGCTCAGCCTGATTCACGTCGTTGACTATCTGCCCCCTGGTTACATCGACGACTTTATTATGCCCAACGATGACCTAGAAACATCGCTGATCGTGCGCTCAAAAGAGCAGATCAAACAGCTTGGCGAAGAGCTGGGAGTCAGCGAAAAACATCAATGGGTCGAGATTGGCTCACCTAAAACGGAGATCATCCGTCGCAGCGAAAAAGATCAAGTTGATCTGATCATCATTGGCAGCCACGGTCGCCAAGGCCTGCAACTGCTGCTCGGCTCCACCGCCAATGCAGTGCTGCACTCCGCTCCCTGCGATGTACTGGCGGTTAGGATTAGCGAAATGTAAACAGCAAAACTACAAACGTCCTTTGGTAAAACTGACCAACTGACGGCGCTGTTTTTTATTCGGTCGCTCGCTCGGCACAAAACCCGCTGAATTCAATTTACGTTGCTCGGCCAACGTCTGGCGGCGCTGTTTGCTCTCATCGCTCTCTGCGTACAGCGTTACCGCAATCGTGGCAGAACCGCGTTTTTCCGCCAGCGCCAAAACCGTTACCTGATACTCGTCAAAACCGCGTCGAATGGTCAACTCATCTCCCACCTGCACCATCTTGGCCGGTTTACTGCGTTGGCCATTGAGATGCACCTTGCCGCCCTTGATCGCCTCGGATGCCAACGAGCGCGTTTTAAAAAACCGCGCAGCCCAAAGCCACTTATCAATACGAACCTGTAAAACCTGCACCGAACTCCCCATCTGCTTGCCCACCATCACACCTCTTTATGTTGGAATGCTAATCGCTTAGAAGCTCATCATGCCGTAAACGAACACACTCAGCCTTAATGCAATCTTAACGAATTATCAGAGGAAATTATGATCCACCTTCTACACTTTACCCACATGAAAATCTTACAAAAGAGAGATTATTGTCACCAACTCGACAGCGGAAAAAATATTAGGCTCCAGCCAAATCTATCTGACCCGAAAACAAGTGGTTAAACTGAATCCACTATCAGGACAAAGCCGTTAAAAACCGTCACTGCCCTTTTACCACCACAGACAGAATTCAATATGACCAGAAAAACCGCTCAAAAACGTGCCGTCTTAATCCTAGACGGTCAAGCCAATGCCCTCTCCATTGTCCGCAGCTTAGGCAGGCAAGGAGTGCCGATTTATCTCTCAGCCCCCGCAGAGTGTTACGCGCTGCACTCGCGTTACTGCCAACAGACCTACCTCATCCCTGAGGGGGTACCGTTGCTCAACTACTGGCACAAACTGCTACTGGAAGATCCGGCTGAAGAACTAAAAAATGCCATTCTCTTCCCCTGTAGCGACAAAGCACTTGAGTTTGTCATCGCTCACCAAGCCGAACTGGAAAAACAGTACATTTTAGAAGGCCAGAGCCTGCAATCGCGTCAAGAACTGCTGGATAAACAACACACCCTGCGCGTCGCCAAACAAGCGGGCATCTCCATCCCCGAATTTTGGCAAGTCAAAAAACAGCAAGATGTCATCGACATCATGCACGAAGTCAGTTATCCGGCCATCATCAAACCAATTCACTCGCACCTCTTCCAAGCCCAATTTGATGGTCAAAAATATCTGGCAGTACAAAACGCCCAAGAGCTGCTCGACAAAGCCAGTCGCGTCTTAAAGGCCGGTTTGGAATTTATGGTCAGCGAATACATTCCCGGCCCCGACAGCCTGCTTTGTAGCTATTTCACTTACCATGATCAAGCCGAACAACCGCTCTACCATTTCACCAAACGCATTAAACGACGTTATCCCGTCAACCACGGCGGTGCCACCTACCACGTCACCGAGTGGCAACCGGAAGTGGCCAAACTAGGGCAAAAGCTGCTGGCACACATCCACTTCACCGGCCTCTGTAATATGGAGTTCAAACGGGATCTGCGTGACGGCCAGTTAAAACTGATCGAGATCAACGCCCGTTTTGTCGCCTCTCAAGAGCTGGTTTATCAAAGTGGCATGGACATCGCCCAGATCGTCTACAAACATTTGGATGGCCAAACACCGCCCAAAATTGAAGAGTATCAACAACACTTGCACCTCTGGATTCCCGACCGCGACTTCCACGCCTTTCGGCAACTAAAACAACGAGGAGAACTGAGTTTTTCTGGCTGGCTCAAAAGCCTCGCCCATTGGCAAGTCGTCAACTACTTCAAATGGCACGATCCACTACCGTGGCTGATCAAAGTTCGTGATGATCTGAGCTACATCGGCTCACGTCTGCTGCACAAATTGGAACAGACAACCGGAGGCAAAGGTGCCGCAGATCCCAACCCCTGAGTTACGCCAACTGATCAAAACTCTGCTGCTGGCTTACGATTGTGACGCAGCCCAAGCGGAGATCCTCAGCCGCGTGTTGAGCTGGAACAGTCAGATCAATCGCCCCACGCAAGGGGCTTGGCGACTGCCGGTGCTGATCAATCGACTGCAAAAAGGCCGCATCACCACTCCGTGTCAGCTCAACTTTGAGCAGAAAAGCCCTGCAATGGGTTTGATGGATGGCAATAACGGTTTTGGTCAATACGTCAGTCACCACAGCATGTTAAAAGCCATCGAGCTGGCCAAAAGCCAAGGGGTTGGCGTGGTCGGGGTGCGTAACAGCAACTGGAACGGCTCCGGTGCCTACTACACCCAACTGGCCGCCGAACAAGGCATGATCGGCATCAGCACCAGCAATTCGGTGCCCAAGGTAGCTCCCTTTGGTGGCACTCAAGCGGTCTTCGGCACCAACCCAATGGCCTTTGGCGTTCCTCGACAAGATGGGCGCTCAATTCTGCTCGACATGGCCACCGCCGCCAGCGCCGGTTCCAGCATTAAACGGGCGATTGAGACCGGTGAACAACTGCCCGAAGGTATTGCCGTCGATGCCAATGGCCAACCGATCACCGACCCCAACGAGGTCAAAAACGGCACCGTTCTGCCCTTTGGTGGCGCGAAAGGTTATGGCCTGTCACTGATGGTGGAAATCTTAAGTGCGGTAATCACCGGCGCGGGCATTTCCCACCAAGTGGCCTCGATGCACGACGATTTTGAGCACAACAGCAACAACGGTCATCTTTTTATCGCCCTCGATGTCAGTCGCTTTATGCCACTGGAACAGTACTACCAGCGTCTGGAACAGCTCAGCGACTTGATCCATGCCGCCGGTGGCAAAACCAATAACATCCCCGCACTGCCCGGCGAATCTCGTTGGCAGGCCTACGATAAAAGTCAACGCGAGGGCATCACACTGGATGAACACACCCGTAACGCATTACAGACTCTAGCAAAAAACAGACACATTCCTCTACCTTGGTGAATCGGCGCAAGCCCTAGGAGCATAAAATGGCAGGAAAACCACAGACAACCGCAGTCCATCCCGGCCCCGGATTCCGCATTCGGCGTGACTTTGAACGTCCACCCAAGGAGTTGATCGAACAGTACGGCAAATACCCCACCCCCGACATCTCTGACCTAATGAATCGGCTCTACGCACTGTCACCCAAAATTCGTAATTTGGTCAATAAAGACAAATTGATCGGCCCTGCGTGCACGGTGAAGGTCTTCCCTGGCGACAACCTGATGGTGCATAAAGCCTTGGATTTGGCCAAACCAGGGGATGTGATTGTGGTGGATACCGGCGGGCGGCAGACCAACGCCATTTGCGGTGAGTTGGTGAGCCAAAAAGCCAAGCATCGTGGCATTGCTGGTTTTGTGATTGATGGTTTGATTCGAGATCTACCGGGTCTGAAAGAGATCGGCCTGCCCATCTACGCCCGTGGCACCACCCCCGTCGGTCCAATGCAGCGCGGCCCTGGTGAGATCAACCATCAGATCAGTTGCGGTGGCATTGTTATTAATCCCGGTGATCTAATCGTCGCCGATCAAACTGGGGTTGTGGCGGTACGCCATGACTTTATGGAGACCTTGCTGGAACGTTTACACACTTGGGATAAAGATTTCAGCGTTTATTGCCAAGAAGTAGCAAAGGGTAATTTTAATAACGAGTGGGCAGATCGCCTGCTCGATGGCTCCAATGTGGAGTACATGGATTGAACATCACCTAACGACAAAGGGCAGAATTTATTTCTGCCCTTTCTATAAACCCTTGGATATACAACCAAGGGCGGATATGGAATCCGCCCTTACTTCACGGTTGAAAGCTCCAAAAATCGAGTTGCCAATTTCTCCCACGTAAACCGTTCATTAACCGCGTTATAACCTTTGTGTGCCATCTCAAACGCCTCTTCAGGGTTCTGCTGAATGCGTTCAATGGCCAGCACCAGCTCCTCTGGCTGATCGGCATAATAGAGAAAATTATCGTCATCAATGTACGGCATTTCGTGCAGACGAGTGCTGATCACCGGTTTATGCCGACTCAAATACTCAAACAACTTAATCGGGCAAGCACGATGCGAAACCGGAATCGGTTTAAAAATGTTCAGACAGACATCCATACGATCAATGCAATCAAACACCTCATCGTGTGGCACCCCACCGGTCAACTCGATGTTATTTAACTGTCGTTCGGCAACAGCCTGTTTGACCCCTTCCCAATCACGCCCTGATCCCACCAGCAAAAAATGCACTTCTGGCAATTTTTCCGCAGCATCAAGAATAATATCGAAGTCGATAAAATACTCAAACGCACCTAAAAATCCAACGGTGAACTTTTCATTGACCACCACATTGGTTGGCTTACCGTCAGCGAGTGCCACCATCTGATCTGCACTAACCCCATTGGCCAGCACATGCACATTGCCCTTGGCTAATTTGGCCAGCTCATGAGAGACACACAACACCGCATCGGAACGCTTCATCATGTTATCCAACATCTTCTGCGCCACGCCTCGGATCGGCGCAATATTCAGAGAACCCAGCTCATAAGCCAACATGTCGATGTAATCATCAGCAAAATCAAAGACAATTTTGGGTCCTTTGAGGCGCATAAATTGATATTGAGGAATGTTGTAGAGCAGCACCAGATCAATCTCCTGCTCCTTAACAATCTTTTTCGCATCTTTGTAAGCAGCCATAGAAAAGTAGGCTTTTTTCACCAACTTATCCAACGGCAATTTTTTATTCCAAAAACCATCACTTAATTTAACGTCGTGCAAATGCACATTAGGCATATCACGATGGGCAATTTCGCGAAAATTGGTCTCTTCAGAATCCATCGAAGGCGGCTGCAATACATGCACCTCATGCCCCTGCTGCCCCAACACTTCCAACAAGGAGTGATAACGAGTCCAGTTAACCGCAAACCAACGCGCCATGTACGGAAACAATATTTTCATTTTAAGATCCTTTTAGAGGTGCTTGCTCATGGCATCGACAATACGTTCAGCCGCGTTGCCATCACCGTACGGATTGACCTTATTGGCCATCGCTTCATAGGCATTTTTATCACTCAACAGTTTCGACGCTTCGGCAACGATCAACTCTCGATCCGAACCGACCAATTTAGCCGTGCCTGAATCAACGCCCTCAGGACGTTCGGTGGTTTCTCGCAACACCAAAATCGGCTTGCCCAAGGTTGGGGCCTCTTCCTGAACACCTCCAGAATCGGTCAAGATCAACTCCGCCTTGCCCATCAGATGAGCAAAGTTAAGGTAATCCAACGGTTCGATCAAAATAATATTAGGATTGCCGCGTAAAATCTGATCCACTTTGGAGCGCACATTGGGGTTGAAATGCACCGGCATCACCACCTTCACTTCAGGATGACGCTCGACAATATCGCAAACCGCCAGCAGTGAATCTTCCATCGGTTTACCAAAATTCTCACGCCGATGGGTGGTCAAGAGAATAAAGCGCCCTTCAATCACCTCAAGCTGCTCAGGGGTCAAGACCTTAGCAAACTCTGGCTGAGTGTTTCCCAGCACCCAGAGCAGAGCATCAATGGAGGTGTTACCGGTGACAAAAATATCAGCAGCGGCATAACCTTCGCCAAGCAAGTTCTGTTTCGACTGCTCGGTGGGAGCAAAATGCAAGTCGGTCACACAGGAGGTTAATTTACGATTGCCCTCTTCGGGGAAAGGGTTCCAGCGGTTAAAGGTTCGCAGACCCGCTTCGATGTGCCCGACTTTGGCTTTGACATAAAAAGCCGCCAAGGCACCGATAAAAGTACTGGTGGTATCCCCCTGCACCAACACACAATCGGGCTGGAACGATTTCATCACCCCACCCAAACCTTTTAAGGCGTTGATACTGACATCAAACAAATCTTGATCGGCACGCATAATGTCCAGATCAACATCGGGTTTAATTCCAAAAATATCCAAGGCTTGATGCAGCATCTCGCGGTGCTGTCCTGTCACCGCCACGGCGGTTTCAAATTCATCCGTTCTGGCCTGCAAGGCCTGAATCACCGGAGCAAATTTGATCGTTTCAGGGCGGGTACCAAAGATAATCAAGATCCGTTTTTTTTGCGTCATAGCGGTTTTTATTCCTAAGTATTTCAAAGGTAAAACAGACGAGGGCTGTCGATTTATCAGGCGTTAATTTACCATGCACACACCAACAATCGACTTAAAATCAGAGCACAGCTTCACTCTGCCTTAAACCGGTTTAAAGTAAACCTGAACAATAATCACCCCCAAGATCGACATCATTATCGCAATGATGATGTTACGATCCCAGGCGGTAAATTGCGGTCGTGGGAAGTCTTTACTACAGTTCAGTGCCGTCACCTGCGTCGCCGCCGCCAAACCAAAGAAGTAGAACAGCAGGTCATTTTCCATTACCACAAAGAAGGTCGATGCCATGTAACCGATAAAGGCAGCGACCATCATTCGGCCCGCTCCACACACCTCGTCAGGGACGTTGTACTCCGGCCTATCCATGGTCATGTTGTACCAAATGGAGTACCAGAGCAGTGCCATAAAAATGTAATAACCCGGAAAACCGGACTCACCGAAGTTTTGCACATAATTGTTATGCGCAATCAGGCGCAGCTTGGAATGCTTGGAAAACTGGCCTTTTCCCACCCCCGTCAGCGGATGAGCACGCAACATATTGATGCCGTTATCCCACAGCTGAATCCGTTCATGTGCGGACTCCTCCTCCGAATTCACCTCCGTCATCCGTGACGGCATTAAGGCAATCCCCACCACAAGAACCCCTCCCCCTAAAACTAAGAAGTAGGGTTTGACAAACTCCTTGCGAAAAAAGAACAAAATCCCAACCAAAGTGGCCAAAATAGCCCCACGAGAGTTGGTAAAAAACATCGCTTGACCCGCATAACCGATCGCTGCTAAGGCAAGTAGGCGAGTGATCAGGCCGTGCTGTTTCCACGGCCCAAAGGCGTACTCCAACATCAGTGCGATGCCCACCACAAACAGAATCCCCAAGACATTCGGGCCATCCCAATCACCGTACCAACGGATGCGAATCTCTTCGTAACCAGGGAAAACCGTCATCCCACCCCAACACTGCCCTGTTTCTCCCTGCATGATTCCTTGGTAAGCCAAAAAGAGGGTCAGGCCGATGGTAAAATTAATCACGCTTTTCAGACGTTTGGGGGTATCCACATTCCAAACGATCATAAAAAAGACCATACCACGCAGCAGAAACTCAATAAATTCACTCAGTGCGGTGGCAAATCCAGCGGCAATCGTGGTACCCACCAAAATCATAATCAGGTAGTACGGCACCAAGGTTGTCTGCGGCAAAATATAAAGGTCTGGGTTCTGCTGTTTGCGCAGAAAACCCGCCAGCAAGCCCATCGGGATCACCGTCATCGCAGTAGGAAAACCATAAAAAGCTGGCACCCAATCTTGCGGACGAATGTAGAGAAAGATCAGATAGAGATAGATAAAAATCATGATTCAAAAGTTGAGGAAGTCAGACTTCCCTCCCGTTGTTTAACCAGCTTGTCTACATCCCTATCACGACAAAGCGGAAATCGTTAACGCGCTGAAAACCTCAGGCGTGCTTTATCAATAAGCCCTCGAACTTCTGCATCCAGAAAATAGAGCAGCACAAAAAAAGCCATCAACAAGATGCTTTTCAACAATAGGCTTAACCACATCACTCCCTCAGGAATCAGCAATGAAAACAGATAAGCCATGACCCCCAGCAACAAGACCATCACCATTTTCACAAACGGATAAGGTACATGATATAACCGCTGAGAAACCGCATTGGTCACCAGAGCAGTCGTTACCGTGCCACAGGTATAAGCAATCGCAGCACCATACGCCCCCAGCTCAAAATAGATCACCATCAACGCATTCATAATCAAATTCACACTGGTTGAAAGCATGATGATGTAAAGGATGTATTGACTCTTTTTATGGATCAAAATACCCGTTTGAAAACAGTACGAGTTCGTCTGCACAATCACGCCCAGCAGTAAAATAGGCACAATGCCCGCAGCAGCCCAATACTCAGGAGCCGAGAGCAGCACCAACAGATCAGAGATAAAGAGCGACAAAGCCAACGCCACCAGCACCGCAGCAAAGGTCAAATACTTTGCTACCGACGCATGAAACAACTCAGCACCCGGCTTGCCAATCAATGAAAAGCGATAAGGGCCATAACTTTTGTACAGTGGTTCGGCCAAGATAAAGGTTAAAAGGAGCGCAAACTTCATCGCCAAGCCGTACACCCCCACCTCTGCAAACCCCTCATATTCCTTGATAAAGAAACGATCCGCATTGCCCGCAACCACTCCCACAACGGAGCTGGCTGCAAAGGGGATACTGTATTTTAAAATGGGTTTGATCTTTTTCGTATCAATACGAAAGCCACACTCTTTCAGAGTGAAAACCAATAGAATCGCCGCAATCAGAGAAACACTGATCAAATTCGAGGTCAAGACCGCATCAACGCTGCCGCCTTGATTGACCAGCAAATAATAGGTCACCGCAATTTGCGCCACCAGACGTACCGCAGATAAAATCACGTACAATCCTGAGCGCTCTTGAGCACGCAGGTAAGCCAGCAACACCTCGCTGCTCAGTTCCACCACAATGATCATCAACGCAATTTGCAGCGCAAATTCAAACTGCAAATCATCCAGAAGCAACAACGTCACTTCTTCGCTCCAAACATTGACCAACAGCACCCCAACCGTCACTGATACAAACGTGATCAATAGGTTGGTGGTCACCACCGAGTTACGATTCTTTTGATCCTCGTAATCAAAATAGAAACGTAATGTCGCATGCGCCAAACCGGCGCCAAACAACACCGACAAAACGGCATTGATGGAATAGAGGATTTCTAGAACGCCGTATTCAGGCACACTCAGATAATTGGTATAGATGGGCAGAAGTATAAAAGCACCCAGACGATTCAAGACATTACCGATCAGATAAACACCGGTATGTTTTAACAAATGTTTCAGATTGCCAGCCATATGAACTCTTAAAAAAATCGCTTCAAGTAAGGCGCAAGTATAAGACCAAGCGAGTCAAAAAACCGCCTTAAAATCCAAATTGATATTTTCCAATCAATGCCATAAAGAGAGCTTCGTTAGAAAAAAGCCTCCTCCCTTACATCCCAGTAAACAGTAATCCTGCTATTTAGAACGGGCTTGCTCTAAAATCTGCTCAATATCCCCTAAAACTTCGCCAATGCCTTCACTTGCCCACTCTTCATGAGACTTTAAAGTCCAATCCAACCGGTCTCTCAAATTCATCAACCAAGAGAGGCAACGAATCGGCAAAAACAGACGTTCATCAACCTCCAGCACCTCTGCCACCTCGATCAACAGCTGCTGATAAAAGAGGGGGACCCGCCAAGGCAAAATCTTCTGTCGATAAAACTCAATCAAATTGTACTTTTTCTGCTCTTCTTGATTGCGACGATAGGTCATCAACACAAATAGATCGTTCAGTGGCAACCCTGAGGCTTCGGATAGATCCCAATCGATAATCGCACCGACACTTTGATCGGCTAAAAACAGCACATTACCCAGTTTAAAATCACCGTGAGTTCTTACTAACGGTAACTCTTGTCCGATAAAGAAGTACTGCAACAGCTTATCCACTCGCTGCAAAGTTTCCTGTTCAACCTCGTTACAGTAAGGCCGAAGGTGAGCAACACAACTGCCCACCAAAACATCATAATCATTTTTCGTCAACTGACGACGTACGGCGGCTTCAGCCTGACCACGCGCCAGCACCAAACAGGCTTCCCGCACCATCTGATCCGCCAGCTCATCAAACTCTTGCAGCTCACGTCCCGCCTTTTTCTCTTCAATATAGTAGCGTTGTCCTGCCCACTCACCAGAAGCCAGAAGTTTGGGAGTCAACGTAGCAAAAGACCCCTGCTGCAACTCATTAATCACATCGGCATTACGTCCTGCAGAGACAAAACCAGCCTTAGAACGTGGCAAGCGCAATACCACTTCGGTACTACAGTTTCCCACCGGCCCGACCATCACCACCGTGACATCCGCATTACCGGCAATCACTCGCCGTACCTCCACATCATGGCTTGACCAGCCGAGCTGAGCGGACAAATTAGCAGCTTCGACCATCTGCTGAATGCTATTCAAACCCGATTGCTTACTGGCACAAAAAAGAAATGCGGGCCAATAACGAGTACTCAGACGCCGATTGAGCAAATACTGCTTAATCCGTCCAGACATATTCTTCTTTAAGGGTTCTGCCAAAGCAGCATGCTCACGCAATACCAAGTCTGGCAGTGGCAATAGACCTTCGTTATAGTCAAACTTACCCACATACTCTTGTATTTGCATGCCGAAAGAGCGCAGCTGATCTCGAGTCTCCAGCCAGGGAACGCCTTGATACCCCTTGATCTTACGACCCAAAACCTGCTTGGCCATATTGAAGTAGTTTTGGCAATTATCGTCCGCAATCAACATAACCCCATCCGGAGTTAACAAGTCCCCCACCGAAGTCAATAATTGCCGGTAAATTTTCAAATATTCTGAACCATAATGACGCGATAACAGATGACCGGTGCGCAAACCGACAAACAAACTGATTGAACCTGCCGAAATCGGCAGTGGTTTAGACAGGTCGGCCTGTAACACCGAAATATTATCGACATCAGACTTTGCTAAACAATCATTCAACAAAGCCGCTGCCGTGGCATCACTCTGCACCGAAATCACATGCTGAAAATGCGTTGCCAAACCGTGACTCAAATTACCACAGCTGTCATCAATGACCAGAACTGTTCCCTCTTTTGGCATAGAAGGTAACAGTGGCATCCAAAAACATTGATCCACTGTCAAGGTTCTCAACAGTTTCACAAAAGGACGTAGAGCCATGGACTCTTTAATTGAAAACCGAGGCCCTGAGCCACGCTGCAAATTGGCATCCAAGCCCGTGCGCTGTAACAAATCCCAACAAAATTGGCTTTCCCCTAATGGCATAATCTCTATTTTCCTTAGATTAAAGCACTACAGCTTAGTCAGTGTGTATTTCGTAACAAACAGGGAGGGCAACGCCAATGTCGCTGCAAACAGTTCATGACTGGTATCCAGCTCCACATGAATACGCTGTAACGCGTATGGTTCCAGATCATCTAATACATTCACTCCACTGCGATAACTGGTACCCAACCGATAACCCACCTGCTTCACCATATCCAACACACGTTGATCGTATGTACACGCTCCACCAACCGGATAAGCGATCACATCACAAGACTCGCCTATCTGCTCAACAATCGTCTCTCTGGAGTTTGAAATTTCGTACCAAAGCTCATCACTATCAAGCTGAGAGAGTATCGGATGAGTAGCTGAATGTGAACCAAAATCTACCCCCCACTCCGACATTTCTTTCACCTGCTGCCACGTCATGGGGCAACTTTCTGCAAACCCTTCGCTCGGTTGTGACAGACCCAGTTGTTGTTCCAAGGCCTTAATCGACTGTAAACGAACTTGATTAGAAACTTGTTTCAAAGCACCTAATAAAATATCCATCGCAGACATTTTTGAATCAGGGCTATCGTCAATAGTAAGATCAAGTGGAATATCAGGCAAATGAAGCCTACCAGGTGGTGCCTTTTTCAATAAATACACCACCCAATCAAACCAAAATGTTTCGGTTTTGCCAATATAGTCTGATGAAATGAAAATAGTCGCGGGAACATCCAACTGTTTCAGAATAGGGAAAACGACACTGTAATTATCTTCAAAACCATCATCAAAAGTAACAATCAATGGATTTGGCGGCAATGATTTTTTACCATCCAGATATTCAATAAAATCACTAAAGCGGATTGGATTGTAATGTTTTTTAACAAATTCCATCTGCCAATAAAAATCTGCACTGCTGGCACTCACCAGTTCTGCATCAAACTCATATGCATCAATATTCTCTATATCCTTCACTCGATGATACGCAAGAATCAAGATATCCTGTAACATCTTTTGTCTTGCAAACTTAATCACCGGCAACAGCTTCGAAACATATAAACACTTTGCTAATAGCACTTTTTTATGCACCAACTACACTCCCAATATTGTGCTAGAGCAGTTGAAGATTTCAATACAAAAATTCATAATTTTTACATACTCCCTGTCATGAACTACCATCTAATTCTCATGGAACTGAGAACAACACACCAAACCTTCCCATTTATTTCATGCAATCACTTTCACTGATCTTCATCGGAAGCAGTCATAAACCACTCTAAATTTTCAGCATGCATCATATTTTTAGAATGCGACCAAACATGATAAATAGGCCTCCCTGATCTGGGCATAAAATCGTGTTCGGCCAACAACTCCACCACCGACTCAAGACCATAAAACTCAATTGAAATCGACACATAAGCCTGTTTTCGCACCGCGAAAATAAAACTTTTTAATAACCAAGAGAGTGTACTTTCAAAGTCAACGGCCAACAGGTCAATGATATGCACCACCTGTTCATCATCAACGTAATAGACAATATAACCATTAATCTCTTCTGAGCCTCTCTGGCTCAACACAAAAATGTCGTACTCTCTCTCAGGACAAGCACTAAAACGCCAGCGCAAATATTCTGCATCTCTCTTACACAACGCAACGGTGTTCTGATTCTGGCGTGCCACTTGTTGCCATAAACGATCAAAACGTGCATCAAAGGTATAGAGGCATCGGCCACGACCATGAATTGCTTTACCTCTTAAGGCCTGCCAACCGTCTTTCAGCCACAAACCGGCATCTAAAAAATAGCCGCCAAAATAGGCAATGTTTTTTGGCAAACGACGTTGTAAATAGCGTTCTGAACGCAATACTTTACCGTAACGAACCATCTGCCCCAGCATCTGATAACCGCTACGACGAAACGCCGCCTTTGACTCAGAGTTAGGGAAAGCATACAAAAAGGGAAATTTCTCTTGTCCACGTTCACTGGCCGAACGCAGCAAAATAAGGCTGGGGTCAATGCCGCTGGATTGCGGCGGCGAAATAAAATCAGCCAGAACACCAACCTGTTTTTCCTCATCTCCCATTAGCCAACAACGAGCACCAATGGCAACAGCACCAATCACATCCTCATTGGCTCGCAGAAGAAAACCACTGGCAGCAGCAATGGGATTATCTTGGTAAAACCAACGATACTTAGCAAGATGATTTTGTCCCACCGCCAAACTATCCGACCACAACGCCAAAATTGCATGACGATCGGTAAGCGTATCGCTATCGGTAACAGAATAAGGCACAAGTAAAAAAACCTAACGGCCGTAAGTCACCGTCACAGAAAAACGCGTATCCTGATAATCCTGACCGAATTCGTTACTGTCTCGTTCACTTTGAGCGATATTACTGGTAAGAGCCAAAAACCTACCCCACTGATACTGCAATGAAAGCCCCACACTTTGATTGGTATCTTCACGGACTGTGCTGCTAACAGGACTTAAAATTGTTGGGTACAGAGAAAGTGAATAACTGCCGTTAAATGCCACATCCAAACGTCGATTAATACTGTGACTCCAGCTGGCATCAAAGCCAAAGACATCTGCATCACGCCCCGAAGTATTATTTACTGTAGTCACAGTTTGGGTGGTATCGGCTGGATCATTTAAATAATCTTGTTGTTCAGCATAAGCAGCAATATTAACACTGTCCGTCTGCCAACCTTGAGAAAAAGAGAAATTCAAACGACGGGACTCAAAAATGCCATTGGTTGCCGTTTGTGCTACTGGATTTGCCGCCACGGTACCTTGTGCAACGGCCACTCGCCGACGGCCAGAATCGGTTAATTCCTGAGCTGCCGAAAGTGAAAGTTGTGTGCCACCAGACAATTGATACGCCCAAGAAAAACGCCCTAGCGTACTGCTTGTCACACCACGACGATCACTCTCACCTCGACTTTCTCCCAGATCCAAAGAAAATGTCGAACGAGCTCGTTGCGTCTGAAAACTGACAAAGGCATCCGAGGTTTTACTGTCACCCGAGGTTGCCAATGGATCTTTATATTTTACTTCGGTACTGCTAACTGCTGCGGAAATTGAACTCAACAGTGAAAGACGATGTTGCCACTCCAATGAGCCACTGGCACGTTGCGCCTCATTATTGGTTATCTCTTCATAGTCATCCGAAAACCGAACATTCAACACCAAGTTATCTGTTTTTCCAAAACGTAAAGTAACAGAAGGGCCGGTAACAAACGTATTGGTAAATTGTCGATTATCAGGTGTATTGACACTTCGAGTATTAATTTGGGACTCGCCCAAATAGTTTTCAAAAGCCCACTCAAAACGACGAGGTGAAATCAACCAGTTAGACGTTGCATCCAACATTAAAACTGCATCAGGTTTGTAGCTGCCGTTGGCGTAATGACGCAACTCCATCGCACTGGTCAGATCATAACGAAAACGTCCGCTCGCCTCCTTGAGACCCAGCTCGCCACGAAAAATACTCAAATAATCGGGGCTTCCCTGTGCAGTCGTAGTCACAGCACCACTCTGTTTCGCATTCGATGTATATTCACCCTGGTAAGAAAGCTGATAATTCGCCTGCAAAGCAAGTGCTGTATTAGAAACACCCATAAATCCAACGACAAAAAACAAAATCCTATTTCGAACCGACATCATTATCCCTTTCCTTAAAGATGATAAAGAAAAAATTCATGGTATGTTATTGAGAACCAGACCAACCACTTTTTCCTCACCCATCACATCAATCGCATCCTTAATTTGCGCCTCTTCAACACCACCGTAAGGGACAACAAGCAAGACGTAATCACTCAATTCAGCCAGAATTTGTGCATCCGTATCATCTACAGAAGGAGCATCAATAAAAATGAAACGATCAGAATAACGACGTCGAATCAGCTCAATAAATTCACGCATCCGATCCGTGGTAAAAAACTCTTTGAAGACTTCACGATTACGGCCCGCTGGACAAAGTCTTAGACGTTCGATACCTGAATCGCAAATAATCTCTTCAAGATCCACCACCGCATCGGCCAAATAGTCTCGCAAACCCACATCTGAATCGACTTCCAAAATATCGTGCTGACAAGGCTCGCGCAAATTACATTCAATCAGCAAAGCCGTTTTACTCTCATCAAAAGCAAACGCAGCAGCCAAATTAAGTGAGAAAAAACTGGCTCCGCCTTTTGGCACCACCGAACTCACCATGACAATAAAGTTATCGCCTTGACTGATCTTCAACAACTTAGTGCGCAGTTCTCGAAAGGTGTTAAACGCTTCACGAGACGTCATGTCAGGATGAATAATTCGCTTGGCATCCAATTCATCTGCGGTCAAACAGCGTTTGTACTCCATCTTAGCAATGTCGCCACTGTTGCTGTTGCTGCGGAGCTGTAAACTGGTACCAGCAATGGAAGCTGCGCCCGAATTTTCTACCGATTCATCATGCGAAGAAATGGTCGGTACAACCCGTTGAGGCTCTGGATCAGCAGCAACATCATCATCCAACTCAAAGTCCAATGAGTCGTCTAACATCTCATCTTCTATCACCTTTTCCGGCGTCTCTTCAATTTTACTCATGTTTTTTCAACCTAAACGGTAAACCCACTGCTGCTTTCTAGATCACTTGCCATCACTGTGGCCTTAAATCACCTGCATGAACTTCAAACCACCTGCCACCACATACACCATCAAAACCAACATCACCACCAAGGCAATTAACCAACTGCCACGCCGATGTGACTTTCGATCTTGGGGGGAGACCATATGCCCAATCGTGGTTACCATAACCCCTTCTGGAGCAACAAAAGAGACCCCCGCCTCCAAGCGAATACGACTGTCCAGAAAAGCCAGTAACACATAAATAATCGCGATAGGCAGCACCAAACCAATCAAAGGACCTAAGAGCAAAATATGCAAAAAGCGCAATCCTGTCGGCACCAATGGCAATGCGGCCGGTTCTTGTACGCTGAATTTCAAGCCCTGCTTTTCAATATCCAGATGCATTGAAATACGCGCCATTTCTCGACGTTGCAAAAGATCCTTGTAAAGCGCTTTATTCACTTCATAGTCACGCACCAACTCATCAATTTTGGATTCCACCAAACGCACTCGACCAGCTCGATCTCGTTCCCGAGCCAACGATTTTCGCGCCTGTGCCTGACGCCCATTCAAGGTCGCTATAAGCGTTTTGGTTTCAGAAAGTTGACCGCGCATCTGTTGAGATAGATTGGCGGGAGTTGCTCCACCCTCACTGAGAAGACTCATATTATTATTTGAGGCACTGCCCGCGTTAGGATCCCTTTGTCCCACTTCACCCTCAATGGACCCTTCCAAATCAGCAATCTGCTTTTTAATTCTAACAATATCAGGATAGGTGTCATGGTAACTCAGGCGTAAAGTGTCCAATTGCCCTTGCAGTTCAGTAATCCGACCACGATACTGATTCTCTTTCAAAAAACTGGCCGTCACCTTAACTTCGCCCGACAACTGTTTTTCCAACGATTTTTGTCGAATTCTCGACTCTTTGATCTCTTGATCCATCTTCTCTATGGAGAGTTTCAAGTTCTCGATACGAGAACCAATGGAGTCCCCTGTACCCGGCAAGGCATCTTCATTTTGGGCCTTAAAGGCACTCATTTTACGTTCGGCTTCTTTCAGTTTAGCTTCGTACGCTTTGACCTGTTTATCGATAAAATCGTAAGCCTCTTGGCTCTCTTCACGCTTACTCTGGCCACTTTCAGCCACATACAAAGAAGCCAATTTTTGCGTCACTTTGAAAGATCGTACCGGATCGCTATCAACGTATTTAATCTTAATTAGCGTTGCTGACTCTTTGGTAATAATGGTGCGATCTTTAATGCTCTCTAACAATCTCTCTCGGTCAATCTGAGACAGATCCTCTTCCAGCCAACCGCCATATTCCAACAACTGATCCCGTAAACGACGACTGAAGACCACCTCAATCACCGCTTCTTCGCTGACGTCCATCTCCGTTGGCACCGCCGCCCCTTCCATTAACGGCGCGATAATATTGCTGTTATTCGCCGCAATGGTGGTGGTTGCCGTATATTTTTTCGGCAACACAAAACCCGCACCTAGCACAAACAAACTGACGATGACAAAAAGAACCGTCACCATCGTTCGTCTTACCGCAACTTCCTTAAACACAAGCTTAATCAACTGATCCATAGGGATTGGTTGAGCCATAATTCACACCGCCATTTTTATCGTAAAATGTTATTCAAAACCTAAAAAAGCTTTTCAGGAACAGTAATCACGTCGCCAGGACGCAAAGTATAATTGGTTTCCAGCTTTCCTTCGCTCAAAATATCCTTAAGATTGACTTCTATGGTTCGGGTTTTATCGTCAAACTTGCGATACAGTCTAGTGCCATTAGGCGAGGAAAACTCACTCACTCCCCCTGCTTCCAACACCACATCCAAAACCGTCATCCCAGGCCGATAGGGCAAAGAAGTAACCGATCCCACGGCACCCAACACCCGTACTTGGGATAAAAATTCATGACTGCGTAATTGAGTTAAAATAATCGCCACTTTCGGATCACGGACAAATTTCGAGAGACGGTCACGGATGAGGTCAGACAACTGCTTGGGTGTTAATCCCTCGGCTTTCAACTCCCCCACCAAAGGCAAAGAGATCATGCCATCGGGGCGCACGGGCACACTAACGGAGAGTTCAGGTTGACGCCAGACGTTGACATCCATCTCATCATCAACACCGATGTAATACTCTTTCACCAAATAATAAGGTGAAACCTCCTCTTCCTCGACAGCGTGAACCAGCCCCCCAAACCCTAACAACAATAAAAAACCACTCAACCACAACATCGTGCTGAAACGCATCTTGAACATTTTGCTTCTCACCGCCCACCCCTCACTCATTTGCACGTCATCTGTTGCAACGTTTGGCTCTATCCTCATGCTTTTAGCCCTTATTTTCCACTACTTTAAAACCATAAGCTTGTGATTAAAGCGCAGTTTTCAGGAATTTTTATCAAAAACAGCACCATATCAAGCTTAAACATCCTATCACTGCCCTAAACAACAACCTAAAACAACAACCTAAAACAACAACCTAAAACAACAACCTAAAACAATTTGTGTTTCTAAACGACGTGTATCAAGGCTTCATACCATTACCTTGAATAACGGCAGATTTCTCGAGCAATGCAGCATTCACGCAAACAATCAGACATAATGTTCCGCCGATGTTAAAGCAAAGCCAAAGCACGAACAAGCAACTCATCACGGTCAAACGCCATCAAACTTAACCTTCGACGCTTCCAGAATATTTATCCCAGCTTACGTTTATGTTGACCTACCTAACTGGTAAGATGCGACTTTGCTGTCTATTTTTCCTTGGAGCTACTATGTCCGACCGACGATTACAGGTGTTTCATACCGTGGCTCGACTGCTGAGTTTTACCAAAGCTGCCGAAAGCCTCAGCATGACGCAACCTGCGGTCACCTTTCAGATTCGCCAACTGGAAGAGGACTTCAGTACCCGTCTGTTTGATCGCGGCCACAATAAGATTGGCCTGACTGAAACCGGCAAAAGGGTCTACGAATACTCCGAACGCATTTTTGTACTCTACAGCGAGATGCAAGAGATGGTCAAAGAGATGACCGGTGACGTCACCGGAGCCTTGGTCTTAGGCGCCAGCACCACCATTGCCGAATACATGCTGCCCGCCCTGTTAGGCGGTTTTAAGCAAAAATACCCCGAGATCAACATTCGTCTCAAGGTCGGCAACACTGAAAATGTAGTTTCTATGATGGAAGAGAATTTGATTGACCTTGGCATTGTCGAAGGTTCAATCAACAACAAACTGCTGCTCTCAGAAACCTGCCGCATGGATCAGCTACTGGTGATCATGCACCCTCAACACGAACTGGCGAACGAAGAAACCTTAGATGTGCATCGTTTATTGGCCTATCCGTTTATTTTTCGTGAAGTCGGCTCTGGCACTCGTGAAGTCATCTCCAAATACCTGCACAGCCAAGGTATTGATGAAAAAACACTCAACAACTGTTTGGAGTTGGGCAGTCCCGAAGCGATCAAAGGTGCAGTAGAAGCCGGTTTGGGCCTCTCGATTGCCTCTTGCGCTACGGTGGTGAAAGAGTTGCGACTGGGCACCTTGAAAGCCGTTCGTCTTGATCCCCCTCTGGATCGCCCCTTCTCCTTTGTCCGCCAGCGGCAAAAATTTCGAGTACGCATACTGGATGAATTGTTGGATTTTTCACGCCAATATTGTCAAGAAAATCAACAGGGCAACCGCTCTTCTAAAGTGAAGTAACGTCAATATTCCCCTAAAAAAGAGTGTTTTATGAACCCGCGTGCAAAAAAGTTAAACCACTGTTTTGATGCCCTGCCGCTTGCCGAACAGACAACCCTTGTCGAGTTTGCCGAGTTTCTCTATCAACGCTGTGGCATTGATGAAAAACCACTCTCGGAGCCACAGTTGGAAACGGCTGCTGAAAACGAAACCGTGGTAACAGCCATCAAACGCCTCTCTCGCAGTTATCCGATGTTGGACAAAAGCAAGGTACTGCACGAAGCCTCTGGCCTGATGAGTCAACATCTGTTGCAAGGCCGCAAAGCCAACGAAGTGATCACAGAACTGGAACAACTGTTTGCCGATCATTACCAAAAACTAGTGGAAAGCCGTTAAATGTGGGATGTATTGAGAGTTTGGTATCGAGAGCACTTCTCTGATCCACAAGTGGTGATTTTAACGCTATTACTGATCGTCGTCTTTGCCGCCATCATGCTCTTGGGCGACCTACTGGCTCCGCTGTTGGTGGCGACGGTTTTAGCCTATCTGCTGGAAGGCACCGTCCAGTCCATCGAGTCTTACCGAATTCCTCGCGTCTTGGCCGTCGCATTTGTCTTCCTGATCTTTCTGCTCTTTTGCTTCGTGATCTTTTTTGGTCTCGTGCCACTGCTCTCACAGCAGGTGGTAGCGCTGATCCGTGAACTTCCCAATATGATTGTCAGCGCCCAAAGCACGCTGCTGCAACTGCCCGAGTTGTACCCTACTTTGGTAACCGCACAGCAAATTCAAGAGATTATCGCCGCGCTGCGCAGTGCCGTGGCGAGCATGGGACAGACCATTTTGTCCCTCTCTTTGGCACACATGGTCGGCTTCTTCACCTTTTTGATCTACACCATTCTGGTGCCACTGCTGGTCTTTTTTGCTCTGAAAGACAAAAAACTGCTGTTGGAGTGGTTTTGTCACTTCTTGCCCAACCGTATGGAGCTGGCTTCGCGAGTCTGGTCAGAAGTGGATCAAAAGATTGGCAACTACGTTCGCGGTAAGTTTATCGAAATCATCATTATTTGGATTGCCACCTACATTACTTTTGCTTTAATGGGATTAAATTACTCTCTGCTGCTGAGTTTTTTGGTCGGCATCTCGGTGATTATTCCTTTTGTGGGAGCCGTAGCCGTCACCCTGCCGGTGGCGATCATTGCTTATTTCCAGTGGGGTTTCAGTGCCGAGTTTGGTTATCTGCTGCTGTTTTACCAAATCATCCAAGTTTTGGACGGCAATATTTTGGTACCGATTCTGTTCTCCGAAGTGGTCAACCTGCACCCCACCGCCATCATCGTCGCGGTGCTCTTTTTTGGCGGCATCTGGGGCGTGTGGGGAATCTTCTTTGCCATTCCACTGGCCACACTGGTGCAGGCGGTGATCAACGCTTGGCCTGCTGCGGTTCATCCTGAGACACCGCCGACGACGCACAAACATGCTGACTAAACTGCTCTTCACCGTGCTCATGGTCGTGGGAGTGGCGCTGTTTTACCGCGCCAAACGCCCCCCCGAAAGCGTCCAGCAGCCAAAAGGGCTGCCCCGACCCAGCAAAAAATCAGCGCCCTTCTCCGGGCGCTTTATCGCCTACACCTTTTTAGCCATCACTCTGAGTCTCTCCAGTTGGCTTTTTTATCGCAACTGGGCAAACGAACAGAGACAAGTGCAGGTGTTTGTGATCAACAGCGAAACGGGAGAGAGTCGAGAGTATCGCGCCAAACAGGGAGAAATTTCAGGGCGCAGTTTTCGCACTTTGGATGGCCGTTACATCTTTTTGGCCACGGTGGAACGGCTGGAGATACGTCAGACTCCGCAGAATCTGACGCCACCGTAAAACGTTTTACGATTTCATCGGCAGTGCCGCCACTTGAGACAGCTTCCAGATCTCACGGTTGTAATCCAACATGGTGCGATCGGTGGAAAACTTGCCACTGCACGCGCTGTTGAGAATGCTCATGCGCAACCAACGAGGGCGATCTTGATAGGCCATCGCCACCGCCTCTTGGGCATCAGTGTAACCCCGAAAATCCGCCAAGCTCATCCAAGGATCAGAGTGATTGGTCAAGGTCTGTAACAAAGGATCAAACAAGCCTGGCTCAAACTGGTTAAAGTGACCGCACTCCAACAACTTAAACACCTCTTTTAAATCCTCATCTTCGGCAATGTAAGCGTGTGGGTTATACGTTGGCCGTTGCTCTTCCACCTCGGCAGCGGTCAGGCCAAACAAGAAGAAATTCTCCTCACCCACCTCTTCCAAAATCTCGATATTGGCACCGTCCAACGTGCCGATGGTGATGGCACCGTTCATCATAAATTTCATATTGCCGGTGCCGGAAGCCTCTTTGCCCGCCGTGGAGATCTGCTCGGAGAGGTCGGTTCCCGGGCTGATGATCTCCATTGCCGAAACACGGTAATTGGGGAGAAAAGCGACCCGCAACAACCCTTCGGTATCAGGATCGTTATTCACCACCTGAGCGATGTTATTGATCAGCTTGATAATCAACTTGGCGATGGCATAACCAGGTGCCGCTTTGCCGCCAATCAAGACACAACGCGGTGTCCAGTTCTTCGTGTCACCGCATTTGATGCGGTTGTAGAGATGAATCACATGCAGCGCGTTCAGCAGTTGACGCTTGTATTCGTGAATGCGTTTGACCTGCACATCAAACATCGCCTCAGGGTCAAAAACCACCCCACAACTCTCTTCAACCAACGCCGCCAAGCGGCGTTTATTGGTCATTTTGACCTCAGCCCACAGGGTTTGAAAATGACGATCATCGGCATCAGGAGCCAATTTTTTCAGTTGCGCCAAATCCGTCACCCACTCACTGCCTATGTGTCCATCAATCAGACTTTTCAGCGCAGGATTGCACCACGCCAACCAACGCCGCTGAGTAACGCCGTTGGTTTTATTATTAAATTTATTCGGCCACAAATCATGAAAATCCTTGAACAACCCTGCCACCAACAATTCTGAATGCAGCTGTGCCACGCCATTAACCGACATGCTGCCGACGATGGCCAGATAGGCCATGCGAATCTGCGGCTCACCGCCCTCTTCGATCAACGACATGCGCCGTTGGCGTTCGGTATCCCCAGGCCAACGAGTAGAGACTTCGCTTAAAAAGCGCGCATTGATCTCGTAAATGATCTCCAAAATACGCGGCAACAGATCGCGGAACTGGCGTACCGGCCAGCGTTCCAACGCCTCTGGCAACAGAGTGTGATTGGTGTAGGCCATGGTTTTGCGGGTGATCTGCCACGCCTCATCCCAGCCCAAACCGTGCTCATCCAGCAGCAGACGCATCAGCTCAGGGATGCCGATGGTGGGATGGGTGTCGTTCAGCTGAAAGCAGTGTTTGTCAGCAAAACTGCTGAAATCATCGCCGTGATTGCGACACCAGTGCTCCAGCACATCTTGCAAGCTGGCCGACGCGAGAAAGTATTGCTGACGCAGACGCAGATCTTTGCCGTTTTCACTGCTGTCGTTGGGATAAAGCACCATGGTGATTTTTTCGGCATCGTTTTTCGCCGAGACCGCATCGGAATAACTACCGGCATTAAACTCATTCAGATCAAAGGCATCGGTGGCACTGGCCGACCAGAGGCGCAAGGTATTAACCGTACCGTTGTGATAACCCGGCACAGGGGTGTCGTAAGGCACCGCATAGACATCGTGACTGTCAACCCAACGGCTGCGCAAATCGCCTTTAGCATCGTGATAGACCTCACTGCGACCGCCGAACTTAATCGTCTGAGTGTATTCCGGCCGTTCCAGCTCCCACGGATTGCCGTCCCGCAACCAATGATCGGGATCTTCCACCTGATGACCATCGCAGATGTGCTGGCGAAACATGCCGTATTCGTAACGGATGCCGTACCCAGTCACCGGCAATTGCAAGGTGGCACAACTGTCGAGAAAACAGGCCGCCAAACGCCCCAAACCGCCGTTACCCAAACCCGCATCATGCTCTGCTTCACTGACCTCCTCCAACGAGAGACCCAACTGATGCATGGCCGCCGCCGTCTCCTCGTTCAAGCCTAAATTGAGCATGGCGTTGCCCAACGCCCGCCCCATCAAAAACTCCAACGAAAGATAAAAGGTCTGTTTACATTCACTGGTTTCGTAAGCTTGACGGGTGTTGCGCCAGCGCTCCATCAAGCGATCTCGCAACGTCAGCGCCAAAGCTTCATAGGCGTAATGCAGATGGGGCGAATATTTATCCCGCCCCAAGGTGTGACTGAAGTAGTGCTGAAAGTCATGCACCAAACTGGTTTCATCCATGCCCAGAGGCGGCAAATCGGTGGGTTGCAGGGGCGCGTTAGAGGTCATGATCGATTTCCTTAAGAAGTGTGAGAGGTAGTCAGAGTGTAGACGTTTTTTTTAGCACAAAATGATCGACTTTCTTATTCTGTTGATCATCCTAGATAAACGGTCTATGCGGTCAACACTTTAGCGTTAAAGTGCCTCTGCGGCAGCCAATACCTCAGCCACATGACCTGCCACTTTCACCTTACGCCACTCTTTAACCACTTTGCCTTCGGCATTGATCAAAAAGGTGCTGCGTTCGATGCCCATGTACTCTTTGCCGTAATTTTTCTTCAACTTGAAACAGAGGTACTTTTCACAGACATCACTTTCCTCATCGGAGAGCAGCTCAAAAGGGAAACTCTGTTTGGCCTTGAAGTTTTCATGGCTTTTCATGCCGTCTTTGGAGACCCCAAAAATCAGTGTATTGGTGGCCTTAAACGCCGCCAGATTCTCACCAAACTCCAGCCCTTCCGTGGTGCAACCAGAGGTGCTGTCACGAGGGTAAAAATAGAGCACCACATTCTGACCTTGCAAGTCAGAGAGACTCACGGTTTGTTCACCGGTGGCGGGCAGTTCAAAATCCGGGGCGCTTTTACCCAACAAGCTATCGTCCATTACTACTCCTAAAATTCATTCATGATGAGAGGATGCAGTGTACACCGTGCAGAAAGGCTTTGAAAACCCACACGTCGCTTGTCAACTTTCCGCTCTCCAAGTACCATAACGACCTTCATTTTAGTGTGGTGTAAAACAATGTTTCACGGCAGTATGGTTGCACTGGTAACCCCCATGAATAACGACGGCTCTCTGGATGAGGCCTCTTTGGCAAACTTAATTGAGTTTCATGTGGAGAGTGGCACGGATGCCATTGTCGCTGTGGGCACCACCGGT
This sequence comes from uncultured Gammaproteobacteria bacterium, assembly GCA_964615985.1. Lineage (GTDB taxonomy): Bacteria > Pseudomonadota > Gammaproteobacteria > JAUZRS01 > JAUZRS01 > JAUZRS01. The sequence goes on along the minus strand of CAZTQX010000014.1, from coordinate 4,656 downwards.
GAATCGGCCACCCTCAGTTTTAAAGAGCATTGCGCTCTGATGAAGATGATCATCAAACTGGTCAACGGTCGCTTGCCGGTCATCGCCGGTACCGGAGCCAACTCCACCCGCGAAGCCATTGAGCTGACCCGTTCGGCTTATGAATCTGGCGCAGATGCCTGCCTATTGGTCACCCCCTACTACAACAAACCGAGCCAAGAGGGTCTCTATCTGCACTTCAAAGCCATTGCCGAAGCGGTGGACATTGCGCAGATTCTCTACAACGTCCCAGGGCGCACCGCTGTGGACATGCTGCCGGAGACCGTGGCACGGTTGGCGCAGATCGACAACATTATCGGCATCAAAGAGGCCACCGGCGATCTGGATCGCGCCCGGGAGATCATGCAGCTCTGTGACGATGAGTTTGAGTTGTACAGCGGCGACGATGAAACCGCGATGGAGTGCATTCTGCTCGGAGCCAAAGGTGACATCTCCGTGACCGCCAATGTCGCTCCTAAAGCGATGCAACAGATGTGTGCCCTAGCTCGGCAAGGCGAAAAAGCCAAAGCAGCGGCCATCAACGAACCCCTTATTGGGCTGCACCAAAATCTGTTTTTGGAAGCCAACCCCATTCCGGTTAAATGGGCGTTGCAGGAGATGGGGCTGATTCTGGACGGCATTCGCCTGCCGCTGACCCCGCTGGCAGATCCGTATCACCCACCTCTGCGCACCGCGCTGCAAAACGCCAACTGCTTTGTTTCGGAAGAAGACGCATGAACCATTCCTTACCGCTCATTCTGCTCTCTCTGCTAACCCTCGGCGCGTGCAGCTCAGGCAAAGACAAACCTTTGGTGAAATACCACGACGCCAGCTCACGCCCCATGTTGCAACTGCCCAACGGTTTGACTCTGAAAAAAGAGCCGACCGCGTTTGTGATCCCTGAGCTAAAAAGCGACACCAAGGCTTCAGCCAAGGTGAGTGATTACCCTCCCACCCTCTCACCCAATCCTTAGACGTGTTGTTGATAAGTTGATGCGCTTCGCCTCTTTGGGCAGTGGCAGCTCTGGCAATGCCACCTTAGTTGAAGCCGAAGGCACACGGCTACTGATCGACTGTGGTTTTAGCATCAAAGAGACCGTGAAACGGCTGCAACGTTTCGATCTTACCCCCGACGACATCGACGCTCTGCTGGTGACCCACGAACACGGCGACCATCTGCGCGGTGTCGCACCGTTGGCACGGCGCTATAAATTCCCCGTCTGGATGACCCACGGCACCTACCGTGTCGGACGCGATGTGAAGATTCCCAACCTGAAACTGTTCCACGCCCATCAAGACTTTCAAATCGGCGCATTGAGCATCCAGCCTTTTCCGGTGCCACACGACGCTGCTGAACCCTGTCAGTTTGTGTTTGAAAACGCCCAGCGACGATTTGGCCTACTCACGGATCTGGGCAGCATCACCCCGTTTGTAGTGGAGAACCTCTCTGGTTGCGATGCTCTGCTACTGGAGTGCAACCATGATCGTGACATGCTGCGTAACGGCCCCTATCCCGACTATCTGCAAGCCCGTGTCGGCGGCGATTACGGCCATCTGGAAAACAACCAAGCGGCCGACCTGCTGCAACGCATGGATCGCAGCCGCCTGAAAACATTGGCTCTCGGTCATCTGAGTGAAAAAAACAACCGCCCCGAACTGGCGCTGGCCGCCATTCATGCCGTCATTGGCCAACCCGAATGGCTGACCGTGTTGGATCAAGCCCAAGGCATCGGCTGGCAAGAGGTCACTTAATCCTCAACAATGGCCTTAAACATGCCTAACCAAAGTGAGGCACAACGCAGCGTTGTGCGGTGATTTCACAAGGAGAGGTTATGCGTCATTTTGATATTTTGGTTATCGGTTCTGGGCCTGCTGGGCAACGAGCCGCTATTCAAGCAGCCAAATACGGCAAACGAGTTGGATTGATTGATCGTAAACCGCGCATTGGCGGAGCCGGTCTTCAGACCGGCACCATTCCCAGCAAATCCCTACGCGAGATCGCCTACAGCAGCACCATGGGCAACAGCCACGGTATGCGTGATATTTACAAAAGTATGCCTCGCCAGCACAATTTTTTGGGCGAATCCGTGGATAAAAAAGATGCCATTATCGATAAACAAGAGTCTGTGATTCTCAATCAACTGTTGCGTAACGGTATCTCGCTAATCCCTGGCTGTGCCCGTTTCGAAGACGCTCATACACTCTGCATCAGTCAGCCACACGGTGATGAACAGCGCTTACAAGCAGATCAAATAATTTTGGCCACCGGCTCTCGTCCTCGCCGTCCCGATAACGTCCCGTTTGATAAAGAGCGAGTCTTAGACTCCAGCTCGATTCTGCACATGCGTCGTTTGCCTCAAACCTTAACCGTGGTGGGTGGAGGCGTAATTGCCTGCGAATTTGCCACCATCTACGCCTCGCTGGGGGTCAAAGTCACCATTATCGACAGTCATGCACAGATTCTGGCTTTTCTCTGTGAAGACATCTCCGCCAATCTGAAATCCTCCATGCTCAACATGGGCATCAGTTTTCACATGCAGCAAAACATCGAAACCATTCGCTGTGATGGCAACAAAGTGATCGTCGAGAGCGACAAAACCAGCTTGGAAAGTGACTGCCTGCTCTACGCGCTGGGTCGTACTCCCAACCGTGATGGTCTGGGTCTGGAAAACCTCGGCATTGACGCACACCCTCACGGTTGGGTGCTGGTCAACAAACAGTATCAAACCAACATTCCCCACATCTACGCCGTCGGTGATCTGATCGGCCCACCGGCACTGGCCGCCACCGGCATGGAACAAGGACGTATCGCTGCCATTCACGCCTGCGATGCCACCGCCAAAATAACCTCCAAACATCTGCCGATGGCGATCTACACCATTCCCGAAGTGGCTTGGGTTGGGCAAACCAGCGCGCAGTTGGATCAACAGGGGATTCAATACGTCTCTGGCAAAGGGCTTTACCGTGAAACCGCACGCGGACAGATTATTGGGGATAACAACGGCTTGCTGAAACTGCTGGTGGATTGCCAGAGTCGCAAACTGCTGGGGGTACACATCGTTGGGGAACTGGCCAGCGAACTGGCGCACATCGGCCAAATGGTGATGAATTTTGACGGCACCGTGGATGATTTAGCCGAACACGTCTTCAACTACCCCACCTTAGCTGAGTGTTACAAAACGGCGGCGCTGGCCTGTAGCAATCAGCTCAACACCACCTACCCACGCTGTTGCGAGTTAAAAACAGCTGAGGAAGAGCCAGAACAGGCCTAAACCAACGAAAAAATGAAAAATGTTCCAGAGGTAGAAACCGCTTAAACGTCTTTATCCAACTCGATCATGGCGTACGCTGAATGGTTGTGGATCGCTTCGAAGTTCTCCACCTCCAGACAGTAAGCGCGAATTCGTTCTTCTTTGTTCAACTGACAAGCAATATCCCGAATCATATCTTCAACAAACTTGGGATTGTCATACGCTTTTTCAGTGACGTACTTCTCATCGGGTCGTTTGAGTAAGCTGTAAAGCTCACAAGAGGCCTCTTTTTCCGCCAACTCAATCAACTCTTCAATGCAAAACTCACCCTCAATGCGCGCGTTGATGGTGACGTGCGAGCGTTGATTATGGGCACCGTAATCGGAGATCTTCTTGGAGCAAGGGCAGAGACTGGTGACGGGAGCCACCAACTTGACATTGATCTGAGTCTGATCGCCATCAATCTCACCCATAAACGTAACGCTGTAATCCAACACACTCTCAACGCCAGTGACCGGCGCTTTTTTACGCACGAAGAAAGGAAAGGTCATCTCCACATAACCCGACTCCGATTCTAGACGCTGGCGCATTTCAGCCAACATGCTGCGGAAATAGTCCACCGACAGATTGAATTCTTGTTCGTTGAGAATCTGCACAAAGCGCGACATGTGGGTGCCCTTGAGATGCTCAGGCAAATGCACCGCCATCGTCACCGTGGCCACGGTGTGCTGCGCTCCAGAACGGTCGTGTACCGTAATCGGGTGGCGAAGGTCTTTGATACCGACGCGCTGAATGGCGATTTCACGGGTATCGGCATGACCTTGAACATCGGGTATTTCGTTGAAGTTAGCCACCAAGGTACCAAGCCTCCTCTTCGCTGTAGCGTACGCAGGCGCGATCCGTCTCCCAAAGGGTGACCGCATGGACCTTCACCGAATCACTGTTCAACTGGCTGGCAAGTTCGCGATAAAAATAGGCCGCGATGTTTTCAGCCGTTGGGTTGATCTCGGTAAAAGGCTCGATATCGTTTAGATAGTAGTGATCCAGACGCTCACCAATTTCGTGTGCGGCACGGCGAATGGTTTTGAAATCCACCGCCATGCCAACGGCATTCAAGCTGCTGGCTTGCACCTCGGTCTCGACCTTCCAGTTGTGACCGTGCAGACGACTGCACGCCCCTGGGTAATCGCGCAGGGTGTGGGCGGAGGCAAACTCCGTCAGCACTTTTAATGTGTAAATCGCAGCCATAACAACGCTATTGAGTGAGTGTCCAACAAAAGGGGTTGGATACTACTTCACAGCAGGTGGTTTGGCAATCCTACTAAGGGAGTAATCTAGGGCAATCGGGCTTAAAAGAGGTTGAATAAACAGCCGTCATAAGGTAGAC